>JBDRIE010000049.1:0-3264 GCA_043816165.1 Nitrospirota bacterium | reverse complement strand
GTTGAAAATACTCAAAGCGACATCTTTCCCCTGAAATCCTATCGGATTTGTGACCTTGTATCCATCAATCCGCACATCAACAATCGCGGCATTCACAAGCTTTACATCGATCTCGTTATATCCGGTCTCAAAAGCAAGCTGCCCGCGAACCTGGTCAAAAGCTTTCCACTGAACCTTGTGAACAATGTTCTTGAGTTCCGCCAAATCCATCTTGTGGTCTGGGCGGGTTCTCGTATATGTAGTTGTGGTTGTCGCGCCCTTAACAAGTTCTCCGGCAATTCCCATAATCATCTGATCCGGAGTAACACCCGCCTCTCTCTCCGCCTCGCGAATAGCATCGTGGCAATTGCCGATTACAGCGGCAATGTCCGTAACGGTTCCGCTCTGCATATCCCCAAGTTTCTGTCTTTTTCGACCAACGCCAAGAACACGACCTTTTGTACCCTCCGATGCACACACAAGAGCCTTTACAAACTCGGTTCCAATATCAAGAGCAAGGTAGTAATTCCCCCTTCGATGTGGCTTCCTGCTTAAAATCCCCATATTTTCGTATAAAAATAAAGCTACCTCATCTTAAGGAAACAGCCTTCTGTAGTCAAGTTAATCAAAAACGTTGGGCAAGGAGTAGAAATATAGTACAATGAATCCAATTAACAAAAATGAAAATGTCAAATTCAACAAAGTGGTGGAAATTTTCAAAAACAACTGTAATTGTTAGTGCGTTTATTTTACTTGTAATAACAATCCCAGTCGGTGATTTCTTGAAGGCAGAAGCGGCTTCATTGAGTATTAGTACATGTACAGATGGAACTTGTGTTGCATACAATCCAGCCGAAAAAATCACAACACCAACTGCCAAAATAGATTCATTACAAATGTCTATATCATGGAATGAATTTGGCGGAACTCTCAAGCAAGATAAATACAAATACGTCGTTATTATCAAGAAAGACAGCGATTATACCGCAGATGAATTAGAAAACCTAAGTACAGTAGAAGTTATTTCCCCGCTAGTGAACATAATAGAACCGAATCCATCAAGTAGCGAATATAATTATGTCTATAAAAACTTAGCGGACGGAAGGTATTTCTTCAAGGTAGGTATAGTTTATTACTCAGGTAACGGGCCTCTTGGATTTGGAAATAAGTCAGATAATGAATTTGCACATCTTTCGGATACTGTAACGCTAAAATTGGGAGATGTTGACGAACCAGAAATTGTGGAAGTTCCCGTGGAGAATAAAGTGAAAACACCCACATTGTACAATATGCACAAAAATATCCTCGCCGTTAAATGGGAAAAATATACAGGGGAGGAGGATTACAAGGACACATACTATTATTGGGTTGTAATTAAAAAAGATAGCGATTTTACCAAAGAGGATTTGGAAAAGGAAACCTGGACTAATGCCAATATGGAATCACCAGTTTTTCCATATGGCTCCCCAATTCCATCTATGCCAATAGAGGATGAGTACACAGAGGTATTCAGTGAGCTGGAAAACGGAACGTACTACATTAAAGTAGGCCTTATATATTACATATTTGACGATGCACTTAAAGGGAAATGGAGTACAATGAAAAATTATTCAGATTCCGTAGCAATTGAAATAGATTATCAGCCAGTTGAAAAAATAGAAGCAGAAATTTGCAATGATGGAAAAGATAATGATGATAATGGACCTCTGGATTGTCAAGACACGACATGTGGTGATAGTGAATACTGTGTTCTGAAAAATTATGAACCCGTTTGTTGTCTATACTACAGTAAAAAAGAAGCAACTTATACAAACAGCTACGACCCAAGCTATATGTGTCAAGGAGCAGAGGTCGTTCCGGCTGTAAACGAAAATACTTGTAAAGCAATTGCTAAACGCGGAGCACACACATACAAGGGCGACGAAAAAAACGCACGACAAATGGTGGAAAAGACAGAAGAAGAGCTTGAAGAGATTGCTAAAAAAATTATTAGACCAAGAGTACGGAGTAAAGCTAGTATACAAAAATCAGTCTCTGATTCTTTCGTAGATGAACATACCCGAAAGATTGTAAATGAAAAAATACTAACCAAATTATCAGAAGTAGAGAAAGTTGTTGATCAGATGGTGGAGGAGAGAATGAATTTAGTTATGGAGAAAATGGCGACAACTTTTAACAGAATAACGGAAGCTTCAGCAAATAAATTAAGTGAAAAAGTAGCAAAAGCAATAGAATTTGTGTCATTTGCGGACGAAACAACCAAAAACAACATTCTAGATCAAAGAAATGCAGCACTAGAGATAATTAACACTGTTGGACAAGCTTCTTCAGCTCTTAGTTCAAGTACGAAGACCGAAGTAGAAACTCTATTGGAAGAATTTGCGGGTAACGTCTGGAGCAACAAAACATACGAATATTTAAGACCTAGGATTGAGGTTATAAAATTCTTTATAGAAGAAAGAACAAATGATGAATTAAGAAAACATTTAGATGAGGTGAAAAACAAAATTGCAGAGAAGAGAAATGGGGAAAATGATAGACTTTTTGAAGAGGGGAAAACGGCATTTAAAGACGTCTCTCCAGAAGATTGGTACGGCAAATACGCTATGGGCGCAAAGGCGGCTGGATTCATGAAGGGAAAAGGAGGAGAGGGGATTGAAATGGAACCAGGGAAAGAGCTGATTGGGGCAGAATATATCGAAATGATTGCACGGACAGTGGGAGCAGAAGATATAAGCTGTACACAGACTTTAAGACCGGTTGCGGGAGAAATTTCATGGGCTATTGATTCGGCATGTGGATTGCAAAAACAATTTGGAGAAAATATTCTGGATGGGATCACTATGAATGCTCCAATATCACGAGAAAAAGTGGCAAAACTAAATGCAGAAGTACTAGAGCTCGGAGTCGCAGAGGATACCAATGACGTCATAGATCAATTCACAGATAGTTATAAGATTTCAGAAGCTGAAAGCGTAGCAGCAAACGTGGTTGCAGGGATATTTAGCGGAAACGACGATGGAACATTTAATCCTAAAGGAAATCTGAATAGAGCTCAAGCCGCAAAAGTATTACTAAAAGCGTTAGAATTTAAAAATTCAAACTAGATTATTTATACCAATCACTATTCAAATCCGCTTCGACCTTGTTTCTCTGCTTGTCATTGTATCTCTCGAGCGCAAGCTCAATAAGTCTGTCAATAAGTTTCGGGTATGAAAGTCCGGAAGCTTCCCACATTTTCGGGTACATTGATATAGAAGTAAATCCCGGAATGGTATTTATTTC
>JBDRIE010000048.1:0-18925 GCA_043816165.1 Nitrospirota bacterium | reverse complement strand
CCCCTTGACTAAAACACCATACAAAAGCTAAATTTCTCCCATGAGCTTAACAGAGGAATTAAAATCCTTTCTACAATCAGCAAAAAACCCCTTAGTGGTAATACTCGGAGCAACAGCCACGGGAAAGACAGATATTTCACTGAAAATAGCAAAAGATCTAAACGGGGAAATCATTTCCACAGATTCCAGGCAAATTTACCAAGAAATGCCAATCGCGACAGACACTATAGAAGACCAAAAAGGTATTCCACATCACATGCTCGCAATCAGAAAACCTGACGAACCGTTTACGCTAGCGCAGTACAAAGAGATGGCCCTCGAAATTATCGATGGAATATACGAAAGAGGGCATGTACCTATATTAGCCGGAGGAACCGGGCTATATGTAAGCGCGATAACGGAAGGATATGATGTGCCACGAGCCGCCCCAAACGAAAAACTCAGAAAAAAACTCAATGAAGAAGCGGAAAAACATGGAGCGGAATACATTTATGAAAAACTAAAAAAGCTTGATTCTCAGGCCGCGAAAAACATTCATCCAAACAATATCAGATACGTAATAAGAGCAATCGAAATCAATAAATCTACCAAAGCACCAAAAAAAGACAAAAAATCACAACCAAAATTTGACATATTCATGCTCGGAATACAACGGCCACGAGAAGAAATTTACGAGAGAATAAATAAAAGAGTAGATCAACAAAAAAACACAGGTCTCCTCGACGAAGTAAAAGCGTTGGTAGAAAAAGGATATGATCCGGCATTACCGTCCATGACTTCACTCGGTGTCAAAGAAATAATCCCTTATATAAAAGGCGAAATGCCACTGCCCGAATGCCTCGAAATCCTGAAAAGAAACACAAGAAGATACGCAAAAAGACAAATGACTTGGCTCAAAAGGTATGATAATGTGAGATGGCTAACACCAAAATCATGTCAGTCCTTGGAAAGAAGTGGATAATAAAAAATAGCGACGAAACTAAAAATAGTTTTGAGAAAATTCTCGAAAATAGGGGGCTTTTGGACGATAAGGACGAAAAGGTTCTACATGATCCCTTCCTTTTCAATGATATGGGGAAAATAATCGCTCGGATAAAAGAAGCAGTCGAGAAAAAAGAAAGAATAGTGGTTTTTGGAGATTATGATGTGGATGGAATTACTGGAACTGCGATTCTTGTCCATGTTTTGAAAAAACTGGGAGCAAATGCCTCCTACAGATTGCCAAACAGAGTAGAAGATGGCTACGGACTATCGGAAAAATTCATCGATGAACTGGTAGCAATAGATGTAAAACTGTTGATTACAGTAGATTGTGGGATTTCATGTGAAAAAGAAATAGAAAAAGCGGCAAGCCGGGGGATGGAAACTATTATCACGGATCATCATACAATTCCTGAAAAAGGCGTACCAAGCAAGGCAATAGCCATTTTACACCCAAGAGATCCAAATTCTTCTTACCCTTTCAAAGGTTTAACGGGAGCAGGAGTTGCTTTGAAACTGGCTCAAGCCTTACTTCCGGAAGAAGAGTCATTTAGTCCGCTCATAGATTTAGCGGCACTCGGTACTGTTGCTGATCTGGGGCCACTTAGAGGAGAGAACTGGTACATCGTAAAAAAAGGACTGGAAAATCTTGAGAATACCAAATGGATTGGACTCAAAAAAATAATAGAATTGGCGGACATAAGGGAAATGTCTTCTTCGTCGATAGGTTATAGAATTGCACCAAGAATCAATGCGGCGGGTAGAATTGGAGATCCATACCTGGCACTTTCACTCCTGCTTCAAGAAAATGAAAGTGAAAAGGTAAACAAACTTGGAAACGAACTCGAAACTCTGAATACGAAAAGGAAAGAAATGACTTTTGAAGCGCAAAAGGAAGCAGAGTTGTTGATTAGTCAAAATAACCTCCCATATATTATAATAGCGGAAAGTGCATACTGGCATGTTGGTATTATTGGTCTAATAGCGAGCAGATTGGCAGAGAAATTTATGCGTCCCGCAATCATAATGCAGGATTTTGGCGATACATTGGTGGCTTCTGCAAGGAGTAGGGATTCATTTAACATAATAGAAGCAATAACTGCACACAAAGATTTACTTATAAGTTTCGGAGGTCATGCCCAAGCGGCAGGATTTAACCTGAAAAAAGAAAATCTCAAAAAATTCAAAGCCGCATTAACAAAAGAAGCTGCCAAAAAACTTAAGAACAAGGATCTTACTCCAACTCTCGAAATTGATTGCAGAATTGATAAAAAAGAGGTGAACTTCAATTTCATAAAAGAATTAAATGAGCTAAGTCCTTTCGGAGTGGAAAATTCACAGCCGGTTTTTATACTTTCCGGGATAGAGCCGCAATTTATCCAACAAGTTGGCAAAGAAAAACAACATCTCAAATTTTCAACCCGAATAAATGACAAAGATGTAAGCACAATCGCATTTAGAATGGGAGCATTTGCGGACGACATGAGAAAACACAGGAAAATCGATGTTGTGTTCCATTTGGAAAAAAACGTATGGAGACACAAAGAACAATTGCAACTTCAGATGCTGGACTTTCGAAAAACTTCTGACTAAAATTGTAATATGAAAAAACTTATTCCTCTACTAATAATAGTGATCCTCACGACAGCAACTGCTTATGCGGTGGACACAGAAGATTGGTATCAGTATAACGGCTATTCCACTTCACACTCATTTTCCGTAAAATTTCCGACCGACTGGCAATCCAAAACATATGGTGACGAAATGCAAGGATTCGCCCCGGAAAAAGTATATGGTGATTCGTATTTCATTATACAAGAATTCGAGGGAGAAACATTAGACCAAGCCATTCAGTTCTACGTAAACGAAAACACCAAACTCATAGAAACAAAGGACATATTCTTCTCGGAGGCAAATGACTTGATCGCAAAAGAGGCCATCTACCTGGACACAGAGGCCGGCAAAAAATACCCAAGAACCATAATAAAAAGAGGTAGCCTGATCGTAATTTTGAGTGGGCGTTTACTCGAAGATGTTGAAGATTTCCCAATCCCAAGCAAATACCGCGAAACAGTTGAAGAAATTTACAATTCATTTGAATTTACAGATGACTTTCATCAGTATATCGATCTCAAAGACTCATTTTCGTTCATTTTTCCCTCAGCTCTCGAAATAGAAACACTTTCAGATGGGGTAACGGTCGTCAATCCCGATAACAAAGAAATAATTTTCAGCGTATTTAAATATCCGGACACAGAGCTGGAAGATGCTCCCCAAGATGCAGAAGGTTATAGTGAAGATCTGGATGGAGTAGAGGAAACATTTTTCCACGGAATGGGAAACGCCTTGATAGGAACTTACTACAACAGCGAAGATAAAAAGAATTTTAACAAAATTTTTACAGAAAAAGAGGGAACATCCTATGCGATTAGCGATGTAAACTTGGAAACAAACTACCCAAGAATGGATTATTACAATCAATACGTGATAGAAATGGTGGAAAGTTTCGAGTTTTTCGACATGGATGTGGTTGAAAAATTATTCACAACCTTCCCGGATGTAACTGAAGACCACCTAAACAGGACAGCCATAAATGCCTTAGCAGAAAGAGAGATAATAGCCGGTTATCCTGACGGAACTTTTAAACCTGATGATGAAATAAACCGAGCCGAGCTCACAAAAATGGTTGTGGCAACTAGATTGGAGCCGGATCCGGACGTATACAAAAACTGTTTCCCGGATGTAAATGACCAATGGTTCGCCCCATACATTTGTTATGCGAAAGAGCAGGTGTGGGTTGATGGTTATGACGATGGCACATTCAAACCAAATCAAAAAATCACGAGAGTAGAGGCAATAAAAGTGATTCTGGAAGTATTATTTGAGGAGATTGAAGAAGGGGAATCTCTTGAGGGTCAAACAGCTTTGGATGTTTATGCCGACGAGTGGTACAGTAAATACTTCATCTTCGCCGACAATAGGGGCCTACTGGATAAACAACACATCACGCTCAGTGATGAAGGATACAATTACTATCCAAGTAAAAATATCTCCAGGAAAGAAGTAGCTGAATCCATCTATAGAAGCATCATGAACTTTACACTTCCTTTCCTCTAGAAAAATTATAGTTATGTAGATATAATAACCTCCTTTTTGTGAACCTATAAAGGTTGACATATCTCTGGAATTGTTTTAAAATATATAGATTAGCTAAAATCTAAAAATGTCAGAAGCTACGCAAAAACAAATTATTGATTTAATAAAAAGGAGCAATAAAATCCTGATTATGCCCTCAATTCCACCTGATGGCGACTCAATCGGAGGTGCTATTGCCCTCTATTTAGTGCTAAAAAAACTGGGAAAGGAGACCACGATCATATCGCAAGATGACATTCCGGAACTATTGCAGTTTTTGCCACATACCAATATGGTAGGGAATAACTTATCTTCTTCTACAGATTTTATAATTTCGATCAATTGCCAAGATGTAAAAATCGAAAATATCAAAAGCACAACTGAAGGCGAAGACATAAACATAGTGATAACTCCAAAAGAGGGTCATTTATCTGAAGACAACGTCACATTCAACAAAGGAAAAGTGGATTATGATCTGATTATTACAGTAGATACCGCTGAATTATCACAGCTCGGAAGCGTATATGAAAATAACATTGAACTATTCCACCAAGTCCCTGTAATAAATATTGATCATCACATTTCAAACACGCATTTCGGAAAGATCAATTACACGGACATCATGGCGTCTTCCACTACAGAACTTCTACTTCAGCTCTTTGAAGATATTGCCAAAGAAGAAAAAATAGAAATAATCGATGAAGATATCGCAACACTTCTATTAACAGGAATAATCACAGACACGGGAAGTTTTCAAAACGCGAACACAACACCAAAATCATTTGCTTCATCAGCAAAATTGATCTCATACGGAGCGCGACAACAAGAAATCATTCAACACATATACAAAACCAAACAACTTTCCCAATTAAAACTGTGGGGACGAGTATTATCAAAGATCCAAACGGACGAAAAATACAAAATCGTCTGGTCGGTAGTTAGCCAACAAGACTTCAAAGACACTCAATCTACCGCAGAAGAAACAGGAGATATCATTGACGAACTAATGACCAACGCACCGGGAGCGGAAATAGTATTTTTGATTAAAGAAAAAGAGGACGGAACGAGTTCAATCAGCCTAAGAACAACAAATCCGGCGATAAATGCCTCACGCATAGCTGAACAATTCGGCGGAGGAGGGCACACAAGGGCGGCAGGATTCAGAATCACAGACAAAAACCTAAGAGATGCAGAATATCAAATCATCAACTACATGAGAGGACTCCAAACCAAACGCCTGGGAATCACAGAAGAAGAACCTGAAACAGAGGAGGAAGAACCAATGATCAACGTAGAAGAACTAATGCAAAGAGCAAAAGAAGCGGAAAAAGTTACGGAACTGATGCCAAAAAAGAAAAAACGATCCAAGAAGAAGAAACTAAGCCTCGCAAGCGAGCCAAAAGAAGAAGCCGACAAAGAAGAAGATCCTGACAAAGAAATCACTTACAAATTTGAGGACTAAACCTGCTCCAAAATCTCCACAGGAATATCGAAATTCGAATAAACATTCGACACATCCTCATCATCTTCCAAAGCCTCAACCAATCTCAAAACCTTTTTCGCATCCTCCAGGGCCTCAATTTTCACCGGATTATTTCCAATAAAATCAAATTCAGCCTTCTCCACTTCAAATCCAGCCCCAACCAAAGCCTCACGCACCTTCATCAAATCAGCGGGCGCAGTAATTATTTCAAATTCACCATCCTCAACAGTAATATCCTCAGCCCCTGCATCAATCGCCGCAAGCTCAGCCTCATCAGCATCCATCGAACCGGCTTTCGCAAGAATCACACCTTTCTTCTCGAACATATGCCCGACACTTCCAGAACTGCCCATCTGTCCTCCATTTTTAGCCATAATCAGTCGAACATTAGCACCGGATCGATTTTTATTATCAGTAATAACCTGGATATACATCGCGGTTCCGACCGGCCCAAAACCCTCATACATAAGCTCAGCCAATTGCGCCCCGTCCTTGTCGCCTCCAGCTCCCTTCGCAATCGCTTTTTCGATATTAGCATTCGGAACATTGTCAGATTTTGCATTTGTAATAGCGGATCGTAGTCCGGGATTCATCTCGGGATCAGCACCACCATCACGCGCCACAATCGTTATAAGTTTCGCATGTTTCGTGAAAACTTTTCCTCTCTTAGCATCTAAAGCACCTTTCTTATGTTTAATAGAATGCCATTTCGAATGTCCGGACATAATAATTTTAATTAAGTGGCAGGATTATATCATTTCTTCACGGCTTTTGCGATAATGTCCGCAACTCCTTTATCAAAAACTCCCGGGATAATGCGGCCAGCGGTCGGTTTTTTCACCAAGCCTGCTAAAGTCTTTGCAGCGGAAAGTTTCATTTTATCTGTAATTTTGTTTGCTCTGACGGCTAGAGCTCCTTTGAAGATTCCGGGGAATACTAATACGTTGTTTATCTGATTAGGATAATCACTTCGGCCGGTCGCGATAACCTTTGCACCTCCGGCTTTAGCATCCTTGACCGAAATCTCCGGATCAGGATTCGACATTGCAAAGACAATTGCATCATCAGCCATCGATTTGATCATAGTTTTAGTAGCAACATCTGGTCGAGATACTCCGATAAAAATATCCGCTCCAACCAGTAATTCACCCAGCTTACCTTTAACTTTTTTCTTATTAGTAACCTTCGCAATCTCCTTTTTATACTTATTTAATCCGGGACGTCCCAAATAGATAGAACCTTTACTATCAATCAAGCAAATATCTTTGAATCCGTATTTTAATAATAGTTTTGTAATGGCAATTCCTGCCGCACCCGCACCACTTATCACAACTTTCACTTTTCCAGCGGTCTTCCCAACTACTTTAAGAGCATTGATCAAACCGGCCAAACAAACAATCGCAGTTCCATGTTGATCATCGTGAAAAACCGGAATATCCAGCTCACGGATCAATTTTTCCTCAATTTCGAAGCAACGAGGAGCCGAAATATCCTCCAAATTAATTCCACCAAAGCTTCCGGAAATCGCCCGCACGATAGAAACGATCTCATCAACATCCTGAGTATCAAGACAAATCGGAAAAGCATCCACACCACCAAACTCTTTAAAAAGAGCACATTTTCCCTCCATCACCGGCAGTCCTGCCATAGCACCAATATTCCCAAGCCCAAGCACCGCAGATCCATCAGTCACAACGGCGATAGTGTTCCCACGTGAAGTGTATTTATAGACATCATCAGGTCGTTTCAAAATCTCTTTGCAAGGTTCTGCAACTCCGGGAGTATAAAACAAATTCATATCACGCAAACTCTTCAAAGGAACCTTTGAAACAATAGACAATTTTCCCTTATATTTTTTGTGAGCAGCAAGCGCCTCACGACGTAAATTCTTCATTAATTCTAATTACCGGGTGGGGGAGAAGTAGGCGGCTCAACATCAGGGAGATAATCAGGTCCGGAATTCTCACCTGGACTCACCTCCATTATGCCGTCTTCATTCACTTCAATAACATAATCTTCGATATCTACAGGTTGATTCGTAAAATAGGAATAAATGAAATAACCGACAACGAAAAACAAAAATACCAAAGCCGCATAAACGGTGGTCCCGTATTTAAGTGCACGATCTTTATTGGTAGTCATATTTTTAAGGTTAAAAAGCGGTTGTTTGACCTTCCCTCGTATCAAGTATCACATCATCAGCGCGTTCGTATTTGAACGTATAATCCGCACCTTCACTATAATAATAATCAACAGGACCGGTGCCCACACCAATAGTGTCAGTCTCAATAATTATTTTATCAGGCAATCGATTCAACATTTCCATACCTTTATTCTCAACCAAAATATTCTCAAAAATTTCACTCAAAAGCTGAGTGTAATCGGCGCCTTCTCCACCAAGAGCACTGTATTCTAACGTTGAAAGCATAGCCTTGATGTATTGCATCAACTGATATCCAAGAGTTCCATTTCCAAATTCAGTATAAACAACAAGAACACGACCATCCTCCAAATAAATATACCAATCCACAATTCTATCATCCGTATAAAGAACCTCCAGCGCACTAAGCCCGGTCACTGTAAATTCAGTATAATCAGCATCGGTAAAAATATTCTTAACATTCCCAAAATAATCAGCAACCGCAGACCCCTCTGAATTTTCATCAACCGTCACAGACAAGACCGCAGAATTTGGATAAAGCCTCAAAGGAGAAAAATTCAAATATTCCTTATCCGATCTAAAAAACATAACTTCATTTTCGCTCTCATTCACTTCCCAAGCATCCGAATCGTACTTGATTTTGAAAGGAAGAGTCGAGCTCGTATACATATCCCAATTCTCATCCAAAGGATAAGGCTGGTCGTTCTGAAGAACGATCATCATTCTATAAACAACTTCAGAAAAAGCAGCCCTGGTCATAGAATTTTGAGCATTCAAAAGTCCATATTCATCAGGGAAAATGATGTTGTTGTTTCTTGCATAAAGAGTATGAGGTGCAAACCAAATATCAGCAGACACATCAGCGAAGACATCGCTCTCAACAGTCGGAAGCTCAGCATTCGCAGCTAAAACAATAATTTTCAGCAACTCTGCTAAATTCACATTCTCTCCGGGCTTGAAAGTCCCATCGTCATATCCATTTATTACTCCTTCCTCAAATCCGGCCATCACATAAGGGAAATACCATGTTTCAGCTATAACATCGGGAAAATCCTGACTGTATGTTCCGCTAAAATCAATCCCAAGAGCTCCAACCACAATCTTCATCGCCTGTGCCCGCGTCACCAAATCTTCCGGTCCAAATGTTCCATCTTGATATCCATTGATAACACCATTTGTATCCAGATATTCAATAGCCGCATAATTTTCATGATCCTCAGGAACATCAGGAAAAGATCCCGCATGCCCCACCGTGGCGGTGGCCATCACAGGAAGAGACATCAAAATAAAGAGACCAAAAAGAAATAAGACACGTTTCATGAGGATAATATATCACTGTTTTATGAATACAACAATTCACCGGGGGTGTACCTGTCCAAAGAATCTTCACCGATCAATTTCACTAATCTATCTACCACTTTCTCAACTTTTACAGTTTCCTGAATACCCTTTTCCATATCCCGAATTATAGCGGTTCCTTCTCTCACCTCCGTGATTCCAATCAGCACAGCATAAGGAACCTTAAACTTGTCCGCCAACTTCAACTGAATATTTATTGAACCTTTACCAAGCGCACCCATAGTTTTCAAACCGGCCTCACGCAAATCCTCAATCAAAGGAAAACACTTTTTCTTTGCTTCCTTCCCAAGTTGCGCCACAAAAACATGAAGTTCGTCTTTCGAAGGAACTCGAATTTTCTCTTTCTTCATATTAGCAATAATCCTCTCGACGCCGGCCGCATAACCAACCGCAGGAGTGTGTTGTCCACCCATCAATTCAATCAGCCCATCATATCGACCACCTCCACCGATTGCATTCTGCGCTCCATCATTTTTATCCCAGAATTCAAATACAGTTTTCGAATAATAATCTAATCCACGAACCAATTTAGGATTTTCAGTATACTCAATCCCGGATTCATCCAAATATTCCAAAAGTTCCTCATGATATTCCAAAGATTCTTTATCCAAATAATCCTTCATCACTGGTGCCAACTGAGCCAAAATCTGACAATCTTCCGCCTTACAATCAAACAATCGCAAAGGATTTGTCGTCAACCGGTGCTTACAGTCCTCACACAAAGATCGCTCTTTCCCTACATAATAATCCTCCAAAACCTGCATATATTTCTTACGAGCCTCAGCAGTTCCGATCGTATTTAATTGTAAATTGAACAAACCATCAATCCCAAGATCTTCGTGGATCTTGCACGCAAGTTGAATAACTTGAGCATCCAGAGCAGGATCGCTTTCTCCCAAAACCTCAAAGCCAAATTGCCAAAACTGTCGATATCTACCTTTCTGAGGTTTGTCATATCTAAAGTGAGGTTCGAAATAATAAAACAGAACCGGCTGTGGAAGCTGATTCATTCCGTGTTGAATAAAAGCTCTGGCTACACCTGCGGTCCCTTCCGGTTTCAAAGTAAGGCTTCGCCCTTTTTTATCCTCAAAAGTATACATTTCCTTGGAAACGATATCTGAGCTGTCCCCAATACTTCTTTTGAATAATTCTGTGTACTCAAAAATTGGTGTAGAAATACGTCTATAACCGGCTTGTCTGGCCCTATGCCTAACCACTTTTTTGATATAAGTGTAAAATTCATAATCATTCGGCAAAATATCATGCACTCCTTTTGGTGTACGAAAAGGTTCATACTTTATAGGTTTTTCTTCTTCTTTTGGCATAAATAAGGTTAAAACACTTGACCTCCATCCTACCATGTTTTTCGTTTATTTCAACCGGAAAAATTTAGAGGCATTCTTGGGTGGTTTTGTTGTTTGGTTTTTTTGAAATCCTCGGGGAAATGGGGGGGGGATTGGGAGTTAAGGGAGCGACCGCAGAGGCCACCGCCACAGCGGGGCAGGCAAGCCAAGGAAACAGTGAAAATCCCCGGCACTATACTATTTTTTTTTGGGGGTGGGGTGGTGGTGGTGGTGGTCTGAGGGCGGTGGGGCCGGGGGCGGTGGTGAGGGTGGAGTGGGGGCAGGAGCGGGGGTTGGTGGCGGAGTGGGGGCAGAGGGAGCGGGGGTGGTGGTGGTGGCCGGGGGCGGTGGCCCAAACTTCTGACCGTTTTCTCTGGCTAACGGGGAGAAATTTCAACTTGACGGAAAAATGGGAAAAATAAAATTGTTCAATATTTCCCTTCTAACGAATTATTCTCTATTGTCACAAATTCAAAATCAAAATTGTTAAAATAATCGACGAGGTGAGTGCTTACTCACCCCTGTTTCACGATGATTTTCCATCACTATTTTTCACCCTCAAAAATCATTGCATAGTCGCATAAACAAGCCGTTTCAGCCTGTTCAAGAAAATCAAAGTTTGCTACAATTTAAATCCAATATTCCTTAAAAATAATAACCATGACTGACACTAACAATCTCCACAAAGAATTTGTCCGACTTGGACGGGAGCGAAATCAGATAACTTATAAATTATTGGCGTTGTTGCCGAAGATCGAAAAGCTGAAAATTTATGAACAGGAGGGGTATGCGAATATTTACGCTTATGCCGCAAAGATCGCAGGATTAAGCCCCGAAGTTGTGGGAAAAGCTTTGAAGCTTCAGGAAAAACTAAAAGATATGCCGCATCTCCAAAAAGCGATTGAAACGCAGGGCATACACAAAGTTGCGATCGTGGCAGGTTTGGCAACCAAAGAAAATGAAAAAGAATTGGCTAAAAAAGTTGATAATATGAGCAAACCAGCGCTACAAGAACTTAGCAAAGAAGAGAGAGGAAAAGTCGCGACAAGTTGGCAGGTGGAATTGGACGAGAAAATGATATTCATGTTTTTGAAATTGAAGAAGAAATTTGGGAAAAATCTAAGCAACAAAGAATGTTTGAGAAAAATTCTCGAAGAAATGCAGGAGCGGGCGCGGGAGCAGGTGCAGGAGCGGGCGCGGGTGCGGGTGCAGGAGCGGGCGCGGGTGCGGGTGCAGGAGCGGGCGCGGGTGCGGGTCAATGAAAATTCGAAATCACAAAGGCAGGGAAAAATCGCGACCAAAAAATCAAAACCGCGGAGGCAAGCCAAGGAACCGACCAAAATCCCCGGGGAAAAAGTGCATCCGCAGAAAGCGGGGCAGGCTGGGAAAATAGTCACTCGGTACTTTTCCGTTCACCAAAAAAGAAACCTGAGCGAACATTGCAGTCACCAAAATTGCCACCGACCCGCGGAGGTCATCCACCACCCTGACCGATTTTCGCAAAACCATAACCACAAAAACCTAAAACCTCTCTGCAAGCAGCACCACGAATTCGCTCACAACGGCATCTCCGAGCCAATGCAGGCGGCCGATCACAAATATAGAAAACACAGGCAGGCGGCGCTGGTCTAGCGGCATCTCCGAGCCAATACAGGCAGGCGGCGCTGGTCTAGCGGCATCTCCGAGCCAATGCAGGCAGGCGGCGTTGGCTTAGGGGAGTCACCGGTGACGGATTTCAAAACTCGTGGTTGGAACAATATTTGCGACTCCATGCAAAGCCTCGTCAAACAAATGAAATCCCGCACATGCAATCATCGCAGCATTGTCAGTACAGTAAGAGATTTTTTTTGGGAATCTAAACTTAATGTTTCCAAATTTCTCGCCGCAAACTTCACGTAAACGAAGATTCGCAGAAACTCCACCGGCAAGATGCACTTCTTTTACATCCGGATTCACATCCAAAGCTCTCTTCAGTTTCCCAGCCAAAACTTCCACAACTGCCTCCTGAAAACTACTGCCAACATCAGCCTTGAACTGATCATCATTTCGACCCTCTTTCTTTACCAAATCAAGAACAGAAGTCTTTAATCCGGAAAAACTGAAATCCAAACTTCCTTTATCAAGCCAAGCCCTGGGAAAATTATAAGCGGTAGCGGAACCATTCTCAGCAACACGCGAAATCGCAGGACCACCCGGATATCCCAACCCAAGCAACCTGGCTACCTTGTCAAAAGCCTCACCCGCGGAATCATCACGCGTTTCCCCCAAAACTTCAAATTCTCCATGCCCTCTCATCAAAACCAGCTCGTTATGCCCGCCACTCACAGTCAAAATCAAAACCGGAAATTCGATCGAATTCTCAACTTCAAGCCAATTAGAATAAATATGCCCAATAATATGCTGAACCGGAATCAAAGGTTTCCGGCGAACATACGAAATCACATTTGCGGTCTCAGTCCCGATTATTAGAGAACTCACCAAGCCCGGGCCCTGAGTGATAGCCAAAGCATCGATATCATCCCACGAGCAACCTGAAGCGCTCAAACATTCATCCAAAACCGGAATCATATGTACCACATGCTCCCTCGCAGCAACTTCCGGCACGACTCCACCCGTCTTAGCGTGAATATCAATCTGCGAAGCCACGACGTTCGCCAAAACATCACGCCCATCACGCACAACAGAGCACGCAGTTTCGTCACAAGATGTCTCAATTCCCAGTATTTTCATGTGCCCATAGTACTGGTAAAGAAGCCATTTTTCCAGTATAATATCCAGGTGAAAGCGACCTCGATCCAAATAATCGAAATTCTCAAAAAAGCCGGCCACGAGTCATACTGGGCAGGTGGTTGTGTTCGAGATATGCTGCTTGGAATCGAGCCGAAAGATTTCGATATCGTTACGAGCGCAAAACCCGACGAGATAGAGGACTTGCTCGAACACACAATCCCAATTGGGAAGAAATTTGGAGTAATTTTGGCAATTGTAAACGAACATCATTTCGAGATTGCAACTTTCCGATCAGATGCAGGATATTCAGATGGGCGGAGACCGGATGCTGTGGAATTCACGAATGCAGAACAAGACGCGGAACGTCGAGATTTTACGATTAATGGAATCTTTTACGATCCGCAAGAAGACAGGATTCTGGATTATGTGGGCGGTCAAAAAGACATGGAGGAAAAACTGGTAAGATTTATTGGTGATCCGGAAGAAAGAATATTAGAAGATCATTTGCGGATTCTAAGAGCAGTCCGTTTCAAAAATACATACAACCTCCAATATCATCCGGATACTTATCAAGCCATAAAAAAGCACGTAAATCTCATTAAGAATATTTCAAAAGAAAGAGTAAAAGACGAACTGAACAAAATGATAATGTCGCAAGTTCCCGGCCAAGCGTTTGAAGAACTTTTTGAAATAGGTGCGCTGGATCTGATCATTCCGGAACTCGGAAAACTCAAAGGGCTCGCACAACCGCTTCAGTATCACACAGAGGGCGATGTTTGGGATCATTCGATTCTTGCATTGAACTCTCTCACTCAGGAGGAAGTGGATCCGAATCCGTTACCGGAGGCGCCGCCAACTATCGCTCTGAAATGGGCGACACTTCTTCATGATATCGGTAAATTCGACACATTCAGCGAGGATGCAGAACGAATCAGATACGATCAACATGCAGAGGTTGGATCGGAAATTTCTAAAAAAATTCTAAAAGGACTAAATTTTCCCAAAAAAACAATAGACCGTGTTTTCTGGCTGATCAGGCACCACATGATGGTAGTTCCACTTTTTGAAATGCCGGACAAAAGGAAAAAGCATTGGTTTCTGGAGCCGGGATTTGAGGAATTGTTAGAGGTTTACAGAGCGGATGCTATGGGAATAATACCTCTAGATCTTTCCGCATACGAAGGTCTAAAAAAACTCTATCGTCACGAAATCGCCAAGCTTAAACTGATGCCGAAGCAACTCATAACCGGTGATGAAGTCATGAAGCTCACAGACCTAAAACCTGGTAAAGAAGTAGGGGAAATCCTAAAAACCATCAGACAAAAACAAATTGAGGGCGATATCAAAACATCCAAAGACGCCAAGCAGTTTGTCAAAAAAAGTACTAGAGTCTAGCTAAACCATATTTTTCTTTTTCAAGAACTGATAGTATTCGATCTTCAAAAGAACGATCGCTCCAATTCCTACCATAAAGAGGATCAAGTTGAGGGCCCATCCCACGAACGGGATTATTCCAATCAGATAGTAAACGACCAGAGCCAAGGCAACCATTCCAAAAAGCTTAACATGAGAGACTTTCTTTTTGAAATTGAATACATAGCTTGCGAGCCAAACGGCAACAAAAATTTTTGCAAAGTACATGAACACCATAAGAATAGCCAAAATTACCAATCCGGTAGAGACTCCGACAACCGTTATCAACAAGATCAAAGCGGTAATAAATGCGATGATCATAGTCAAAAGTCCAACTCCGAATGTTTTGAGAATATTGTCTTTTGTGATTTTTGCAGATCTTATTAATGCTTTTGGAATCAACAGAACAAGGAATAAAGTCAAAATCAATGCCCCGATAAAACTAAAAATTTTACTGATAAAAAAGATATAAGTCAGATCCTCCAAAATTGTCCCTTTCTCGAATTTATTAAATGAAGTTTCACCACCAACTACATTTTCCGGAACAGTCGATTCAAGCAAAGCGGAATATTTCAAATCTCCTCCTATCATTGCAGAATCAGAAACACTCATTGTGTCCTCAATGGTTACAATTACGTCACGACCGACTTTTCCATTCAAAAGAAGCATTCCCATTCCACCTCTAATATCTTCCTTAACTTCACCATCAACAGTCAAAATCCCGGCACCAGTTATCAAACTACCTCCAACTACAGAGCTTTTCCCCAAATCAACCTGCCCACCGGCAACAATTATGTCATCTCCCACATTTCCATAAACCGCTACTTGCCCACCGGCAACACGCAAATCACCGGTAACATCACCAGTAACTACAACACGCCCACCAATCACAACCAAATCTTCATGAACATTACCGTTAACCGTCACAGCACCACCAATAATATAAAGATCTCCAAAAATCTCAGACTCAATATTTGCATTACCCGCCACAACATAAGTGTCGTCCAAAATATTTTGAGTGATCACGACATTCTCAGCAATTTCAAAACCTACTGCAGAAGCAACAGGAGCAGACGCGAACAAAAATGCGCTTAAAAATAGAAGTAAAAACTTTTTCATATTTATGAAGGTTAAATTCTTGCCAATTATAGCGGTTACCGCTCAAGCAAGCAAACGTTCTCGATATGATATGTGTGCGGGAACATATCCACGGGCTGAACTTTTTTCACTTCAAACCCATATCCCCGAAGCCAATCACAATCACGAGCAAGTGTGGAAGGATTGCACGAAACATAAATCAGATGATTCGCCCCAAAGTCATTGATCTGTTTAATAATTTTCTCTGTCAAACCGGCACGTGGGGGATCCACAACAATCATAGAAGGCCTTTCACGGACCGTATCAAGCATCTTATTCACATCCCCGGTAAAGAAATCGATATTGAAAATCTTATTTCGCTGCGCATTCTCACGAGCAATTTTCACAGTCTCTTCATTCAGCTCAATCCCCACAACACTTCCTCCATGCTTAGCCAAAAACAACCCAATAGTTCCGGTTCCACAAAACAAATCAAAAATCACGTCATGATCCTGATTGCCGGCAAACTCGATCACTTTACTATACAAAATCTCAGCTTGAGGAGTATTCACCTGGAAAAAAGACTGCGGCAGAATTTCAAATTCAAGCGCGTCCCCATTCTCCAAAACCATCTTCTCAGTAATAGACTTTTTCCCATGCAGCAAAGTCTCCTTTATCTGCTTCGGCTGCCCCCTTTTACTAATAATTTTAGTATGATAAATAGAAACAATTTCACTACTCAAACCAGTCAACATTTTTACAAACTCCGCTACTCCTTCATCAAAATTGTCCGGCATATCGTCCGAAGTCGCCAAATTTATCATCACTTCACCGGTCTGTCCACCTGGCGACCGGACAGGCTTTGCCTCACGAATAAATAAAGATCGCAAAAATCCTTTACCACAAGAATATTTAAATGGCTGCCACCCCCGACCTTTAATAAAATCACGGACATTATTCACAATATTCGAAGACAATTCTGACTGCAAATGACACTCCTTTAAATCCAAAATATCATACCTTCGACCGGGCAAATGCATCCCCAACACAAACTTCATATTCGCGTCATACCCAAAAGTAAACTCCATCTTATTACGATAATAAAACTGCTGCTTGCACCCGATCACATCTTCAACCGGTGGCGAAGATATCTTCCCAATCCTCTCAAAAGCGTCAATCACCTGTTGCTTCTTGAATGCCAACTGGCTCTCATACGGCATAAACTGAAACTGACACCCACCACACGTCCCGGAATACTTGCATTTTTCCTTACATCGATCTTTCGAACCGGAAACCAATTCCTCAAACTTCGCCTCCGCATATTTCGGCTTAATCTTCGTAAGAGCAGCTCGCACCCGATCCCCGGGCATCGTCTTGTCCACAAAAACAGTCATACCCTCGTACTTTCCAATCCCGGCACCGCCAAAAGCCAGAGCATGTACATCAAATTCAATTATTTGTCCCTTTTTAAGCTGCATGAACGAAAAAGTAACATGGAAAATAAGAACCTACAATGGAATTTTACGCCGCTTCTTCGGTGGCCTCTTCGACCGCTTTACTCAAAGCAAAGTGGCCGTTATCGACCGCCATCATTGGAAAAGCCTTCTCAAACAAATCAAAAGCTTTCAATTTCTCATCGTCTGAGCCCAATCCGCTGATATATTCATCATCATAAAGTTCAAAAACAGCTTCAGCCCCTTCGTTCAGACATAAATTATATATTTTTTCTATTAATTGATCCGCAGAACCCAAACCCTTCTCAACCAAATGAGAAACCAGCTTATAAAGAGCTTGCAGTTCAGATATATACTTATCAGTAAGTTCAAGTCCTTTTTCTCCTTCCACAACTAATCCGGCCTTTTTCAACCGAACCCTGGCCATGGCTTCAACCACAGCTTCATCAGGAACAGCGCCACCTGCATGAGTCATTTCATGGACCTGTGTATTAACGATGGCTTTTATAGGTGCCTCAGCAATAAGCCAGGGATCCCATGAAATTGTTTCTTTTTTAGCTTCACCAACGGCTTGCCCTGGGAGTTCCTCGATTTCGACTTTCCTATCATCAAAAGATGGAGTGATTTTCTTGATAATCCGTGTAACCATATCCGTTCTCTCAAGCAAATATTTTGGGTCGTATTCTTTACCATTCACCTCAACGGACCTATTGTCATTTGCGGCTTCCGTCCAGTCTTCCCTCAGTTTAGCTAATGTAACTCCAACACTGACATCAGTACTGATACTGTTAATTGCGGGATCGGGAGTATCCGCTTGAATCTCCGGACTATTTGGGTCGTAAGGAGGCATAAATAATTATTAATCAAGCGTATTGTACCACAAAAAGGATATTTCGTCTACTACACGCGCATGCCCGCCTCGAGGCGACCCATCCCTTCCCGACCAAACCGAAAAATGCTACCATCCATCCATGCAAACCATACTCCTTCTCGTAATATCCATCATCCCGGCAGTCATCCTGCTTTGGTATTTCAACAAACAGGACAAAGGTGAAAAGGAACCACGAAAACTAATGTGGAAAGTGTTTATTTGGGGAGTGGTGGCGGCGATTTTCGCGGTAATAATAGAGCTCAACATCGAAGATCTCTACAGATATCTGGGGATTAATCCGATCGAGACCTTTTGGTTGTACATTTTCCTTACTGCCTTTGTGACTGCGGCTTTTGTGGAGGAAGCGGTCAAACTTTGGGTGGTAAAAACCCGCGTCTACAATAACAAAAACTTCAACGAAGTAATGGATGGAATCACATATACAATCATTGCGAGTCTGGGATTCGCTACATTCGAGAATATTTTCTATGTAATGGATGGAGGATTTGGAATTGGAATTCTCAGAGCAGTGATGTCAGTACCGGCCCATGCGCTTTTCTCCGGGATAATGGGGTTCTATATAGGTAAAGCAAAATTTGCAAAGAGCTCCGGTCAAACTACAAAATTAATCTTCATTGGTTTCGCATATGCCGTCTTCTATCATGGACTTTTCGACTTCCTGCTATTCACACAAACAGCCCTAATGTTCTTAGCCATACCACTGCTTGTAGTGATGGGATTGCATTTGAAATCAAAGATAAAACTGGCTTACTTTCATGATCATCTCACAAATAGAGAACCCCGAAAGCTCACAATCACAAGAATTGTAAAAGTAATAATAGCAACAATACTGATTCTATTTGGGACCGCGAGCGTCATCGGAAGTATCATGCTAACCCAAGACCCAACTTCGGGATA
>JBDRIE010000047.1:0-16405 GCA_043816165.1 Nitrospirota bacterium | reverse complement strand
CCTGCTTAATAGCTATCGCCCGTAAATTCCTTTATAGAATTTTTGCCTTACAAAAACAAGTGCAATCAAACAATCAAAAATTAGTATGACAACTTGGTCTATTTGCAAAAATTACTATAACGGGATCCCCGGGGATTTTGGCTGAATAAACCGCATGATATAGCCATCTTGTTTTTTGTTTCTGATTCTATTTAACTTCAATCTCAAATCCGGCAAGTAGTGCTAAGACTTCGGGTTGGGAGAACTTGGCTTTTTTCAGTTTGTTTTGTGTAGGGTCGATATAGTAATTTCTTGCGCCGGTGAAATCTGCACTTTCTAGATTGGAATTTTGGAATTTGCTGGCTTGTAAATCAGAATTCGTAAAGTCGGAGCCCGTGAGGTTTGTGTTGATGAAGTCAGTTTCTCGGATTACGCACTGCGAGAATTCACTGTTTTTTATCTCGAGTCTGTTGAAACTGCAAAGTTCAATTTTGGAATTTTTAAACGTTAAATTGATGAGGAGTGCGTTGATCATAGAGAATGAAATTCCAACTAATTTGCAATTTTCGAAAATGGCTCCTTGAAAACTACAATTGTCTATTTTTATGTTTGAAAAGCTGCTGTCATCAAAAGTGCAGTCGATGAAAACTGAACCGAAAAAATTGCATTCTGTGAAGTCGCATTTTTTGAATGTACAATTCGAATATTCTTTGTTTCTGAGGTCCTGTTTGGATAAAGAGACGTTTTGAAACGTTTCTTCGTGATATGTGCTTTTGTCCATGTGTTTTTCTATCTGAAGATCATGTCTTCTCTGGCGACGCCGACTCCGATTGAGGCGATGTGGCAACCGATTAGTTCTTCGATTTTTTCAACATATTTGCGGGCGTTTTCCGGAAGGTCGTCGTAGTTTCGTACGCCGCTGATGTCTTCGTCCCATCCGGGCATTTCTATGTGATCAACTTCTACGTGTTCTAGGACTTCGAGGCTTGATGGGAATGAGTCGAGTTGTTCGCCATTGTGTTTGTATCCTGTGGCTATTTGTAGAGTTGGGATTCCGCTGAGGACGTCGAGTTTTGTGAGGTTTATTTCTGTGAATCCGTTAATTATTGTTGAATATTTGCCGACAAAAGCGTCGAACCATCCGCAACGGCGGGGGCGGCCTGTAGTTGCACCAAATTCTCCACCAGTTTCTTGAATTTGTTTACCAATTCCATCGAAAAGTTCGGTCGGGAACGGGCCCGCCCCCACTCTCGTAGTGTAGGCTTTCATAATCCCGATTACATTATTTAGTTTTGTGGCTGGTATCCCGGTTCCTGAAATTACTCCGGCAACAGTTGAGTTGGATGATGTAACAAACGGATATGTTCCGTGATCAATATCGAGCATTGCTCCGTTTGCACCTTCTATCAAAATCTTTTTTCCTTCTTCAATTGCTTTGTTCAAGAAGTGAGAGCTCTCTATGATCATAGGTTTTATTCTTTTTGCGATTTCTTTTAACTCAGCGAGTTCCGCGTCGGCATTATGTCCAAATTCACTGTACATATGTTGGAACATTTCCAGATTCGCTCTGTATTTTTTTTCGAAAATATCAAAATCTTTTAAGTCGTGGACTCTGATCCCATTTCTCCTTACTTTGTCTGTGTAGCAAGGCCCAATTCCTCTTTTTGTGGTTCCTACTTTTGCGTCTCCCTTCATTTCTTCCTGAATTCCATCGATGATTTTGTGATATTTGAAAAGTAAGTGAGTGCGATCTGAAATAAAAATTCTTCCATCCGTCTTGACCCCATGCTTGTTTAGTAGATCGATTTCTTCAATAAGAGTCGGAAGTTCAAGTACAACTCCATTACCAATCACACAAGTAGTATTTTCGTTGAAAATTCCTGAAGGAATTAGGTGAAAAATGAATTTTAATTGTTCTGATGGATTTTGTGGATCTTTGATGTAGATGGTATGTCCGGCGTTTGCTCCACCTGCGGCACGAGCGATTATTTCGTATTGTTCCGAAATGACATCAATGAGTTTTCCTTTTCCCTCATCGCCCCATTGAGATCCCAATACTGTCACAACTTGACCGAGAGACTGTGTGTATGTGTTCATTTTTGAAAAGTTATGTGCTCAATCAAAATATATTGGAAAAACTTGGTGATTGCAAATGCTCCATAAATTCATTATTATTTGAATATGATTTCAAAAGAACAAATTCTTGCACAGTTGCCTTTTTGTCTGGAGTCTACGGATTTTCCGACACTTGGGGAAAAGTATGAAGGGAAGGTTAGAGATAATTATACCGCTGATGGCAAACGGATAATCATAATATCCGATCGTTTGTCTGCTTTTGATAGAATTATTACTTTGATTCCGTTCAAGGGTCAGGTTTTAAATCAAATGGCTAAGTTTTGGTTTGAAAAGACAAAAGATATAGTGGGGAATCATGTGATTGAGTTTCCGGATCCAAATGTTGTGGTGGCGAAGGAGTGCAGAGCTTTGCCGGTTGAAATGGTGGTTCGTGGCTATTTGACAGGCGTTACTACGACTTCGGTTTGGTATCATTATGAAAAAGGTGGAAGAAATTTCTGTGGAAATTCACTTCCTGATGGAATGAAAAAAGATCAAAAATTCGATAAACCAATTCTTACTCCTTCGACGAAAGCTGAAAAGCATGGGCATGACGAATCTGTTTCCAAGGAAGAAGTGTTGAAGCGGACCGATATTACAGAAGAACAATTTGATTATATGGCTGATGTCGCGATGAAACTTTATCTGAGAGGGGTTGAGGTTGCGGCAAAGCAGGGGATTATCCTTGTGGATACAAAATATGAATTTGGAATGAATGATGCGGGTGAAATTATATTGATCGACGAAATTCATACTCCCGATTCTTCTCGTTTCTGGTATGCGGATGAATATCAGAAGAGATTTAAAAATCGTGAAACTCAGAAGAAAATCGATAAGGAATATTTGAGAGAATGGTTGGCTGAGAGAGATTTCTTGGGTGAAGGGGAGATTCCTGAGGTTCCTGATGATATCAAGGTTGAAACCGCTCGTCGTTATATTGAGGCTTATGAATTGATTACCGGACAGGAGTTTATGGCTTCGCCCGGTAATGTTTATGAAAGAATTGAACGAAATTTAAGTAAATATTTAAATAAATAAGCTATGAAAGTTGTAATTTTATTAGGATCTGAATCGGATAAGGAATTTATTTCCGGAATGGATAAAGAATTTGCGAAGTGGGGGATTACGGCTGAGGTAATTGTCGCTTCAGCGCACAAAGTTCCTGAAAAGGTTTTGGAAATTGTTACTGAAAATAATAAAGGCACGGAGGATATTGTTTACGTTACGGTTGCGGGCCGGTCGAATGGACTTTCCGGGGTTGTGGCCGCGAACAGTGTTCATCCTGTGATTGCGTGTCCTCCTTTCAAGAGTAAGGAAGACTTTATGATGAATATAAATTCGACGCTTGTGATGCCAAGTGATACTCCGGTTTTGACTGTTATTGATAAGGGAAATGTTGTTATGGCGGTGTTGCGGATTTTTGCTCTCAAAGATTCAGGGCTGAAACAGAAAGTTGCAGCTCACATTGCTGAAATAAAAGAAAAATTTAATTAAAATGACTATGGAAAATAATTTAATGGCGATTTCGCCACTTGATGGGAGGTATGCGGATAAGGTTGATTATTTGTCGCAGTATTTTTCGGAAGCTGCACTTATGAGATATCGAGTTTTGGTTGAGGTTGAATGGTTTATATTTTTGTTTAATGAATTGAAGGTTCAGGGAAAGAAGACTTTGAAAGCGACCGAACTGCGAATGCTTCGAAGTATTTATGAACAGTTTGATGTTGTGAATGCCGAGAGGGTGAAAGAGATCGAGAAGGTGACGAATCATGACGTTAAGGCTGTGGAATATTTTATTAAAGAGGAATTGAAAGGTGGTCCGTTGGAAAAATATTTGGAATTTATTCATTTTGCGTGTACGAGTGAGGATATTACGAATCTGGCTTATGCCTGTATGGTGCGGGATTTTTTGGATAGGGATATGATTCCTTTGTTGAGCGGTCTTGTGCAAGAAATTTATACAATAGCGGTGAAAAACAAGAAGTTGGCTATGCTTTCGCGTACTCACGGACAACCAGCGACACCAACCACTTTAGGGAAGGAAATGGTTAATTTCGTGGTGAGACTGGAAAGAGAAATTGAACAGTTGAGTAGTATTTCCTGTTTGCTGGGGAAAATCAACGGTGCTGTTGGAAATTACAATGCCCATGCAGTGGCTTACGATAGCATTGATTGGATAGAGGCGAGTAAGAAATTTGTTCAAAGTTTGGGGTTAAAGGTAAATCTATACACGACTCAGATCGAACCACATGATGGGCTGGCTGAACTTTTTGACTGCGTGAAGCGGACAAATACTATTGTTTTGGATTTTGATAGGGATATGTGGTCGTATATAAGTCTTGGATATTTTGGGCAAAAGGCTGTTGCCGGGGAAGTGGGATCTTCTACTATGCCACACAAGATAAATCCTATAGATTTTGAGAATTCCGAGGGGAATTTGGGCGTGGTTAATGCTATATTGGAGCATTTGTCTTCAAAATTGCCGATTTCGAGAATGCAGAGGGATTTGTCGGATTCCACGGTGCTTCGAAAAATAGGGCCCGCGCTTGCGCATTGTGTTTTGGCTTATAAAGCTACTATGAAAGGTTTGTCGAAGTGCGTTGTGAATAAAAAAATAGTTCAAGAGGACTTGAAGGATAAGTGGGAACTTCTTGCTGAGCCTATTCAGGTGGTTATGAGAAAGAACCTGATTGAAGGTTCATACGAGATGCTGAAAAAGCTGACCAGAGGCAAGACCGGAATCACGAAAGCGGCGATTCAGAAATTTATAAAAGGTTTGAAAATTCCCGCTGGAGATAAAAAGAAACTGTTAGCTTTGACTCCTGAGAAATATACCGGACTGGCTGAAAAGCTGGTTGATATGTATGAGTTGAAAGTGGCTGTTGGTGGTTGTGAAGGAGGATGTGGGAGCTGTTCTGGGTGTGGGTAGAATAATATTTTGAAATAAATTGGTGTTTCCGCTAAACTGGGCGTGTTTTAAATATCCAAAATTATGTTTAAGAAAGTAAATCCGAAACAATCTTTTCCCGAGGTGGAGAAGGAAATGCTTAAGTATTGGGAAAAGAATAAGATTTTCGAGAAGTCTGTGAAGAATAGGGAAGGGAAAGAGAAGTATGTATTTTTTGATGGGCCGCCTTTTGCAAATGGGTTGCCGCATTACGGGCATATGCTGGCGAATGTGATTAAGGATGCGGTTACGAGGTTTTGGAGTATGAAGGGTTATTATGTCCCTCGTAGGAATGGATGGGATTGTCATGGGCTTCCTGTTGAATATGAAATTGAAAAGGAGTTGAAACTTAATGGACGAAAAGACGTTGTTGATTATGGGGTTGAGAATTTTAACAAGAAATGTAGAGAATCTGTTTTCAAATATACAAAAGAATGGGAAGAGACATTGAAGCGTCTTGCTCGATGGGTTGATTTTACTGATAACTATGCAACTCTCGACAATACATATATGGAAACCATCTGGTGGATATTTAAGCAGATTTGGGACAAGAAGTTGGTATACACCGGACACAAAGCGATGCATGTTTGTCCCCGTTGCGAGACTCCGTTATCGAATTTCGAGGTTTCGCAGGGATACAAGGATGTGACGGATCTTTCTGTAACTACAAAATTCAAACTCAAGGATGATGCGCTTAAAGCACTTGGAACAAAGGAAAAGGATGTTTATATTTTGGCTTGGACGACGACTCCTTGGACGCTTCCAGGTAATGTAGCTTTGGCTCTTGGGAAAAAGATTGAATATATTATGGTTGCCGGAAAGGACTCAGATGAAAAGGATGGAGTATTTGTTTTGGCAAAAGAATTGGCGGATAAAGTTTTTGGAGAAGGGAATTATGTTGAAATAGAAAAAGTGGATCAAAAAAAACTGGTAGATACTCATTATGAGCCTTTGTTTGATTACTACGAAGAACAAGATGTGGGGAAGCTTTATGTTATTGATTTGGCGGATTTTGTAACAACAGAAGATGGTACGGGTGTTGTGCATATTGCACCGATGTTTGGTGAGGATGATTACCAGTTTGGAAAAGATAAAAACTTGGGACAGATACAGCATGTAAAGATGGATGGAACGTTTACTGAAGAGGTAAAAGATTTTGCCGGAAAATTCGTGAAAGGTCAGGATTTGAATGTTGCAATTTATTTGCATGGAAAAGGGCTTCTTTTCTCAAAGCAGAACTACAAACACAGTTATCCGCATTGTTGGAGATGTGATACTCCGCTTTTGAACTTTGCGACTCGATCATTTTTTATAGAGGTCACAAGACTTAAGGAAAAGATGTTAAAGACGAATAAAGAAATCCATTGGCAACCTGAACATATTAAGGAAGGTCGTTTTGGAAAATGGTTGGAAGGTGCGAGGGATTGGGCGATAAGTCGTAATCGATTCTGGGGATGTGCGATACCTGTTTGGGAATGTGAATGTGGAGAGCAGGTTTGTATTGGTTCTGTAGATGAGCTGAAGGAGAAGGCTGGAAAGTTGCCTGAAAGAGAAGGGGAATTAGACTTGCATAAGCCATATATTGACGATATAACATTCAAATGTACTACATGTAGTGCTGAGATGCAGAGAGTTTCGGATGTGTTTGATTGTTGGTTTGAAAGTGGAGCTATGCCTTATGCACAGCTTCATTATCCGTTTGAAAATAAGGAAGAGTTTGAAAGTAATTTCCCGGCTAATTTTATTGCTGAGGGGTTGGATCAGACTCGTGGATGGTTTTATACATTGCATGTTCTTGCGGCTGTTTTATTTGATAAACCTGCGTTCAAGAATGTGATTGTGAATGGAATTGTCCTTGCGGCCGATGGAGAGAAACTTTCAAAAAGAAAGAAGAATTACCCTGATCCAAATGAGCTTTTTGATAATAAGGGTGTGGATAGTATGAGATATTTCTTGCTCTCGTCTCCGGCGGCTTTGGCTGATGATGTGAGATTTTCCGAGGCGCATGTTGAAGAGATTGTGAAGAAATTTACATTAACTCTTTGGAATACATATAGTTTCTTTGTCACTTATGCGAATATTGATAAATTTGAGCCTAAAGCGGATTACAAAGCGTTTCAACCTGCACACAAATTGGATCGATGGATTCTTTCCGAATTGAATTTATTGGTAAAAGAGGTGACTGAGCAAATGGATCAATATAATTTGCCGAAATCTACGCGTCCGATGTTGGATTTCTTGGAGAATCTTTCAAATTGGTATGTGAGAAGGTCTCGTCGAAGATTCTGGAAAAGTGAAAATGACAAAGATAAGGATCAAGCTTATCAGACGCTGTATATTGTTTTGGTGGAGTTTGTGAAAATACTGGCTCCGTTCATGCCTTATATAGCGGATGAAATTTATCAAAATTTAACCGGTGAAGAGTCTGTACACTTGGCGGATTGGCCAGAACCAAACAAAATGATAATCGATGAGAAATTAAATGAAGAAATACACGTGATTCGTACAATTGTGAATCTTGGGCATAGTGTTAGAGCAAAAGCCAAGATCAAGGTGAGACAACCTCTTAAAAAGGCAGGAATTGCCCTACCTGAAGGACTAACTGAAGAAGTTATAAATTCTCACAAGGAGGTGATAATGGAAGAGCTTAACGTAAAAGAATTAGAATTTATTGCAGAAGCCGGAGATATTATCGAACAATCGGTTACGGTAAATTCAAAAATTCTTGGACCAAAATATGGAAAAGATGTCCAATTTATAATCCAAAAGGTAAAAGCAGGGGAGTATGAGCTTGGTGATAATAGTATAAAGGTTGGGGAATTTGAGCTTATGGGTGATGAGATTGAGATTGGGTTTAGGGGTAAAGAAGGTTTTGATGTGGAAAGTATGGAAGGGATAGTTGTGGCGCTTGATACAGAAATTTCTGAGGACCTAAAAAAGGAAGGATACGCTCGAGATGTGGTAAGATTGGTACAAGAATTGCGAAAAGAAGCGGATTATCAAGTAGATGATAGAATTTATGTATCAGTGGAATCTTCAGGTGTTGTAGACGAAGCTGTGACCAAATTTGCAGACTATATAAAAACTGAGACACTTGCTGATGAATTGCAGCAGAGCGGAGATATCGAGTGGGACAAAGAAAAAGAGGTGAAATTTGATGAAATTCCAGTTAAAATAGCCGTAAGAAAAATTTAATCTAAATTCCTATGGGTTTTATATTAAGTCCAATCATAAATATCATTATTAATGGGGGAATTCTGTATTTACTTACATACATAGTTGATGGAATTGTTTATACGGGTGGAGTAAAGTTCTTTATTCTTGGGGGAATAGTTTTGGGTTTGCTGAACTGGATAGTAAAGCCATTATTGAAAATAATTGCGTTACCGTTTACGTTCCTGACAGGTGGACTTTTTCTGATCGTAATAAATGTGGTGATTTTGTGGTTTCTAAGCTACTTTTTGGATGTGGCAGATTTTCAGGGTGTTACCTTGGCCTTTTTTAATTGGACTGATTATGTTATAGGAGCTATTGTCCTTGGTGTAATCAATTGGACTTCAAGTTTTATAACAAAATAGATATGCAAACATTTTTATTTATACTTCAGGTTGTAATCTCTTTACTTCTTTCTGTTGCTATTCTTACTCAACAAAGAGGAACAGGCTTGTCTGCAACGTTTGGAGGAAGTGGAGGCTTTTATACAAGCAAAAGAGGAGCGGAGAAATTTCTGTCTACTACGACTGTTGTTTTAGTCGTTTTGTTTATTGGGAATTCTTTGCTTTTTCTTTTCGTTTAACAGCGCAAAAGCGGAGCGTTGCGCAATATGAGCATTATGAAATTTATTAGAACTATCATTGCGATTTTTAAAAGTTATGATTTCCGAGATAAATTGCTTACCGGAGTTGCTGTAGCGATCTTTTTGGCAATGTTAGTGAAAATGATTTTCTTTCCGTATGGGCTTTTTGGTTTTGGAGAGTCAAATATTTATACCGAGGGACTTGTTGCAAAAAATGGAGTTCAAAATATAAATCCATTGTTTGTTGATTATAATGAGGCTGATATGGAAGTGAGTCGTTTGGTTTTTTCCGGTTTGATGAAATATGATCCGGAAAAACGTGCTGTTGTTGATGATATGGCGGTTCTTTCTATTAATGAAGATAAAACGGAATATACGTTCACGATGAGGGAAGGGTTGAAGTGGCATGATGGTCATGCTCTTGGAGCAGAAGATGTGTATTTTACTTTTAATGATGTTGTGAAATCGGAATCTTTTCAGAATGAGATTTTAAAAACTAATTTTGCGGGTGTAGATATTGAACTTGTTGATGATAAGACCATTAAATTTACTTTGGAAAATCCGAATATCTTTTTTGTAAATAATTTGACTACCGGTATTTTGCCAAAGCATATTTTGGGAGATATGGATCCATATGACATTTTGCAAGATGAATTTAATAAAATGCCGATTGGGTCGGGTCCGTATATGGTTACGGAACCGGTGGAATCTTTTCAAGATGATCGTATGCAGGTAACTCTATCCAGAAGTCCTTATTATTATGGTGTTCCAAGTGAGATTGAATTGATGAGGTTTATAGTTTATCCCACAATGGATCAGTTGTTGGAGCATATTGATGCGGTGAATGGTGTTGTGAAGATTACCGGAGATTATATTTTGGATTTTCAAAATAATGATCGGTTCGAGCTCTTTTCGTACCAACTTCCTCAGTACACAGCGGTTTTTATGAATATGGAGAGTAGAATATTGAAAGAAAATAAATATGTGCGTTTGGCGCTGCAGAAAGCAATTGATAAAACTGAATTGATTGAGCAGTTTGTGGATAAAATTCCCGTAGATACACCGTTAATGGAACTTAATCAGGAAGAATGGGTATATCAGGCAAGTAAGGAGCAGGCTCAGGGTGCATTAAAAGAGTCTGGATTTTTGTATCCGGAAGAAGACGTTAATAAACAGGGGATTAGATACAATGAAGATGGAATTGGGCTGGAGTTAAATATGATAGTTAGATTGTTTGAAGAGGGAACTTCAAAATATGATGAAACCCTGAAAGTAGTCACTTTTCTACAGGATAAATGGGAAAGTATTGGATTTAGTATTCAGGTGGAATTTCTACTTGAGGATGAATTTAATCAAAGAGTGATGAATAGAAGTTATGATCTTTGTCTTGTGGGACAGAGTTTAGGATATAATCTGGATACATATTCTTATTGGCATTCTACCCAGGCTAGTCCTATGGGTCTAAATTTGTCGAATTATAAGAGCTTCCAGGTTGATAGTTTGATAGAAGATATACGAGCGATTTTTGATATATCTGAAAGAGAAGAGAAGCTTCGTGAGTTGGCGGAAAAGATTGCTGAAGATATTCCCGCGGTTTTCCTTTATCGTCCTGTTTATTACTATTCTTCGGACGGAAAAGTATCAGGAATTTCTATGGGAGGAGTGGTTTTCCCCTCTGATAGGTTTGCGAATGTTGGTAAATGGCAATTTGCGAGGTAACACGCGGCAGCGAAGCGAACGCGCTCCGAGCTAAGGCTCGCAGAGTCAGTTCCCCCCGCCAAGGCGGGGCAGGGTCGGGACAGGCGAGGATAGCATCCCACGAATGTGGGATACCTTTTTCACTTTACTTTTAGGGGAATCTTCTGTATTTATATATGGCAATTTTAATGAATAAATCATGCAAGTTTTATTGAATAAAGACGTGAAAACCCTTGGTTATCGAGGGGATATCATAAATGTAAAAAATGGTTATTTTAGAAATTATCTGTTTCCGCGAGGATTAGCGGAAGTTGCTAATGCTAAAGTTAAAAAATTAGCTGAGGAAAGAAATGAAAAGCGAACATTACAGAAGGAAAGGGTTCTTGATAATGTAAAAGATGTTTTGAAGAAACTCAAAGGTCTTTCTGTCACAATCAAAGCGAAAGTTAGTGACAAAGGGAAACTTTACGGTTCTATTACAGAAGCTGATGTTGTTGAAGCAATAAAAGCCGGTGCTAAGGTGGAATTGGAAAAGGATTTTATAAAAATGGATCATTTCAAAGAGTTGGGGGAACATAAAGCTAAGGTTCATTTGGGTGAAGGTGTGGAAGAAGAGATAACAGTTGTTCTAGAAGCTGAGGAGTAAAATCAATATGAATAAAATCGGGAAAGTATTAGCTTTGGACTATGGTAAAAAAAGAGTGGGTGTTGCGAGTGGCGATGCTGATTTTCGTATAGCGTTTCCTAGAGCTGTTATTGAAAATAAAGGTGTGGAAGAGCTTGTCGCGGAGATCAAGGAGTTGTGCTTGGAGTTAGAAGTGAATACGGTTGTTGTGGGATTGCCTTTGAATATGGATAGGGTGGAGGAGGACAATGAAATGGTGCAAGAAGTTCGATATTTTGTGAAAGAGCTACGAAACGTACTTGGAGATATTAATGTTGAATTTTTTGATGAAAGGTTGAGTTCTTTTGAAGCTAATGATCTTTTGGATGATGCTAGAGAAAAATCCGGCAAAGAAAAATTGGGCAAAGATGCTTATGCGGCACAAGTGATTTTACAAAGATTTTTTGATAAAATTCAGACAAATCAGTATAATTCTTTGGAATGATTGAATTATTAAAGTATATAGGATTAGGCTTAATAGCGTTTATTGCCTTGCTGGTGGGTTTATCCATCTTTTTTCGTATACAAAAGATTAGGAGAAAATATAAAGAAAAATATACTGTTTTGCAGGTTCGAGTTGCCAAAGAAAGTGAGAGTGGACCGATAGTAGTGGAGCAAATATACGCAACACTCCATGGAATACAGAGTGATTTTAGTTTTTGGCAAAAATTAATGGGTTATGGCAGTGACAATGTGAGTTTTGAGATAGCAAGTATTAAGCGCAGCATTAAGTTTTATGTGGCTTTTCCCGAGAGATTGAGGAATTTGGTTGAGGGGCAAATTTATGCTCAATATCCGGATGTGGAAATAGAGGATTGTCATGATTATTCCGAGAATATAAAAAATTCCGCTAATGCGGTTGGAACAGAGCTGAAATTCTCTAGTAGTGATGTTTTTCCAATCAAACGTTATTCACAGTTTGAGGACAAGCTTACGCGTTTGGCAGTAGATCCAATGGCAGGTATAACGGCATCATTGGTGAAATTTGATGATCCTGAGGATCAGGCCTGGGTTCAAGTTGTTGTGACGCCATTGCCGGATAAATGGAGAATTGTTTTTACAAAATGTGTTCGTCTATTAAAAAAGGGTGTTTTTGGAAATATTGGGTTCTTAAAAACTGCTTATGCAAAAGCATTTACTACCAGAAAGTTGTGGCTAAGAATTGTTTTTTTCCCGGTTTATTTTATTTTTTGGATTCAGGGAGTTTTGATTACTGCAAAAATTGATACCGGCAAAGACGGCTTAGGTTCATCAATTTCAAGTTCTGACGATATTGAAGAGCTTACAAGTAAATCACATGAAAGGGAGTCGGATATGGATGCTGCAATGGATAAGGTCATAAGACCGCTTTTTGAGACTACTATTCGTTTGATGCACATTCCGAAGAATAAAGACCTTAAGAAGGCACAGATCAAGCTACGTGAGATAGTAGGGGCGTTCAAACAGTTTAGCTTCCCACATCTTAATAGTTTTCAAATAGGAGATTTCTTCGATGGTCACCAAGCGGTAAATCTTTATAAAAAGAGAATAATTAGGGATGGAATGGTGTTGAATAATGAGGAATTAGCAACTGTCTACCATCTTCCAAATTTATTGGTAAAGACTCCGACTATTTATTGGGTACAAAGTCGAAAACTAGAGCCACCATCTGATTTGCCGGTGCAGGGTGAGGAAGAAGAATTGACTATTTTAGGGAAATCTAACTTTAGAGGGTCTCAGTCCATATTTGGCATCAAGCCGATTGATCGTAGACGTCATATATATGTAATCGGAAAAACAGGTATGGGTAAATCTACGCTTTTGGAAAATATGATTTATTCTGACATTATGGAAGGAAAAGGAGTTGGTGTGATTGATCCGCATGGAGATTTGGCTGATGCTGTTTTGAACTTTATTCCTCAAAATCGTACAAATGACGTAATGCTTATAGATCCTGCGGATAATGAGTATGCTGTTGCGTTTAATATGTTGGAAAATGTAGATCCGGCGCTTGGTTCTATAGTATGTAGTGGACTTGTTGGTATTTTCAAAAAGATATACGCAGAAAGTTGGGGACCAAGACTTGAACATATACTTAGAAATACGATATTGGCGCTTTTGGAGTATCCCGGGACTACAATGTTGGGTATTACGAGAATGTTGTCTGATGATGCATATAGAAAGAAAGTTGTTAGAAAAATAGAGGATCCGGTTGTAAGGAGTTTTTGGATTGATGAGTTTGGAAAAATGCAGGATAGAATCCGTGTAGAGGCTATTTCTCCGATTCAAAATAAAGTCGGGCAATTCTTATCAAGTCCGACTATTAGAAATATTGTAGGTCAGCCAAAGAGTACTATTGATCTTCGATTTGCGATGGATAAGGGGAAAATCGTTATTATTAATTTATCAAAAGGTAAGATAGGGGAGGATAATTCTGCTCTTCTTGGTGCGATGTTTATTACAAAGTTCCAATTGGATGCGATGAGTAGAGCTTCTATTCCGGAAAAAGACCGTCGCGATTTTTATCTATACGTGGATGAGTTCCAGAATTTTGCTACAGAATCTTTCGCAACAATTTTGTCAGAAGCCAGAAAGTATAGGCTCAATTTGACTATGGCGAATCAGTATATTGCGCAGATGCCGGATGAAGTAAGAGATGCGGTATTTGGAAATGTGGGTAGTACGCTCTCGTTCCAAGTAGGCTTTGATGATGCGGAATACATTTCTCAGCAGTTTGGTGAGGAAGTACTTCCTCCTGATCTAGTCTCTTTGAGCAAATATACAGCTTATATGAGACTTTTGACTGAAGGAATGCCTTCAAAAACGTTCTCATTAGTTACATTACCTCCGCCGGAATTAAATATTGATGTTGATCGGATAAAACGAGTACAAAAGGTATCGCGAGAGAGATATAGCAAAAAAGTTACCGAGATTACGGATCGGATCAAGAGGTGGAGTTCACGGGACAATAAAGAGGAAGATGTAGATAAGAAAAATTAATTATTGTTATGGTAAAAGAATATTTTTCTAAATTAGCTCACCACTGGAAAGTGCTCTTGAGGGACAGGACCTATTTTGTATCTTTGGCAATTGGTTTTCTTGTAATATTTGGGGCTTTGGTGGTTAGTATGTGGGTAAGTGCGTATAAGGATGCTACTTTTTATGCACCTGTTGGGGATTTGATTTTGGAGCAAATACCTACGGTGAATCTGGAGTTTCTTTTTACTTGGGGTTTTTATACTATTATTGCTCTGATTTGTGCTTATCCATTGTTTAAGAAACCGGAATTGGCACCATTTACTTTAAAAACTTTTGGAATACTTTTATTGGTGAGATCTGCATTTATAATGTTGACTAACGTAGGGCCGCCGGAAGGGTTTTTTTATCAAGATCAATTGTTGTTAAACGGAGCGATTGAATCGACTGCGGTTTTTAGATTTTCGAATGATCTTTTCTTTTCGGGGCATACATCCACTCCTTTTTTGGCCTTTTTATTGTTTAGGAAATCAAGATTTAGGTGGGTAATGCTTTTCGGTTCTTTTTTAATGGGAGTAACTGTGCTTTTGATGCATGTGCATTATTCGATTGATGTTTTTGCAGCATTTTTCATTGCTTATGGAGTTTATGCATTTAGTGATAAGATTTTTAATAATTTAAATATAAGATTCGATAGAAAGATAAGGGTTCATGGATGGAAAGCTTTACAGGAAAAATTGAAAGGTATGCGAGAAAGAAGAGGTATTAGAAAGGCTGGGAAATTGAAGAAAAAAGGTGTTTTAACCACTAATTTACAAAACCACGTAAATAGTAAAATCTGAAAATTATTTCTTCAATATCTCAATCCCCGGTAACTTCTCGCCGCTCAAGAACTCTAAACATGCGCCTCCGCCTGTGGAGATGTGCGTGAACGCTTCTGCAGGGACGTTTATGCGTTTTAGGGCGTCTGCTGTGTCTCCACCTCCGATAATTGAGTTGCAGTCGTGTCTTGCCAGTGCGGAGGCAACTAATTTTGTGCCATTTTGGAAGGGTGTGTATTCATAAAGTCCTAGCGGTCCATTCCAGATTACGGTTCCTGATTTTTCGATTATGTTGTTGAATTTTTCTGCGGTCCATTTGCCAATGTCCAGGATTTTCATATCTTCCATTACATCTTCGATAGGTAGGTGAGCTGTTTCTGCGTTCTCGGAAATCTCGCTTGCTACAACTACGTCATGGGGAATAATGAATCTTTCGCGATGTTTTTCGCATGAGAGCATTATTTCTCTGGCTGTTTCTACTTTGTCTTCTTCATATAGCGAATCTCCAACATTATATCCTGCGGCAGCAAGAAATGTGTTTGCCAGAGCTCCGCCAATAAGGAAATAATCAGCCTTATCTATGAAGTTCTTAATTATCCCTATTTTTGTATCAATTTTTGCTCCTCCAAAAATCATAGTGAGTGGGCGAATCGGCTCTTCTTCCAGTATTGGAGCTAGTGCTTCAATTTCTTTTTGCATCAAGAATCCCGCATATGCTGGCAAATAATCTGCAATTCCCGCAGTAGAAGCGTGTTTTCTATGTGCTGCTGAAAACGCATCGCTTACAAATACATCCCCGAGCGAGGCGAGGTCTTTGGCAAAATCCGGATCGCACTCTTTTTCCTCCGGGCGGAATCTTGTGTTTTCTAACATTATTATTTCTCCTTCTTTCATTGCAGCAACTTCTTTTTTTACTTTGTCGCTTAGGACGTCATCCATTTTTTTCACAGGAGTTTTGAGGAGGTCTGAAAGGTATTTAGCAACTTTAGTAAGTCTCAATTCTTCTACAACTTGTCCTTTTGGTCTTCCCATATGGCTCATGATAATGATGGACGCGCCTTTGTCTTTGAGATAATTGATGGTGTCGAGGGATTGTGTGATTCTGCTATCATCTTGAATTTTGCCATCATGCATTGGAACGTTGAAATCCACTCTTAGTAGAATTTTTTTGCCTTTAAGATCTGGAATTTCTTCGATTGATTTGATTTTCATAGGATTTGTGGTTAGTTCCCACCTGAGGCGGGGGAGAGTTAGAGTTGAGTTTGAATGAGTGCTGCTTGGGCAGCCTGTTTTCCTTTATTTAAGCCTTCTTTGCTGGATCTGTGTTCGGCTTGTTTCATGTTGTCGCATGTCAGAATTCCATAAATAATGGGTGTGTTGTGTTTTAATTGAACTGTGTTTATTCCGCTGTATGTTGTGTTGCAAACCAT
>JBDRIE010000046.1:0-5052 GCA_043816165.1 Nitrospirota bacterium | reverse complement strand
AAATAATTTATATCTCATTCCATAAAGTGCTAAAAATGTCTTATTTAAAAAAAACAACCATATATTTAGTAATACTATCTATTGCTTCGTTCTTTGTTTTAACAGGAATTTCATGTAAGAAAACGTCAACCGAAAGGCCGACGGACTATACAGGTGTGGAACTAACTTATTACAAAGTATTTGACGATTCGGATGTTATTGCGCCGCTCATCTCTCAATTTGAGGATGATCATCCTGGCTTAAAAATTCATTATCGAAAATTTTCTGATTTTGCTGAATATGAAAGAGTAATCTTAAACGAAATGGCTGAAGGTGAAGGTCCGGATATCTTCTCAATGCAGAATACTTGGTTTGCGAGTAATTATAAAAAGCTGACACCATTGCCGGAAACTATGGGAACGCCTACTGATTTTGCAAATACATTCGTAGATGTTGCTTATCAGGATTTGGTTAGGACAGATCAGGATGGACATGTTCAGGTATACGGATTGCCGATGACTGTTGATACTTTAGCGCTTTATTACAACAAAGATCATTTTGAAGATCGTATTCCGGAAAAGGGTAAGCCTTCAACAACTTGGGAAGGAATCAAAGAGGATGTGATACTTTTAAATAAAGAAGATGGTAGTTTTGATAGGTTTGAGGTGTCCGGTATTGCTCTTGGAAGAGCTGATAATGTTACGAGAGCTGTAGACATCTTATATCTGCTTTTCTTGCAATATGGTGTTGAGTTTTATAACGACAATATTTCTGAGACGGCGTTTGCGTCGAGACAGGGTACCGGAGCTCATAGTTATCCGGCTCTTGAAGCACTGGATTTCTTTCTGAGTTTTGCCGATGAGGATCTTAAACATTATTCATGGAACGAGTTTGTTGTTGATGATGATTCTGAGGGAAGAGAGATTGAAGCTTTTGCACGTGGAGATGTCTCTATGATAATTGGATATTCTTATACTTATGATTTGATTATTAATGAAATGAATTTGTTAGACTCAAAAGGCGTAAACACAATTGATAAGAGTGCGATAAAAACCGCACCTATTCCTCAACTCTATGATCCTGAGGTTTCAGGCGAAAAACGTGTTACATATGCGAGTTATTTTGCAGAAACTGTTTCCAGAAATTCACAATATCCTGAAACGGCTTGGGATTTCTTGGTATTTATCACTAATGGAGAAAATTTAGATTATTATTTTGAAGAGACTCACAACCCAACAAGTAGGAGGGATATGATTGAAGAACAAAAGAAAGATCCAATATATGGAGTATTTGCTTCACAGGTCGGATTTTCCGAGAGTTTCCCGATAATTGATTACTATACATACAAAGATATTTTTGAAGAGTTGATTAATTTAGGTGGTGGTTCAAAGGATTACGAAACTTTGTTATTACAAGCACAGTCTGGCATTAATGAATTCCTTCCGGAAGAGGGGATTTTGGTACCAGAAGTAGTCTTGGACGAAGATGAGGAATCTTAAGATGAATAATATCGTTGGTAAAATTAAATTTTTCTCAGTAGCAAAGGTTTTATTTTATTTGTTTTTTGCGTTTTTGCCGTTTCAGGTAGATGCACTATTGGTTGTGCAAGATGTCTATTCTTCCGGATTTTTTAACCCATACACGAGTTTTTTCGTGTATATCACGGATGTTTTTCTGGTTCTTTCTTTGATTTTTCTGTCTTTGTCGGTGGTGTTTAAGGAAGGAAAATTCGAAAAGTTAAATTTTATAAAGAAGAAGTCGGGTCTTATCATGGTTTTGGTTATAGGAATCTTTCTTTTGCTGAATATTGTGTCGCTTGTTGCAAGTGTTGATCATATAAATACTCTGGTTAGCTTGCTTAGATTGTTTCAATTCGTTGTTGTTTTCTTTTTGATTAAGTCTGGCTTTGTAGATGTGAAAAAGCTTATGTACGTGTTTATTGGAGTTATTAGTTTTGTTGCTTTTATTGGAATCTTCCAATATATGTTTCAGGAGTCTCTTGGCTTGAGGTTTCTCGGTGAACCGGTTATTAGTTCTGATAAATTGGGAGTTGCAAAAGTTGGGCTGGACAGTGGTAATTTTTTGAGGATTTATGGAACGTTTCCACACCCAAATATTTTTGCCGGTTATCTTTGTTTTGCAATATTTTTTATTATTTATTGTTTTCGAGATGCGAAAGTTCTTTTTTCGCTTTTGACAACTGTTTGCCTTATCGCTTTGGTGTTAACTTTTTCAAGAAGTGCTTTGTTGGCTTTGTTTATAGGTTTATTTTTGTATTATGCCGTTTCAAATGTAAAAATTACTTGGAAAAATGTGATGGTGGGCTTGGTTTTTGTTATGTTTTTCTTTGTAGTGTTTGATTTATACTCTGTTCTGGTTGAACGACTTATTGTTGGTGATCAAAGTGCATTAACCGAGAGAACTCTTTATTATTCTGCAAGCAAGCAAATGTTTTTTGATAATTTGTTTGGTGTGGGACTTGGAAATTTTACATCTATTATGCAGCAATATTTGAGTGTGAAGCTGCAGCCTTGGTTAATTCAACCGGTGCATAATATTTTCTTGTTAATGTTTAATGAAATAGGATTGCTTGGTGGATTAGGATTTATTGGGCTTTTTGGGTTTTTCTTTTCGCGTTTAATTGAAAGAAAAAGTAGATTTTCTTATATTATGATGTCGATTTGGGCTGTGATTGTTGTAATTGGGCTGTTTGATCACTATTTTGTATCTCTGTATCAGGGGAATGTGATGCTCTGGATGTATTTTGGATTAGTTGGAACTCTTGATTAGTGAACCGTACCCATTTAAAAAGGTTTCAATGTCCATTTCTTTTTTTCCTTCTAATTGGACTTTTTTCGGGACTAAATAATCTTTTGAGGTAGATATTTTTAGGATTTTGTCTTCGATTTTGAATTGTCCGGGTGGAAAATTTTCGTCACTTTCATAAACGTCTGCTTTAAGAATTTTTAATTTTTTCCCTCCAATTTCTGTAAATACAGATGGCCATGGAGTATAAGCTCTTATCATGTTTCTAATCTGCAGAGCTGAAAGGTTCCAATCGATTATGCCATCAGACTTTTTTATTTTTTGGCAAAAGGTGGCTTGTTCGTGAGGTTGCTCAATTGGATTTAGATTTCCTTGTGCAATGTCTTCAAGTGCCAGAGGTAATATTTGTGAGCTTAGATTGGTGAGTTTAGCACTAAGTGTTAATAAATTATCATCATCTTCGATTTCGATACGCTTCATGAGAAAAACCGGGCCATGATCCAATTTTTTATCCATTTTTATCAATGTAACTCCGGTTGCTTTGTCTCCACGCAGAAGGCTTTCTTGGATAGGTGATGCGCCTCTATATCTTGGTAAGAGAGAATAATGCACGTTGATTGATCCGTATTTCGGAATAGCTAGGATATGCTGTGGAATTATCATTCCATAGGCAACAACTATGAAAAAATCTGCTTGAAGGTCTTTTAAGAGCTCTTCCAATTCTATTTTATTTTGCGGTTGTAGAATTTTTATGCCTAAATTTGTGGCCGAAACTTTTATTGGTGGGGGAGTGATTGCCCCTTTTCTTCCTATGGGCCTATCCGGTTGTGTTACAACTGAAATTACTTCAAAATCAGGGATTTGAGCTAGTGTTTCAAGTATGGGGACTGCAATTTCCGGAGTACCAAAGAAAACGATTTTCATATAAGAACTTAAAATTCTTAGATGATATTATCATCTTTTTGGGAATTTAGACTTGCCAGATCGAGAAATTCGAGTATAATTCAATCTTTTCAAATAGTCACATGCGGAAACAATACGAAAAAAGTAGGGAAATGATAAACAAGGCACAAAATATCCTTGTAATATCGCATAGAAAACCTGATGCTGACACATTAGGTGCTGCAATATGTTTAAAAATTATGCTTAACAAGTGGGGGAAAAATGTAACTTTGGCTTGTGTAGATAAGCCTGGTAAGGCGTTTTCATTTTTGCCGCATGTAGATGAGTTTGTTGATGAATTTGAATTGGAAAAATATGACATAATGATTATCGTAGACGCGGGAGCAAGTTATATGACGGATTTTCACTTAAAGTATAAAGATTTATTCAAAACTGATATCCCTATTATAAATATCGATCATCATGCTTCTAATGATCAGTATGGAACTGTGAATATTGTAGATCAGCATTCAGCTTCCACAACGGTTATTCTTTATAGAATGTTGAGATATTGGGGGGAGGGAATTGATGAAAAAATGGCTACATGTTTGCTTTCCGGAATATATGGGGATACTGGAAGCTTTATGCACAGTAATACCGATAAAGAGGTTTTCGATGTGGCGGCGGATTTGATGAATAAGGGTGCTGAGATAGATAAAATCGGGAAATCTTTATTTAGGACTAATAGTATATCAACTTTGAAAATGTGGGGTAAAGTTTTGGAAAATGCATCTATGACGGATGATTCTGTAGTAATTTCGGTTATTAGAGAAGGGGATTATGATGAAGCTGGGGCCAAGCCGGAACATTTATCGGGGGTTGTGGATTATTTGAATATGGTTCCGGATTCAAAGTTTGCGGTGTTGATCAATGAAGATAGAGAAGGAAATGTGAAAGGTTCGTTTAGGACAAGGCGTGAAGGAGTGGACTTATCTCGCGTTGCTTCGGTTTTTGGTGGTGGAGGGCATCCAAAGGCGTCAGGATTTTCTATCCAGGGGAGATTGCAGGAGGAAATTCGTTACAATATAGTTTCTGATGATATGTCAAAGAAATCTTTGGAGTTTTAGTTTACTTTGAGTGAGAAATCGGTAGATTACTTGTATGATAAGAAGGATTTTTGCAGGTTTTTTGGTTTTTATATTTGTGGTTTTAGCGCTGCCCGTTATTACATTGTTTGGTTTTTATAAAACTTTTTTGGATGAAGATTTCTATAAAGGCGAGCTATTGGAGGGGGTTTATGAAATGTTTATTAGTTCAATTCCTGTCGATGTGGAGTGGGAAGAGCAATTTGGAACTTTGGATAGAGATCAATTTGTAGAAATGCTTAGAGATGTATATTCATCAGAGGATTTGGTTGCTATTGTT
>JBDRIE010000045.1:0-7798 GCA_043816165.1 Nitrospirota bacterium | reverse complement strand
CATTTCCAATTGCCAAATCACAACAACATAGCTAGAATCCCCTGGATGAAAATATATAATGTTGCAATTGTGGCGCACGTAGATCATGGAAAAACCACTTTGGTGAATGCTCTTTTGAAATCCAGTGATACTTTTGATGCACGTAAGGGCTTGGACGAAAGGGCTATGGACAGCAACGACCAGGAAAAGGAGCGAGGAATCACTATTTATGCAAAGAATGCCGCTATCACTCACGATGGCAAAAAGCTGAATATCGTTGATACTCCCGGACATGCGGATTTTGGTTCGGAAGTGGAACGTGTACTGCGAACAGTGGATGCGGTGATTTTGGTAGTGGATGCCTATGAAGGGCCAATGCCTCAAACCAAGTTTGTTTTGAAAAAATCTTTGGAGCTTGGTCACAAGGTTTTGGTTGTTATTAATAAAATTGATAAACCGATGGCAAGACCGGACGAGGTTGTAGATTTAACTTTTGATTTATTTTCATCTTTGGGCGCAACCGACGAACAATTGGATTTCCCATATATGTACGCAATCGCGAAGCAAGGTATTGCTATCCGACAGCTTACCGATGAGAAAAAAGACATTACACCTCTGATTGATTTTATTTTTGAAAATGTGAAACCGGCAGAGAGCAATGTGGAGGCTCCTTTCCGAATGCAGCCCGCAACTTTGCAATATGATAATTTTTTGGGAAGAATTGCAATCGGTAGAGTTTATGAAGGTGTGTTGAAAGCTAATCAATCAGTCACAGTAATAAAAGCTGATGGAGAAAAATACACAGGCAAAGCAACAAAAATTTTCACTTTTGAAGGAATGGATAGACAGGAAGTCGAAGAAGCTCAAGCGGGAGATATCGTTGCTGTGGCAGGTTTACCGGAGATTTACGTGGGCGAAACCATTACAAGCGACGCCAATGCAGAAGCCCTACCGGCAATCAAGGTTGATCCTCCTTCTTTAGCAATCGAATTTATGGTAAATGACTCCCCTTTTGCCGGACGTGAAGGAACGTATGTGACTGGTCGACATATCAAGGAGCGTCTTGAGAAAGAATTGGAAACAAATGTAGGCCTAAAAATCGAACCGGTAGAAGGCAAAGACTCCATGAAAGTTTATGGACGTGGTGAAATGCACATCGCGGTGTTGATCGAAACAATGAGACGTGAAGGATTTGAATTACAGATTTCCCAACCTCAAGTAATTATGCGAGAAATCGATGGAGTAAAGCACGAACCTATTGAGAATGCGGTAATTAATGTTCCGGATGATATGTCCGGCTCAATAATAGAAGCATTAGGAAAAAGAAAAGGAGTTATGCAAAATATTAAATCCGAAAACGGTAACACTATGCTGGAATTCGAAGTCCCAACTCGCGGACTTTTGGGCTTTCGCTCAATCTTCATGCTTTTGACAAGAGGCGAAGGAACTCTCTACCACTCATTTGATCGTTTTGCCCCATTTGTCGGAGAAATAGAAAAACGTACAGTCGGTTCAATGATTTCCGCAGAAACAGGCGCGACAATGGCGTATTCACTTTGGAAATTACAAGAAAGAGGCCCATTATTCGTTGGCCCTGCCACCGAAGTTTACGAAGGAATGATAATCGGTGAACATAACCAAGGAAACGACCTGGCCGTAAACCCAAACAAAAACAAAAAACTCTCCAACGTCCGATCCTCCGGCGCCGACGAAGCCCTGACCCTAACTCCAACCATCCCGGTCACCCTCGAAAGCGCAATCGAATACATCAAAAATGACGAATACGCCGAAATCACCCCAAAACAAGTAAGATTGCGAAAAAAGTATCTAACAGAAAATGATAGGAAGCAGGTTAAAAGAGGCTAGGTCATCAACATAACATACCCCACTCCCATCACAACAGCAGCAGTCCATTTCCTAAACTTCACCATCAAACCATTCACAACAAACCAACAACCACCAAAACTATCAAAAGCCCAAAAGCTCCACCCAAAAGCAACGATCTCCTCGCTTCCCCCTTCAAAAACAGCCATCCCTTCATCCCCACAAAAACCATCTGAAACAGCAACGCTAGCAGAACCGCAAAATAGAAGTACTTATTTTTCCGTTGTTGTTCCATCAAACTCCTCATCATTAGCTTCAGCCTCTTTTTTAGTAACTCGCACAATCCCATCCTTATGATGCGGCGGAGAATAAATTGTATACATTTTAAGAGCTTCTGAAGAAGAAGTATTTACAATGTTATGCTCTGCCCCTGCAGGAACAATAATAGCAGACCCATCTTCTACATTATATTCATTACCATCAATAATTACTTTACCCGCTCCACTTTCAAATCTAAAGAACTGATCATTTTCATCATGAACCTCCATTCCGATATCTTCATTTGGCTCAAGACTCATCAAAACAAGCTGGCAATTTTTACCCGTATAAAGAACCTGTCTAAACTTGTCATTCTCAAGAGTAAGCTTCTCGATATTACCTGTGTATCCTTTCATATATTTTTAGTTAAGTATTTTCTTTTGGCTGGCTACTCGGGTCTACACCCTATTCTTTCTTTTTCAAAAAGGAAGAGACAATGATTCCAATTATTATAAGAAGAACAATCGAACCCGCGATCCAAAGAACTATTCCCGAGAAAATTCCTTTTTCAACTTCCCCTGCTTCCCCTGCCTCTCTTGCCTCGCCTATTGGTGCTCCTTCTCCCGATGGCGATAATATCACTTTTGGTGCTCCTTCTTCCCCAACCGGCGCTCCAACAACTTCTGCTGACGGCTGAATTGTGACATTCAAAGTATAATTAACCAGATCATAACTACACCACTCATCACAAAGAACCGCCACAAAAATATCCTCACTTTCCCTTGCCACCAAAGAAGTTTCAATAATTGCACCAGGGTTTGACGCGTATTCGTGTCTTAATTCTTTCCTACTATCGTCGTATAAAACTACTTCCATGTTTGCCTCCATTGGCGGAGTTACTTTTACAGTCAGCTCCTCTCCTTTTTTGATTTCCATTTCATAAAAATCTTTAACATCCGAACCCAATTCTCCGGAAAGATAACCTTCATATTCTCCTGCCGCAAGACTCATTGCCTTCTCAAAACTATCTCCGGCATCTGTTTGACTTCCGGCATCATAATAATCTGTCAATGAAATATCAAGTAAGACTGAACTCACATCATAATCGTCATATCCCGTCCTGATATAGTATTTGTAAGAATCTTCATCTGTATTTGGCATCCAGGAAGCTATAACTGATCCTGAGTCTCCTTTGCTAACCGTATCCCAATCATCAAATAATTCTGCTTTATTTTCATCATATAAACCCAGAATACCCCATCCATCGTTGCCTGTCCCGGCACTAAAAGTATACTTAACAGTAATCTCCTGACCCGGTTTTATATCAGCAACATAAAAATATTCGTTCTCTTCCAAACTATCCGCCTGATAAACTCCCGGTTCCAGCTCAACCGCAGTTTCAAAGCTGTCTCCACCTTTGGGCAATGCCTGTTGGGCACTGGCAACCCCTGCCGCCCCAATCAAGAATACTCCAAATAAACTAATTACCACCAATTTTTTAATACTAAATTTTGCCATACATTATTTGTTATTAAATATTTGTTATTAAATTAATTTTTACCACGTCACATTCAACGTCCCTCTCATTTTACTAATTGTGGAAAATCCCAGATTCAACATTCGCCCAACCTTACTCATAATAAGCTTGCCGTCTTCCAAATCCATAGCAAGACCGTACCCCAACCCCTCAAGCCCTTCTTGCACAAGCAAAATATCCTCCTCAGTCACAAGCCTTCCAAAACAGTAATCGAGCATTATTCCTCCAAAATTATCCCACAACTTCACCTTATCATCAAAAATCTCGTTAAGAATCGGAAGGAGCTCCTGATGAATATCGGAACTCGACCCCTCTTCCGGCTCGACGGATTCCTCACTTTCATAATAAATCAAAGCTTGCGTCTTCGCTTCAGGCACACCTTCGGGACTAATAACGGAAGATATAGACTCCTGCACGCTTAAAACAACCGTTTCTTCCATAAAAGGCGAAAGAGCGGTGATTGCTTTCGCTGTCTTAGCGGAGACAGACGGACCTTGCTTCTTGACCCCCATCCCCAAATCATAATCAATGACCTTCGACTCCAGATCCCTCAGCACAATATATTGGCTTAAATCTTCCTGGATAACAGAGGTGTATTCGAAAACCAATCCCTCCGAATCGTCCACCAGATTGCCATTAACATCAAGCTTTATCAACAAAGCGTCATCGCAATAAAACGTTATTCCGGCCTGAACGCTACAAACAACATCGCTACCGTGAGTTCCTGCAATCAATATTCCGCCATCATTAGCAATTCGAATATCATTGCCTTCAAATTGATAAGGAGTGCCTGTCGACTGCCTTACATCCACCGCCTTAACTTCAGGACCGATCTTTCTTACCCATTTCACATCAAATTCCGAATCGACCTTTATTAACGCAATGTGTTTTACAGCGGTAGTGAACCATTGATCCTGAGCCGCGTTCATTTCATCATAAAGCGCTTTTAATTCCGGATCGGTTTGCTCATCTCCCGGTACACAATCTTTTTCCTTACAAAATTCATATACCTCCTCCATTTTTTCCATATAAATATCATAAGGTTCACCTATATATTCTTCACCTCCGGACATATAGTCAGCCATAATTATAAAATCGTTGTCTTCGGTTTTTGCTATTCTCAATTCTTGATCAAAAGAAAAAAGTCCGGTTTCCAATGTTTTTGCCCACTGGTATCCGCCATCTTTGTCCAGCTTTACTGCTAAAAGCGGAGTACCTGTAATTGTTTCGTAGGTAGGGCTGTAATTAATTTGGTCGGTAAACGGCGAAAGAAGGCCTATAGCCAAATATCCACCATCCGAAGTTTTCTGAACCACGGAAAAATTACCGGCAGTCCACCGAGCTTTTACGTACCTCTCTATATATCCAATTTCATTATCAGCCTCCTCGGCAATTAAATATTCCCAGGGAATAGATTCTATGCTTTTTGCCCAAACCACCTGCCCATCTTTATCTAATTTTACAACAGACGGCATATGGGAACCTATTTCTTCATCTTCCGTTTTTAAAACTTCATCAAAAGGAATAGTACCAACCAGAACAAATCCGCCATCGTCTTCTCTCTCTATGAAAAAATTAACCTGCTCCCCATCGCCCATGGGTCCGCCAATATTAAGATTTGTTTTTTTAATCCATTCGTTTTCACCCCCCGCGTCAAATTTTGCCAAAGCAAAATAATGATCTTCATCGCCAACCTCCGCCGCTCCGGCGTTAAGTTCTCCCAAAGTCAACAGGAGTAAAAATCCGCCATCATCTGTAGGCCAAAGACCAACCGGCGTATCACCGGCCAAATCACCGACAGTTTCCGTCCAAATATGATTACCTTCCTGATCAAATTTTGAAAGAAAAACATCAGTTGCGGTCTCAAAAATTTCGGCCTCCGCGTCACCGACGTAACCATTTGTCTGACCGGCCAGCAGATAAGAACCATCTTCAATCTGGGTAACAAGATAACCAACATCATCGGCCCGCCCACTGCCCATCGGACCGGAATAATGAACATTACTGCCAATTAATTTAGTCCAGATTAGCTCGCCTTGTCGATTTACTTTACTAATAAATGCATCTGTATCAAGTCCGGGAAGAGTCCAACCCACCAAAATATAATTATTATCTTCTGTCGGCCAAACCCCCCAACCATGATTATTGTCATAAAAACGATAAGATTTAACAAAAGTCGTATTGTTGATTAGTTCCGAATCGCCGGTAAAAAACTCGGTCGACACTTTATCCTTAATATTTTCTTTTAAGCGATAAACGATTTCTGCCATTTCTCCGCGTTTTATATTCCTCTCCAACGAATAAATCGTCGAAGGAATAGCTTTTTCTTCCTCCAATTTTTCAACAAACGGTTGATACCAGATTTCCGCCGTACTTACCTCATAACCAAAAGCGTTTACGATAATTTTTGCCGCTTCCACGAAATTAATTGCGTTCCCCGGCTTAAACGTCCCATCGGGATAACCACTAATAATGCCTTCGTTACTTGCCACACAAACATAAGGAGCAAACCATTCATCAGCCGAAACATCAGGAAAACTTGGTGCGAATGCAACACTTGGCACACAGTTATCAATTTCGTCTTGGCTGAATTGAGCCCCTATAATTATTTTTGTGAACTCTGCCCTATTGATCTGCTTATCCGGCCCAAAAGTCCCATCTTCATAACCACTAACAATTCCTTCCGACTGAACATAATTAATAGCATCGTAGTTTAAAATGCTCGAATCAACATCTGAAAAAGAAGCTTGTGCTGAAAAAGGAAACAAAATAATTACAGACAACAATAAACCTGCAGAAATAAATTTTTTTCTAAACACGAAAAATTGGTTAGAATACAGATTTAATAATAGCATTTTTTTTTAAAAACATACAAAAGCTTATGATTTCAAATATCCTGATTGGCTGGCTACTCGGGTAAGGTACCCTTTAACATTTTAGTCTCAAGTAGTCGGACAACCTGATGCCAAATTTCAGAACCAATCAATTCAACAGCCGACGGTGACGTTTCAAAAGCAATATTTACCTCCTCAAACCAATATTTTCCATTTACATCACGAACAAAATCAAGGCCTGCAACATCGCCCCTTGTAGCATTCATAACAAGCCTAGCATAATAAGCTAATTGATCATCAACATGGCCAATTGAAGAGGGCAAAGCCCCACAATCTATATTTGTAAGAAAATTCCCGGGAGCCGCATTACGATAATAAGCGCCAACCACCTGAGGTTCATCCGTCTCGTGATTTCGACAAACCCACATGCGTATATCACGATAACCGCCATTACCATTTCTCTCTTTTTCTATAGTTCGCTGAATCAAAATCGGATCATCATCCGAAAAACGACTGGTTAATACGTCAACAAGCTCCTCCTCAGTACAAATATGATAAACACCTTCTCCACGCCCCGAACAAGGATGTTTTATGACAACAGATCCAAATTCAGAAACCTCTTTAAGTCCAGTTTCAAAAGCTCTATCTCTATTATGAGTAGACCACGTTGGTGGATTAATATCATCAATTATACCAATTTCAGCCAAATAATTTCGCAAAGCAGTATGAGTAGAATATTTATCCTGACCGCGCATCAAAAACTCCCTTGAATTCACGACTGGAATCTTACGTCCTCTACACTCCTCAAAATACTTCAAATATGCAGATAAAGCTTTGTCAGAGATAGCCGACAATTCACATCGCGCCAGAACAGCATCAGGAAAGGGATCACCATTACCAAACACAACGTCGCAAGGATTAACAACACGCGCAACCATACCTGCCGTTTCTAAAATTTGAATAAGTAACTCCTCGGCATAACCGATTTTTTCATGTTTCAAAATGCCAATATGTTGTCCTATTTTTTCCATAAAAATTGATTAACAAAAAAAAGCCCGCGCTGGGCTTTTTCTTTACGATCCATGTTGATTACATACCTACAAAGTCATATAAAGAAAAACCACAGCGCTTAAAGCTGCTTTCTTCTTTGACTCCTGCATGTAATCGATAATCTCCATATACGTATGGTACAATGACTGCCAAGAATTGTCAAATAAATAAGTGTTTTGGCTGGGGCGGAGGGATTCGAACCCCCGATGACGGGACCAGAACCCGTTGCCTTACCACTTGGCCACGCCCCATTAAGTAGCGAGATTTGTGATCCAAAGCGAAGGCAAATCCACGTATTTGCCGTAGCAGAGGAGAA
>JBDRIE010000044.1:0-17163 GCA_043816165.1 Nitrospirota bacterium | reverse complement strand
AGACCTTTTGAAATACTGCTTATTTTGCCTACTAACTTGCTTTGTTTAATTATTTCAATGGAGAATTTACCAATACCATAGTAGTAGCCAAATATACCCGAAAAGATCATGTGTGCGCATGCTGTAAAGATGGATCTAAATATGTACATCGTGGTTAGTTGTCCGACTGAGATGCTTGGCCAGAATTCGTAGAGATAGTAAATATTCTCGGTAAAAGAGAAGCCAAGAGCGGCGGCCAGGCTATATCTAATTGCGTCATCAATTGTTTTGATTAGAACGGTTTTTTTATCTACGGCTACAATTACATAATGCTTAATTATTTCCTCTAGTGCGCCAAATAATACGAACATTGCTATGTACATTTTCGCCTGCGTTTGTATGCTGTCTTCAATAAATGTAGCAAGATCGAAACGTGGGAAAATATCCCAAACATACTGAAGACCAAGCAGTGCAGGTGCAGTTAAACAGCCTAGCAAAAAGACTAAAGCCAGGATTTTTTTGCTTTGTGCTTTTCCGCTAAATAGAATGTAAAGCCATATTGCTACAGGTATAGCTGCAGCAAATGTGGAGATTCCTAATAGAAATAATGGGTTTGATAGCATTTGGCCTTACTCATTTATGTCTAAATTATTATTCAAATTTATACGTACCACCTTCTTCTTGTGGTGCTGCAGGTGCAGGATTTTCTGGGGTTGCTGGGGTTTCAGGTGTTGCTGAGGGCTCAGGTGTTGCTGAGTGCTCAGGTGTTGCTGAGGGCTCAGGGACTACAGACGCTTCGGGTGCTGGTGAACTTGGTTCTACAGAAATTTCCGGAGTAGCAGCTGGGGTTTCTGGTGTTGGTGCAGGTTCTGGAGTTGGTGCAGGTGTTTCGACTGGGGTTTCAGGTGTTGGTGCAGGTTCTGGAGTTGGTGCAGGTTCTGGAGTTGGTGCAGCTTCTGGAGTTGGTGTAGCTTCAGGAGTTGGTGCGGCTTCTGGAGTTGGTGCGGCTTCTGGAGTTGGTGTTCCATCGCCAGCTAATGCTGCTGAAGCCTCTTCGGTTGTATCATAAGAATTGATCAATTGTGTGAGCCCAACAACTTGCAAAATATCTATGATATTTGGTTTAGCTTTTGCTATAACGACTTTCCCTCCTGCTTCTGTTATTTTTCCATACAAATCTGTTAAATAGCCAATAGATTTACTGTTCATGTACTCTAGATTTTCTAGATCAAAAATAAGCTTTAGGCCTTTTGGTGTTGCCACAACAGCCTTATAGAGCTCTTGAATTTTTTCATCCACATTACTTTCGTCTAATTGACCCGATATTTTTGCTATTTTTATTCCATTTTCAGCTTCTTCAATGACAATGCTTGCTTCGTTCATATTATTTTAATTAATTTATTACTAATTGATTTTGTACTTCAGAAATTCCAGCTTCATTTTGCCTGGCGTTTTTAATATATTTTTTTGCTGTAATTTTTATACCACCTTCCGGGCGATCTTCAAATTTAAGTTCATCGGTCCATTCACCAACAATTTTTACCAATCCTCTACCTCTAATGCCAGTAAACTCATATCCAGGTGTTTTTCGCTCATCAAAAAGTTTTTGTAATTGTGTTGCGTTGATTCTGTTTTTACCTGTACCTGTGTCTTCAACAAATATTTCTATAAAGTCGTCTTTTTTGTGAAGAAATGTGATTCTAATTTCACTACCGGGAGCAGATCCATATTCAATCGCGTTATTGCATAGTTCGTCTACGACTGATTGAAAACGAAATGCCCATTTTTCCGGGAAATTCGTAGTATTCTTGATCATGTTCAAAGTAAAATCCCTTATGCCAGACATGAAGTATGCGTTTGTCGGCAAAGTGATCGTGATTTTTGTGTTATCTGGATTTGCATCCGCCTTACTTGTGTTTGTTTTAATTTCCATATTTTTTAATTTCTGTTTATTTATTATAGCAAAAACGTGCTCTTAAGTCAAAGCTTAGGCCTGATGTTTTCGTGACGCTGATAGTATTATTTTGAATATTTCCTTTTCGTAATCAGTATCCAAGGAAAATAATATTTCCTTCTCTCTGTCGGAGTCTATAACCGGCAAATTTTGAGATTTCTTTATTTCTCCTATTTTTTTTACTGAATTTAGTCTTTCTTTTAGTAAATCTGAGATTTTAGTATCAATTTCGTTAATGTTTTTTCGAAGATTTTGAATTTTATCCATAATTAGGTAGTTTTTTGCTTGCAATTATCCTTAGTTTTCATTAGATTACCGCTGAAATATTTTATTTTCAAGTACATAAATATGGATACGGACGAAAAGTTACTGAAGGAGATGTTTGAAAGTGCTGTGCACGTTGGTCACAGAACTCAAAAATGGAACCCAAAAATGAAAAAATACCTTTATGGAGAGCTTTCCGGTCTTCATATTATTGATCTAACAAAAACTCTTGCGTGTTTTAATGAAGCCCTGGCGTTTATGTCAAAGACTATCTCAGAAGGGAAAGCTATACTTTTTGTAAGCACAAAGCCTCAATCGGTAAAATTGTTAGAAGATTTAGCAAATGGTTGCAATATGCCTTATGTAACTCAAAAATGGATACCGGGACTATTAACAAATTTCCCAACCGTGAAAAGGAGAATTAAGTATCTTGCTGATTTAAAAGAACAAGAAGCTTCAGGGGAATTTGAAAAATACACAAAAAAGGAAGCATCTACCTTGAAAAAGACTATTGATAAGCTACAAACTTCATTGGGAGGTGTACAGAATTTAGGCAAAAAACCTGATGCTGTATTTGTTGTGGATGTAGTAAGAGACAAAATAGTAGTAAAAGAAGCAAACAAATTAAGAATTCCTGTAGTTGCTTTAATAGATTCTAATTCTGAGCCAAGTGCAGTAGATTATCCGATCCCGGCAAATGATGATGCTATGAAATCTTTAAGATTTTTGCTTGGTAAAATTGGTGAAATCTTGAAGAAGCCATCTAAAAGTAAATAATAATGTTAGATAGTGAAAGGAAATGGGCTATAAGCTGTTACATTCCCATTTTTAATATAGTGATGTGTGCTTTGACTTCGGTTAGAAAGGTTAATAGTAAATTCTGTTTATTTCACGCGCGCCAAGGATTAGCACTTTTTGCATTGTGGATTTTTACAATTTTGGTAGCATTGGTCAGCCAAACATTGAGTTTAATGCTTTGGGGAGTGGTTCTATTGCTACATGGCGCAGGAATGTTTATAGCATATAGTAGTGCGATTACAAAAATTCCACTATTAGGGCAATTGGCAATGAAAATTCCGGAATATTATTTGTTTGAGTTATTGTCAGGAAAAAAACCGGAAGTGGACAAGCATGAGCCAGAGGTGGACAAGCATGAGCCTGAAGTAAACAAACAAGAGCCAGAGGTAAAACCACAAAATCCAGAAGAGCAAAATATCCAAAATAAATAATATAATATAATCAAAAAAATATGTCTGTAAGTATAGAAGATGTAAAAAAACTGAGAGAATCTACAGGAGTTTCAATGATGGTTTGCAAAACGGCTTTAGAGGAAGCTAATGGTGATGCCGAAGTGGCTATTGATATTCTAAGGAAAAAAGGAGAGGCGAAGGCGGCTGATAGGGCTGAACGAACAACCGCAAATGGAGTTGTTGTAATAAAATCAGAGGGTGGAAAGTCCGCAATGGTGGAACTGCAATGTGAAACTGATTTCGTCGCAAATGGAGAAGGATTTATAAATGTTGCAGAAGCAATTGCTGACAAATTGTTAAAAGGAGAAATAAGTCCTGATGATAAGGATTTACCTGAAGTGAAGGATGCAGTTTTGAAGATTGGTGAAAATATAAAAATTGCAAATATGAAGGTAGTAGAAGGTGAAAACTTGGGGAAATATGTGCATTCAAACAAGAAGATCGGAGTTGTAGTTACTTTAAAAGGTGGATCTCCGGAATTGGCGAAGGATATTGCAATGCATGTTGCTGCCACAAATCCAAGTGTGATTTCGCCTGATGAGATAAAGCAAGAATTAGTTGATAGGGAAAAGGAAATTTGGACAGATCAATTGAAACAGGAAGGTAAACCTGAAGAAATTATTGGAAAAATCATGATGGGTAAGGAGAAAAAATTCAGAGAGGAAAATGCGTTATTGAAGCAAGCATTTGTGAAGGATCCGGAAAGTACAATCGAAAAATTGTTACAGGATGCAGATGCAACGCTAGAGGCTTTTGAAAGATTTGCGATTTGATGAAAATATATGTCAAAATTCAATAAGATTGAGGATGCTATAAAGGCCATAAAAAGCGGTAAAATGGTTGTTGTGTTAGATGATGAGGATAGAGAGAATGAAGGTGATTTGATTATGGGCGCAGAAAAGGTAACTGCAGAAGCTGTGAATTTTATGGCGAAAGAAGGACGTGGACTAATTTGCGTGCCTGTGGACGAAGATATTGCTGAAAGGTTGAAATTCTTGCCAATGGTGGAAGAAAATAAAGAGTCTTCAAAATGTAATTTCACCGTTTCAGTAGATTACAGACATGATACGTCAACCGGGATATCAGCATCAGATAGAGCAAAAACGGTGAGAGCGATAGCCGACTTCAAATCTGTTCCTGATGATTTTGTGAGGCCGGGGCATGTGTTCCCATTAAAAGCGAAAAGTGGTGGAGTTTTGGTGCGGGCAGGTCATACCGAAGCTGCGGTAGATTTGGCAAAATTGTCAGGCCTATCCCCCGTCGGACTAATTTGTGAAATTGCACGGGAAGATGGTGAAATGATGAGAAAAGATGATCTTATTAAATTTGCGAAAAAACATTCATTGGCGATTATCACAATAAAGGATTTGATTGCATATCGGCATAGATCAGAGAAATTGGTAAAATTGGTGGCTGAAACCGTATTGCCGACCAAGTATGGGGATTTTGATATGAAAATATATAAAAGCTCTGTTGACGGGAAGGAGCATATTGCCCTGATTAAAGGGAATATCAATGAAAAAGATGTACTGACCAGGGTGCATAGTGAATGCATTACCGGTGAAGTTTTTATGTCTGAAAAATGTGATTGTCGAGGGCAATTGGATGAATCGATGAAAATGATTGAGGAAAATGGTAACGGAGTTATTTTGTACATGAGGCAGGAGGGAAGAGGGATAGGGCTTACAAACAAGATAAGAGCTTACGAATTGCAGAGAAAAGGTTTGGATACGGTAGATGCAAATAAAGAATTAGGGTTTGCGGAAGATCTTCGTGATTATGGAATTGGGGCACAAATATTAGCAGATATTGGTGTTAAAAAAATTAGATTAATGACTAATAATCCAACAAAAGTTGTTGGGCTTGAGGGGTATGGAATAGAGATTGTTGAGCGTGTTCCTTTAGAAATTTCTCCCGGTGCGCGAAATCATTCTTATTTAAAAACAAAAAGAGATAGAATGGGGCATATATTAAGGAAAATATAGAACTTTTCTTGCCAAGGGTTTGATTTTGTGTTAAAAATATCTTCCAGTAGTTAATTTTGTATATATGCATCAGGTTTTTATGAAGCGAGCAATGGAGCTTGCAAAAAAAGGTCTTGGTTTTACATCTCCAAACCCAAGTGTTGGAGCGGTAATCGTAAAGGGTGGTGAAGTGGTAGCTGAGGGTTATCACAAAAAAGCAGGAGATGAGCATGCCGAGATTAAGGCTATGAAGGAGTTGATGAAGAAAACCGGTCTTGTGACTGTGGATTTTGATCCGGCGTTGTTTGAAAATGCTACTTTGTACGTGACGCTTGAGCCGTGTTCTCATAATGGAAAAACTCCTCCGTGTTCAAAGGCGATTGTTGCGGCGGGATTTAAAAAGGTTTATGTCGGAATGAAAGATCCTTTTAAGAAAGTGAATGGTCGAGGAATTTCATATTTGAAAAAAAATGGACTTGATGTGCAGGTGTTGAAAGTCGGGACCGAGCTTGGAGATGAAATTCGGGATTTGAATCAGCCGTTTATAAAATGGGCTACGACCGGTCTCCCCTATTTGATAATGAAGGCCGGAGTGAGTCTGGATGGGAAGATTGCGACTTCCAGCGGGGAATCTAAGTGGATTACAGGTGAAAAGGCTAGAAAAGATGCCAGACGTGAGCGTAGTTTGTGTGATGCTGTAATGGTGGGAGCTGGGACTGTTTTGGCTGATGATGCGGAATTGGCTGCTCACGGGGTTTATCGGAGGAAGGGTTTGTTGCGGGTTGTTATTGATCCAAAATTGCGTTTGCCTTTGGATAAAAAGGTTTTCAGAGACGAAAATGTTGTTGTTTTTTGTTCGAAGTTGGCTTCGGAGAAGAATGTGGAGAAATTTAGGAAGACTGGAGTGAATGTGAGGCGTTTTGGGAATGGAGTTGTTTCGGTTAAGGCTATGTTGAAGTATTTGGCCGGTATGGGGGTGCAGAGTGTGTTTGTGGAGGGCGGAAGCGGTGTCCACGGTCATGTTTACGATGCTTTTTTGAAGGATAAAAGCCTGATAGATAAAGTGATTTTTTATCAGTCTCCGAAAATTATTGGGGGTGAAAAATCTCTTTCTGTTGTTGGAGGTGAAGGTATTTCGAAATTGAAGTCGATGAAGAGTTTGGAAAATGTTGAATATGAGGTTTTGGATGAGGATTTGAAAATTTCCGGGATATTTAATAGCTACTAGAAAGTTTCAATATCACTATATCCCCTCCTGCATCATCAAGAGCTTTTTTGAATTTTTCATTGTCGTAACTGAAGTCTTCACCGCGTTTTGTGCCGTTGTCGTTTGTGATGATTTTGTCTTCGGTGTAACCGATAACTATTAGCATGTGGTAGCCGGGATATGGATAATAAGGATTATCAAGGTAATCTGATGTGACAGGGGCAATGACTGGGTATCCTCCGGCAATTTGCTCTTTTATGTCGTCTAATGTTGCGTCATTTATAATCTCAATTTCATATTCTTTAATCCCATAAAATCCCTGGGCAAGTTTACTAACATCTTTCGCGTAAATATCGTAATGTCCGTTCCAGTTTGTTTTTTGCCATTCGAGCATATCCAGAATTTCAATGTTTGCTTCTTCCTTTGTGATAGTTTGGCCGGTTTCGTATAAATATGCCATTAACAGAGCTGCCTCTTCACAGCTTTCTTCGTGGAAAACCCAATTTGCTTCAGTTTCAAGTGGGGCTTGGCAGACAAATGGAACTTCCAGGTAAGCTTTGTTTGGAATTGGTGGGCTAGATATTGCTTCATCAGAAGGCATGGACGGAGTGATTTTCTTTACGATTACATCTTCTTTTTCAATTAATTCCATAGTTTTAATGTTCTCGCTATCGATACTTCTTCGTTCAAAATAACTAGAGAGTTTTGGAGCAATCCATATAAGTCCTAAAAGAATGCTTATAATTAGAATCAAAATTAGCAATAATTTTAGTTGTGAGGATTTTTTCATGTAGAGTTTTTCTTAAATACTCTGTCCAAAATGTATTTTATACTTCCAATTTCCGGTGACTTGATGATAAACGCTACAAGGAAGAAGGTTCCGGCACCGATTAAAATTCTTAGAATGTGAGAAATTTTTACCAGTACAATTGTTTCTAATGGTTCGGTGATGAGGACGGCTATAGCCATAATGCCACTGGCTATGATTGTTTTTAAAAAAGAGATCAGAAAGGATTTGACATCTATTTTTGCTAAGTGTTTTTTCAGTAGAAGAACCATGAAGAAGATATAGAACACAAATCCTAAAGAGAATCCAATTGAAAACCATTCGATTCCGTATCTTGGTGCCAGGAATATGGTGCTGAGTGCGATTAAAACCATAGTTGTCACATTGATGATCATTGGAGTGAGTGTGTTTTTCACTGCATAAAAGGATCTTGCGAAGATATGTGAAAGGCTCTCAAAAGGTATGGAAATAGCGAAAAAGAATAGTATCAGTGACGTTAATTCTATAGATTTTTGTTCAAAGGCTCCCCCGCTAAGGATCAAATCGACCAGTGGTCCTGACAAAATCATTACGCCAACCATCGCTGGAATAGTAAAGAATAGAATTCTTTGTACTGTTTTTTGGATATGGTCTGTGTATTTCTGTTTATCTCCCATGCTTACCGCGGTAGCCAGGTGAGGAAAAACAGCTGTTGCAAAAGCTATGCCAAAAAGTGAGACTGCAAAGCTTTGAATATTTCTTGCAAAGTTGAATGCGGCAAGTCCTCCTTCTATTAATTTCATTCCCACTACCGCAAAAATATATAGATTGAGTTGCCAGGCGATTAGGCTAATAGACTTGGGGATCATCAGTTTGATGATTTTTTTGAATCCCGGATGAGAGACCTCGAGTTGTGGCTTGTATTTATATTCAGTCGTGGTTATGTCGATAATTCTGATAATTGCGTGAAAGATTGCTCCAATTAGCACACCTGCGGCTGCAGAATAAATGCCCATTGAGTTGTTTAAAAATGAGACTCCGAAGATTATTCCAATATTATAAAGAATCGGAGAAATTGCATATGCAATAAAATGTTTATAGCTCATTAAGATATTTCCAAGCGTGTTACTTATGGCAAAAAGAATTGCGGATGGAAGCATCAACCTGGTCATATTTATAATATTCTGCTGCATTTCAGGATCGATATCGGAAAAAATCGCCGGAACTATGCTAGGCATGAAAATGAAGGCAATAACCGCAAGCACAGAAATGAGCAGGACGGCGCCTGTCAGCATGGTGTTTGCAATTTTGTAAGCTTGTTGCTTGTCCTTTACCAGGTATTCGGTGAACATGGGCAAAAAGGCTGCAGTAAGGGCACCGGCAATAAAGAGATTGAATAGGAAATCCGGTATAAGGAAGGACGCATTGTATGTGTCAGTTGCCGAGCTGGTACCAAAGTTTATGGCTATTATTCTGTCTCTAAGTAGACCAATTGCATAACTGAAAAATGAAGTAACTGCAATTAAAGCTGTTGCGCTGCCAATTTTTATAGGTTTGAAGAATGTTTTTCGCATAAAGATATTTTACATAAAAACCTTGAGTTGAGAGACTTAAGAGCTTGCCGTAAGCACAAAAATGTTTTATACTATATATATAGTGCAATAACAAAAATAAAAACAGATGCTTCAGAATATCCGGCAAATTTCGCTTTTGAATAAGATTTTTAATGTGCGTGGCAATGAGTGGCCAAAAATAAGCATTGCGTGGTTTGTCACCTTGCTTTATAGGATTGGATTTGTGATTGGATGGACCGTACTGGTAGCGTTGTTTGTGACAAATTATGGAATAGCATCACTCCCCTATTTGTTTGTAATCAATGCGGTGTTTAGTATTATCGGTAGTCTTATTTATTCAACATTTTTGGATAAAATCTCGAAGGAGTTGCTGATGGTAATAACTATATTTATTACGTGTGTAATACTTTTTGCTGCCTTCTTTTTGTCGAACAATTTAATTCTATTCTTTGCGTTAGTAATAGTTGCGGTATCATTGTTTTTGGGACAGTTGAGGATAATCTTGCATGGTTATACTGAGGAGCTTTTCACGCCCATACAGAGTGAACGAACATTTCCATTGATTGAGTCTTCAGAAACGATTGGTGGAATTATTGCCGGTTTACTCGTGACTATCGTTTCGGGAAGTATAAATCCGGTGAATTTCTTGTTGATATGGATAGGAGCTTTACTTTTGATGATCCCATTTATCTTTATTCACAAGGCAATTAACAGAAAAGTTAGAGTTATAAGAAAAGTTAAAAAGAATAATAATTCGGTCGGATTTTTTACGAAGTTAAGGAAAGAATTGAGTAAGGATACGCATATCTCTTATATAAAGGGAATATTCTTAATTGTGCTGCTTCAATGGTTGTTGTTTAACTTGATAGAATTTCAATATACAAAGGCTGTATATCAAAATGTGTCTGATGTGATACTTCAGGGAGGTAGTGGATTTGAACATGCTTTTGTGCATGATTTGGGTAAATTGTTTATTTTGTTTAGTGGATCGGCATTAATTATTCAATTGTTTATTGGAAGTAGGCTTATAAATTCCCTAGGAGTAATTGGCAGTATGCTATTACATCCAATAGTTACACTTTTAAGCATATTGGGTTTGACTTACTCATTTTCATTTAGAAGTGCGATATTCGCAAAAAATAATTTCACAATTACAACGGTTATACACACAAATGCATACCATAGTAGTTATTATGCTGTTAAAGAAAAGCTTAGAGAACATATAAGAGAGTTTTTGGATGGAATCATACGACCAATTGGAGCGATAATCGGTACAGTAGTTCTAATTGCGTTACAGAGATTTTTTGTAGGTGAAGGTCTAATTTTTTATGTAAATGTTTCGATGATAATTGTATGTTTGCTACTTTTGTATGTCACATATGCACAACAGAATAAATACACCCAGGTAGCTTTGGATGATCTGCAAAAGTCAAACGATAAGCATGTAAGGTTTAATGCTATTGAGATACTTGCGCAAAAAGGGCAGAAATATCCAATATCAGTACTTACCTATATCCTTCGTAATCAGAATGAACCAGTCTCTATTAGAGTGAAAATTTTAAGGGCAATGGCCGTTATAAAGGATCTATCGGTCATTGATGATGTAGTGCAGTGTGTTGGCTCAAAGCATATGCCAATAAGGCGTGCAGCTGTAGATGCGTTGTTAGCTTATAAAGACTTGTTCAAGGATTCTAATAGTCATTTATTGATCGAGTACAAACTAATTGATTCATTAAAAACATATTATGAAAATGAAAAATATGATGATATTCGCAGGAAAATGCTTAAATTGTTATCAACAATTAGTACCGTTGCAACTTTCGACTACTTAATGCATGCATTGAAAACATCAAAGGGAGATTTTAGAGCAAATGTTATTAGTGCCTTGGGGAATTATAAAGATCCAAATGTCGCTGAGGTAATTAGGCCATATCTAAACTCAAAAAATGATAAACAAAAATTGTCAGCAATAATAGCTCTTGGGAAATTTAAAGAACACAGAAAAGAATCCATAAATTTGATTTCATCATTATTAAAATCAGAAAAGAAAAAATTAAGAATAAACGGATTAATAGCGGTAGGAGAGCTTAATCTAAAAGAAAAAAAGGATTTGTGTATTGATTTTCTTACATCTACAGATGAAAAAGTGAGGATATATAGCGCAATTGCATTGATGAAAATGGGATATGAGGTGTCTATCCCCGTGATTGTTAAGTATCTTTTTAAGGGAAGGAAGGAACTGGCAAAATTGGCAAAATCATTACTAGACAATGTCGATGGTCCGGTTTCTCCGGTAATAAAAAACATAATATCGCATATGGTAATGGACGAGAGCGAAAGAATGATTCCTGAGGATGTCAACGTTTCATATGAGAATTTGAAAAAAAAGGATTTAAAAAAATTAAAATGGCTGTATTCTTTAATTGAAGAATACAATGAAATCGATTCTATAAATTCATATCTTAGTACCTAACAAAATTAATCATGCAGGCAAATTTGAAAATTTCTACTTCTCCTCTTGAGGATAATAATCAAGTAATTTCATTTGATGGAGAATTTGATAAAGCAGGTCATAGCGAAATAAGTACTGAATTAGATGATGCGGTAAAAGCTTTTCAAGGTACGAATTTGATTTTTGACTTCACTCGTTTGAAATTTATAAATAGTGAGGGTATTGGATATTTGATGGAAATACATACTCATTTGATTAAATTGGATAAAAAATTAATCATTGTCGGTTTGAATTCACATGTTGCAGATGTATTTAGAACAATTGGAATTAGTGAAATTATTTCGGTCCATGACACTTTGGATGACTTCTTAAAGAAGTAAAAATGCCCCTGATCAGGAAAAGTATAATTAGAAAATTGTTTATAAATCTATTCTGGTTTGTTTTGCTAATAGCCGCGATTGCCTATTATTTATATTATTCTGAAACTCGGGTAGTCCCCTACTATTACCTACTTGGCGGCTTGGGAGTATTTTTAATATTTTTTTTAGCAGTTTACTATATAGATATTATCAAGCCTCTGAAGGCAATGATGCCACAAATTCAGGCAATTTTGTCCGGAAAGCCATATAAGCGGATTTATACTGAGAGAGTTGATGAAATTGGTTTGATGGCGCATTTTATTAATCAAGTAACAAAGGGCTTTGGTAAAGTAAGTCTTGATCTGAAGGATCGTGAGAGAATGCTGGATGAGCTTACCATAGCGGCTCAATTACAAAGAGATATTCTTCCGGATAAAACTCCATCTGTTCCCGGGATGCAATTTGTCGCAAAGAGTAAGCCGGCAACAGAAGTCGGTGGAGATAGTTTTAATGTTATTGAGATCAATGATAAAACATATGCATATTTGGGTGATGTAACAGGGCATGGTGTCGCGGCAGGGTTGATTATGACAATGGTTAGCTCATTGGTAAGTGTATTTGCCGATCATTATGACACCGCATTTGATATCATCGTAAATGTAAATAAAAATATTAAAAAGCATGTGAAAAAGGCGATGTTTATGACAATGGTGTTGCTTTCATGGGATCATAAACTGAAAAAATTAACATATGTGGGAGCAGGTCACGAATACATTTTAGTTTATAGGGCTGATTCGGGTGAATGTGAAGCGATAATGTCTGGCGGTGTGGCAATCGGTATGGTTCCGGATAATTCAAAAATAATAAAAGAAAAAGAAATAAAACTGAATGAAGGTGACTTTGTAATGCTTTATACAGATGGGATCACGGAGGCTAGAAATAAAGATGAGGAATTATATGGACTGGAGAGATTGAAGGATAGATTTAGAGAATTTGCAGCACAATATTCAGCTGAAGGCGTTCATTATCACATTGCGAAAGATGTTTCGGATTTTATGCGCGGACATAAACAAGATGATGATATGACTTTAATAGTCATGAAAAGGGATAGTAAAATGACAGGAGATAAAGTAGAGACAGAGCAAAGCACTTCTTGGAAAGAATAATAATATCAGATGAAAACATCAAATTTTGACTATGAATTGCCAAAGTCTTTTGTAGCACAAGAGCCTGTAGAACTGCGCGACCACTCGAAAATGATGATTTATAATAGGTCAACCGGTGAACCGGAGCACAAGCACTTTTATGATTTAGTAGATTATTTGGATGAAAATGATGTTTTGGTTGTTAATAATTCAAAGGTAATTCCTGCAAGAATACTTTTTGATGTAGACGAGAAGGAAAAAGAAATTTTTATATTGAGAAGAATTGATCAGGATAAATATAAGGTTCTGGTAAGGCCCGGAAAGTATTTTGTTAAAGGGAAAAGGTTTGATGTTCAGGGTGAGGAATGTGAAATAACAGAAGTTTTAAGCGATGGCTCGAGAATAGTAAAGACCTCTGCAAAATTGGAAAAATTCGGAGAAATGCCGTTGCCTCCATATATATCAAATAAAAACGTAGAATTTGAGAAATATCAAACGGTATATGCAGAAAAAGAAGGAAGTGTAGCGGCGCCAACAGCGGGGTTGCATTTTACCGAAGAATTGATTTTGAAACTTATTAAAAAAGGAGTGCAAATAGAATATGTAATGCTACATGTTGGTAGGGGAACTTTTTTGCCTGTGAAAAGCGAAAAGATAGAAGATCATGAGATGCATAGTGAATATTTTGAATTAACCGAAGAAACGGCAGAAAGATTGAATAGACACAAAAAATTGGGGAAGAGAATAGTTGCAGTAGGTACAACATCGGTTCGTGTGCTGGAGTCTTCGTTCGACCCTGAGATTGGATTTGTTCCATTTATAGGTGAAACAGATATATTCATACATCCGGGATATAAATGGAAGGTTGTTGATTCGTTAATAACAAATTTTCATCTTCCAAAAAGCACCTTATTGATGCTGGTTTCCTCATTTTTGGGGTCGGTGGAAAAAATGCACGAACTTTACAAAATCGCTAAAAAAGAAAAATATAGATTTTATAGTTTTGGGGACTGCATGTTTCTATTTTAACCAATCTGGGAGGATTCTAGCAGGTGTGAGGCCTTGAAGCCTTTTTACCTCTTCTACGTCGTTCATATTGAATTTCCCTATATATAAGTCTTTGAGATCTCCTCCGTTGTTAATGAAACTGCATATTTCGTCGTATCCCTTGAAATAAATGTAATCTTTTGTGAATGCGCCTTCTTTTGAAGTGTCTGAAAACCCCCTTTTTGCTTTTAATACGGATCTGAATACTTGATTTTTAGAAACTCCATATTGTATTACGTTTTTGTAGGTTTCTGAAAATGAGCTTTTAAGAGCTTCATTTATTGTTATTACATGAGTTAATACTTTGTAGTTCGTTTCAAAAGGGATTTTTCTTTGTTTTTCGACGTTGTACATTGCAAGGCCTTCTTGGGTAATGAGGTAATTTGCAAGTCCCCTATTAAATATTTCATATGGTTGGTTTTTACCGTTTTCAGCTGTGAGTATGTGAGTTTCAATTTCATGAACAATGAGTGATTCTATTCTTTCCCTTGAGAATTTTGCATCGCTACGTATAAACAATCTGTTGTTTTTTCCCGCAACACAGTCAGCAACCATGTCTTCCTTAATTTTAACTTTCCAATTATCTAAACCATATCTTTTAAATACTTTATCGAACATTTCAGCGGCATCTTTTGAGCTGTAAATAGCGTTTTCTGTTTTGAATTTACTTTTATCAAGATTGATTAGGGTTTCTTTACAGTATGAAACATCTTCATCCGTAGGCTTTCCGAATAATTTGATTGAGATATCAGTAAATCCTTTCTCGTCAATTGAATCCAAAAGAGAGATTTTTAATAGTATTTCAGCTTTCTTTTTCTCAAAAATTTTTCCCAGTGACGAATCATCGGTTTCTATTCTGTTTAATTTATCTATCAAATCCAGTGGATCGAGTTTCAATTCAGGATATTCAAATTGTGGATTGTAATTTTGGTCTTTAAAGAATTTTTCCTTTTCTGATTCAAGGTTTAAAGGTCTCAGATGGTATAAGAGTTTAATTTTATTATCAATTTGTAATAATTTTTGATCAATGTCATAAAAATTTGTTTTTGCTGATTTGGGGTTTTTCTTGACCATGCCGGCTTTTTTGACAGGGACTTTGGTTTCGTCTTGTTTCCCCGTATCGATAAGGAAATCTTGTAAATCTCTACTTCCAATTATCATTTTGTATTTTTTGCTTGGAATTTTTTCTACGTCTACTACTGTTTGTGTTCTTTTATTCTTTATGGCTAGTTTAATTTTTAATGTTGATTTCTCATCATCGTAATCTTCGGTATTGTCCAAAAGTCCAGCTTTCATTGCCATTTCCTCATCAATTGAGCTTCTTTCTTCTCCGGTATCAATTTTTGCTAAAACTCTAATAACTCCACTTTTCTGGATAATTTCGATGTCTTCTTCTGATCCAATCACTTCTTTACCGGATAAATGAGCAATCTCTTTTTCCAGTATATTCCCAAACATGTCTTTTGCTATTCTTACGCCTTTTTTTGGGCTTGTTACTTTTACTCCTTCTATTCTTTCCAGTCTTTTTCTAAGTGGGGCTAAATTGGCTATTTGCACACGTAAACCGGCTCTGGCATTTATTTCAAGCAATACCGGTCCGGAAGATCTATCAATACAAATATCTGCGGCAAGGTATCCAAGATTGGTAATCAATTGTGCGTTTGATGCAATATAAAGTATCTCATCCCAGTTTGGGATTTTAAGGCCTCTTATGTCACCAAGTCCTTCCGGAAGTTCTTCGATGACCTTGTTTTTGTGAGTCATGAAGGTGGTTTCTCCTTTTGCAATATCAATTCCCACTCCAACGGCACCTAAATGCAAATTGGCTTTTCCTTTGGATTCTTTGGTTGGTAGTCTAAGCATTGCCATAACAGGTATGAGATTGTGCACAACCACTCTTATGTCAGGAAGCCCTTTGTACGAATATTTTCCCAGGATGTCATCTGCAATGATGTATTGTTCGAAAAATGCTGTGTCTCCAATATTTGAAATTGAAAATCGTCCATCAATTATGTCACGAATATGGTCATTGAGGTTTTCTTTTGTTACTCTATCACCGCTGGCTGTGATCCAATAATTATCTTTCTTACTTACAATGGGGATTATTCCCTCACCACCAAATCCGTGATTTGGTTTTAGTACAAAGCTGTTTGGCAATGTATTGAAATCGAACTTTTCTAAATCCTCGACTGTTCTTATTGAGCTAAACATCTTTGGAACCGGTATATCTCTAGCTGATAGGAATTGTTTTGTTTTAATTTTGTCATCAGCTAATTTTATCGCCTTTTTTTTGTTGTATGGGCGAATATATAAAAGATTTCGTGCGTTTATGCCTAGAATGCCTTTGTTTGAGAAAAACATATTATTCTTCTATATGACGTAAAACTTCTCTAAATCTTATTCTTTCAAGTATTCGCAATCCACTCCATCTTCCAAGTAAGAAATTTATTACTAAAAGAAGAAAAACTGTTTCCGGATATGCCAATACGAAATTTTTAATAAAATTAATTTTTAAGGTAGTTATTCCAAGATCAACTTCACCTCCAACAATAAAATAGGCAAGTATTGATACTACAACAGTAGACATCATCAACGTTGTAGCTGAAGAGAGTCCTTTTTCGGTTTCCACGCTAACGAATTTTTCGACCAATGTGCTCAATATCAACATTGGGAAAATTGCTAATGATAGGAATTCAGCATTGAATAGTCCAAGATAATTGCTAAAGATAATTACCAAGAATAGTGTGAGTGAAACGATTGTTATTACAATCGCCATTTTCGGGATAAAGAGCATTCTTACTCTCTTCATACCGAACCTGACAAGCGCTCCAACAGCGATTGCAATTGCCAATGTGAGAAGTCCGGCGTGCATACCAATAATCAAGAATGAAAGAGTTATGATGGACGGAGTGTAAATACCGAATGTAGTTGCTCCTACAACTTGTTTCATAAATGCGACAAAAGTTGCAATTACAGGTAATAGAAGTATGAGGGCAATTGTGTTATCGGGCACACCGTTATTCAGGAGTAAATTTACAAAATATGACATGAAATTCCATGGTCTCAGTTTGCCGGTTTTTTCGTTCACAAGTTCGTATTCGTATCCACCTTTTTCCAGAGTGTCGATGAATTCATCATCGTCCGAGCTCTCGATCAAGGGGTAAATCGCGGACTCTTTTGCTACGATTATGCTTTTTGGATT
>JBDRIE010000043.1:0-58824 GCA_043816165.1 Nitrospirota bacterium | reverse complement strand
GCACCGCAACTTGCTTCTTGTCCACCACGGCCTTAAACGCGGCGCGCATCGCCACTTCCGTTTTTCCAAAACCAACATCCCCGCAAACCAGCCTGTCCATTGGTTTTTTCTTTTCCATGTCGACTTTCATGTCGAAAATTGCGCGCAGCTGGCCCGGCGTTTCTTCATAGGGAAACTCATTTTCAAACCTCCCAATCTCCGGGGAGTCCTCTTTGAAGGCGTAGCCCTTGGCGTGTTCACGCTCTGCATAAAGCTCCAGCAATTCCTTTGCAATCGCTTCTGTTTCTTTGCGGACACGGCTCTGCATTGTGTTCCATTCGGCAGACCCAAGTCGGGTTAATTTTGGCGCGCGATCTCCCGCACCAATAAATTTGGAAACCTTGTCCGCTTGATCAATCGGCACAAACAGTTTGTCGTTTTCCGCATACCCAAGCTTCAAATACTCTTTCGTGATGTCGTCAACGGTTTTTTTATCCAGCCCCAAAAACCTTGCAATCCCGTGATCCGCATGAACCACAAAATCCCCGGGCTTCAAACTTGTTAAAAAATCCTCAAACACGGTTCCCCTGCTAACCTTCTTTCCTTCGTCTCGCACCAAAGCAATATCCAAGTCTGACAAAAGCAACATTTTATCTTTAGGCGCTTGAAAAGATTTTGGAAAAACATCTCCTTTGTCCATTTCTATCAGAAAAACAGAAGACCCCGAGACCTTATCCTTCGAAATCCCCTCAACAAAAGGCACTTTCTGGTCTCTCAAAAGCCCCTGAACCTCGTTAAAATTCTTGGTAAAAAACATTGTCTTCCAACCGGCGCTTATCTTGTCCCTCAGGTCGTTCGCGAAATCATAACCGCTCCTATACTGCAAAACAGACAAATAGTGTAAATGTCTATGATTGTTCTCGTCGTCGTTAAAAGAAGTAAACGAGATTGTCCTCGCGGTATTGGTCGCTTGCTCCATAAACGAATTCCAAACCTCATAATACTCGTCCACAACGTCTATTTCGTCCTCCACTACAACCCCTTCGCGCCCAAAAATGTCAACAATGTCGCTAACCGCTTCGTCGAAATCTATCGGAAAAATATCCAATTTTTTAAGCCCCCCTCCCTCGGGTTTTTTATTATCCTCAACGTCCACATACACGACCTCCTCCGTCTCGCTAAATCCGATAGTTATGCGCACCGGAGCCTCCTCGTTAATTGGAAAAACATACATACTATCACCAACTTGATAATACTGACCTTTCTTCAAAACCTCATGATCAGTCACCTCATACCCCCTGGAAACTAATTCTTCAACAAGAGTAACGCTATCCAGTTTCTCTCCAACTTTCACGGAATATTTTTCATTAGCCAAAACCTTTGGATCCAAAAATTCTTGGAGGAGTGTTTCAAAATCCACAACAAAGATCGCATTCTTATTTGTATAAATCCTGGAAATAAATTCAACTAAATCAACCCTTATCGCCCTCTCAAAATCATAAGATGTTGGAAAATTCAATTTCTCGTCTTCCCTCCTTTTCGAATACAAAAAAACTTTTCTGTCTCCCCACATAGACAACGCCTGTACTGTTTCGTTTTGTTCCTCCCTGTTGTTAACTATCCATAATAAATTCCCACCATCTTTCCATTCGTCCAATAAAACAGCCGAAACAAGCATGGCTTTACTCGAGCTATTTCCGGAACCGGAAAAGCTTATATTTTTTGATTTATAAAAAAGCTTCTCAGCTTCCTTAAGCTCTTCCTTTGGGAAAAAGGATATAATGTTCTTCATAATTTCAACAGGTCTCTAAACCTTTAAAGGCATAATAATATAAACATATCCACCTCCGTCTACGGGACTAATTCTCGCTGGAGATGCTTTGTCATTCATTGAAAACTGAATTTTATCATCACTGATATAAGTCAAAACGTCTAAGAGATACTGAGAGTTGAGTGAAATTTTATTATTTTCTCCGTCCACTTTCACAACAACATCCGCTTTTTCCTCTCCAACTTTTGTTTCCTCGGAAGACACCGTTAACCTCCCATCGTTTGTTACACTTAGTTTTACGCTGTTATTATTTTCTCGCGCAAAAAGACTAACCCTTTTGAGCACTAATGATAAATCTTCAACTGACACTTCGAATTTTGTTTTGCTATCTTTTGGAATAATTTTTTCATAATCCGGAAACTTCCCCTCTATTAATCGAGAAATTAATTCTACTCCGTCGACAAAAAACGAAATTTGATTCTTTGAAACATTAGCTTTCACCTCTTTCCCGTCCGATTTGCTTAAAATTTTTCCTAACTCCATCATCGTTTTCGCCGGTACAATAACCGAAAAATCGTCTTTCTCTGCTTTTGTTGGTTTTACGGTTTTTTCAGCTAATCGATAACTATCAGTCGCGGCTATTTTTAATTCTTCCCCTTTTGAGGCCATATAAACCCCTGAAAGAACTGGTCGTGTCGTGTTAACCGAAGCGGCAAAAACGGTTTCGGTAATAGCTTTGTAGAAATCATCTACCCCAATGGAAAATTCGTAACCTTTTTCTACTTTTGGAATTAACGGAAACTCGTCGGCGCTTATACATTTTATTTTTGTGTGAGAAGTTGAAGAATCAATAGCTAAGCTCACCCCTTCTGCTAAATTTAATTCTACTTTTTCGTCTGTTAATAAAGAAATATAATTAGTAATTAATTTAGCCGGAACTGTAATAGAGCCTTCCCCGCGAACATCCGCGGAAATTGAACAACTAATTGCTATTTCTAAATTAGTAGAAGAAAAATATAATTTTTTACCCTCCGCTTTTATTAAGATATTATTTAATACCGGAAGAGTATTATTTGAACCTATAGCTTTGTTTACAATATTCAAAGCGTGATCTAAATCTTTCTGAGCACAAAAAAGTTTCATAATTTTTCCCGTTAAAAGCCATTCGCATTATATATATTATTTATCTTAAAACAATACATTTTTCTATATAAAGAATAGTAAATATATTATAAATATATAAAGAGTAGTAGTAGAAGGGGGTTTACTTTTCGTTAAAAAATGCTATTTTAATCTTCCTTTATGAAATGGTGAAGCGAACGTGTTTATAAGCGAAAACCGAGAGAAGCGAAAGTATTATAAATAAATCAACAAACAAGTTCGGGTAAAAACTGTTTAAAAGATGTGTAAAAAAGGATAGTATACAAGCGAAGACTTAATAGAGAAATTCACATGAACTCACTACTTATATATATATTCGCAGGGGCCGGCACGATAGTGCTGGGCTTCTTATCAACATTTTTTCTGCTAAAAAAGAAAAAATTCATCGACTTGGAAAAAAAGAAGGAGAAAAGCGAACAGGTTATAAACGAAAGCGAGGAGTCTGCGAAGAAGATATTAACAGAGAACGCGGAAAGGGTGGAAAACTTCAAAAAACGGCTTAAAGAAGAGATAGGAAAGAGAGAAGAAAGAATAGAAAAAATCAAACAATCGCTTTCTAACAAAGAAGAAAGCATCAATAAAAAAGAACAAAGGTTAAACGAGGTAAAACTAAAAATAGCTTCATATAAAGAAGAAGTCCAAAGCAAGAAAAATGCGGCAGTCAGGGTAAAAAACGAAATACAAGAGCGCCTTTCAAAAATAACAGGACAATCCTCGGAGACGGTAAAGGAAAACATACTAAGAAGATACAAATCGGAGATAACGGAAGATGGAAAAAAGAGAGAATCAGACGCACTGGAAGCTCTAAAAGAAGACGCTCCGAAAGAAGCAAGAAGAATCCTTATAACCTCCATGCAGCGCCTCTGCTCCCCCACTTCTGTAGAAACAAGAGCGGTTCTCATCAAGGTTCCAAGAGACGATATTAAAGGAAAGATTGTTGGAAAAGACGGACGAAATATTATCGCGCTAGAGGAAGAGTTGGACGCGGCAATAGTATTCAACGATCTTCCAAACACCATAAGTATTTCAGCGTTTAATCTGGTAATCAGAAGAATTGCAGAAAAGACCATCAAGAAATTAATCAATATTCGTGGAGGAATTGACGAAAACGTAATCAAAAAAACAATCAAACTCGCAGAAAAAGAAACCGACGAAGAGTTATATGAAATAGGTAAAAAAGGACTCGAAAAAATGGGAATTCAATCAAAAGACCAAGATTTTATAAGAACAGTGGGACGCCTCCAATACAGAACCAGCTACGGTCAAAACATCATGAAGCACTCTATGGAGGTGGGGTGGATCGCCACAACACTCGGAAGTGAAATAGGGCTCGACCTTGAAACATGCAAAACCGCCGGATTCCTACATGACCTAGGAAAAGCGATAGACCAAGACCCGGACGTAAAAGATGCCCACGATCGCCTTACAAAAGAATTAATGGAAAAATATGGGTTCCCGGAAAAGGCCATCCACGCAGCATGGACCCACCACGACGCCGAATCTCAAGAAACGCCGGAAGCCTTAATAGTAAAAGCAGCCGACTCGGTTTCAGGAGGGCGACCGGGCGCACGCCAAGATTCAATCGAAAGATATATAGAAAGAATGCGAGCAATTGATGAATCGGTAAATTCATTCGAAGGGGTTCAAAAATCATACACAATGTCGGCCGGAAGAGAAGTTAGAGTTTACGTAAACCCGGACAAAATCACAGACAAAGATATAGAAAATATGGCAACCAACATGGCAAAGGCAATTGAAGACAACGTAGTCTATCCAGGAAAGATCAAAATAAAAGTTATAAGAAGGACAAAAAGCCTGGAAATAGCCAAATAATAGGGGTAAAATATAAACATGGACGAAGAAAAGAAGAAAAAAAGAAAGTTAATAGACAAAGTCATAATGGGAGCCGTCATAGGCGGAGCCATAGGTTCTGTATTAGGCGCAACAATTGCCCCAAAAAAAGGCAGCGAAACCCGAAAAGACATAGCCCAAGCGGCAGATAAAGCCAAAAAAGGAGGATCGAGAATTTTTAGAATAATCAAGAAATGGCTGCTAAGAAAAAAGAACAATCCCGAAACAGATAGAAAGAGAATTCCACACGAACATGTTTAAATTTAAAAAGACAGCCGTTTCGATAGGAATAGGCTTGAGCATAGGTCTAGTTGTAACCGTAGGGGTTTTTCTGCTGAAAGCTTCCATTCATGGCAAATTTCCACCGGGAACCACAATTTCGGGAATAGACGTTTCGTACAAGACTCCACATGAGGCAACATCCATTTTGGAAAAAGCCAGAAAAGATTATATTACTGCAGAGCTTGAAATAACACTGGAAGGAAAAACGGTAAAATTAACACCCGAAGAGCTGGGCGTAGATATTTTGGTAGACGAAACAATCCAAGTGATAAAAGAAACAGATGCTACAAAGGTGTCGATCTTAGAACTTTTCAGCCACAAAAACCAAGATCCAACCTCGATAAATGTCCTGACAAAAATTGATCACGAAAAACTAATAGCAACGGTGGAAAAAACCTTTGAGCTTTCTGACATAGCCCCAAAGGAAGCAAGTCTTTACGTGGAAAACGGAGAAATTCTGATAGAAGAGGGAGAAACGGGAAAAGTTTTAAAAGAAAATGAAATGATCGCGACCTTAAAAGAGTCTGCAAAACAACTGGTACCGGAAAAAATCTCAGTAGAGCTCGAAGAAATCGAACCGGAAATCACTAAGGAAATGCTAGAGGAGCAAATCCCGGAAATCCAAGAAGCTTTGGAATATGAATTCGCTCTCCTCGACCCAATCTATAGCGATGACTGGTATATAAGGCTTATAGACTATATGGACTGGGTAACTTTTGTTGAAAAAGAAGAAGTAAGCCTCGAAAATTTACTCACCGGGGAGTCAGAAAAGAAAATCGTGATAGAGATTAACCAAGAAGCCTTGAACATATTTATAGACGAGGAAATTTCTAAGTGGCTAGACAAACCACCGGACCCGGTAAACATTTACTTTGACGAAAACAAAGAGGTGGTGGTTGAAGGAAAAGGAAACAACGGTCTGGAGATCCAAAGAGCCAACCTAAAAAAGGCAATTGAACTGGCGGTAGAAAACCGCATAGCGCAGGTCCCAATCCCCGTTCTGGAAATCGAACCGGAAATTAACATTTCAGAAGAACTTCAAGAGCTGGGCATAGTAGAAAGAATAGGAACCGGACACTCTTCGTATTATGGGTCACCTGCAAACAGGGTTCACAACATAAAGGTCGCAGCAGAAGAACACAACGGGACGCTCGTTGCTCCCGGAGAAGAGTTCTCGTTCAATAACAACCTGGGAGCGGTCGACGGAACTACCGGATACAGAAAAGAGCTTGTTATAAAGCCGGAAGGAACAATCCCTGAATACGGAGGAGGGGTTTGCCAGGTTTCCACAACTATGTTCCGAGCAATATTACTTTCGGGTCTCCCGGTCACAGAAAGGCACGAGCATTCATACGCGGTTTCATATTATTCACAAGTAATGGGCCATGGAATGGACGCGACAATATATCTTGGAGGAGCAGATCTAAAATTCATGAATGACACCGAAAACCATATTCTTATCCAGGCATACACACAAGACGACTACGAACTCTACTTCGTTTTCTATGGAACCGACGATGGAAGAACGGTTGAAATGGATGGACCATACACTTCAAACTATCATGGTTCGGGCCCGACGATTTACGTCGAAACCGACAAGCTCGCGGAAGGGGCTACAAAGCAAGTGGAAAAGGCTCACACCGGCTTCAACGTTCTTTGGTACAGATATGTGACAAAGGCGGACGGCGAAGTGATTACGGAAGAAATCAAAACAAATTACAGCGCCACATCGGCAAAGATCCTCGTTGGAACCAGGAAAGAATAAAGCATATAGAAAGGTTTGGGGGTTTTAGAAAGTATCGCAGAAACAATCCGCAGTGTAGCGAGGACGTTTCGAGAAACTTTCTAAAACTCCCAAACCTACTCTTCTTGAGCTTGCTTCCTGGCAGCCTTCAAAGTTTTGATATAGCTTATCGCCTCCTCGTTCTTCGGATCTAGTTCTAAAACTTTTCCAACCATTTCCAAGGCTTCGTTGAAGTTTCCCAATTCCGCCTGAAGATCAATTAGTAAAAACAAGAAATCCAAACTCTCTTCCTCTATCTCAATAGCCTTGTTCAAAGCAACAATAGCGTTGTTTAGCTGTCCCAAAGACCTATAAACTTGAGCCAAACTTACAAACCTTTCCGGCCGTGATGGGTCCAGGTCAACAGCCTTTTGATATGCAACCTTCGCCTCTTCAAATAAGTTTTGTTGGTATAAAGCCAAACCTTGGTGACTATAATGAACAGCCTCTCCGGTAAGATCCCCCAGACTCTTAAACAAAGCCGCGGCAGCGCCAAACATCTCTTTTTTCATGTAAAGCATTGCCAATTTATGTTGGGTTTCAAGATGTAACGCATCAATAGCCAAAGCCTGCACAAAATACTTAATTGCCTCCTCCTCTTTCCCAACTTTCAAAGCTGATTCAGCCTTTTTGGCTAATTCCTCAACGTCCTCGGTCTCGCTCATGGAAAGGTTTTTAGCTTTTTCCATAACTTCCTCCTTTTCCTCTTTTGCGAAAACCTCTTGCGGACCGTTCTTCTTCAGATACAAAAACACCCTCCTGACAAACACAGCAGTTAATAACAAAAGGCTAAATAATATCGCAAGATATGTCCACATAAGTAAACTTTATGATCTATCTCCTATGGGTTTTTTTAATATTTTATCAACGTCCTCGGGTCCGATAGTAATAACGTCCTCTCTGCTCGCAAGCTGAACTCTCATTTTCTGATTCAAGACATCCACGGAAAAAACATAACCGCTTTTCTCCGTAGATACATTTTTTTTAAATTGAACAGTACTGCCCACAGCAGGAACATTTTTCCGAAGTTCTTTGTATGCCTCAGCTTCGTACTTCAAGCAACAAAGCAGTTTTCCACAAGCCCCGGAAAGCTTTGAGCTTCCTTTGCTCTCCAGCCCTTGTTCACGAACCATCTCCATGTTTATGCTCACCAATTTTCCCAAAAAAGTATTACAACAAAGCGATCTTCCACAACGCCCATATCCACCAACGTTCTTTGCTTTGTCTCGAGGCCCGATCTGTCTCAAATGAATCTGTTTTTTCAGAGAACGTGCCAATTCCTTCACAAGATCACGAAAATCTACACGCTCATCAGCTGTAAAAGTAAAATGAACCTTGCTTCCGTCAAAAGAATATCCAACGCGGAAAATATTCATCTCAAGTCCAAAACCCTTCACTAATTTTTTACAAACTTCCAGTGCACTATCGGTCTGTTCCAAATGACTCTCCACTTTTTGAAGGTCGTTTGCCGTGGTGCGCCGCAAAACTTTTGAAGTATACAGAATCTTTTCATCATCAGCAGAAGGCTGATTCACGTATTTTATTACTCCATATTCCTCTTTTCCTTCCTCATCCTTGAAAATAACCTTATCCCCTACGGCAATCCCTCCTTTTCCGGAATCCGGAACCTCAAGAAGAGAAGAAGAGTAAGCACAATCTATACCGATTACTTTATTTGCCATAAATTATAAACTTAGCATTAAATTTTCTAATACCAACCTTGTATTAATATTTTTCTTCAAAAACATACCAGCTTCCTCGATTTTTGAAAGGGTTTTTATATGTTTTGACGTTTCGCGGTCACCTTCCAAAACTTTGCTGCGCAGTACATGAGTCAGAATATTTAGGAAAATATCGATCCTCTTTTTCTCGGCTGCAATGTCTTCCACATAAGCAAATCGATCAACTCGATTTTTTGAACTCAAAAAATTCTGAACATCACTATAAATTTTTCTGTAATCCGCTAAGGAGTCAGGATTTTCCATCAGGTGTATAGCCTTACCGGTTTTCCCTAGAGAAAGAAGGCTAACCTGATGAATGGTGTCAGCTTCCCTCTCCGGATACAGCTCTTTTAGCTTTTCCTCCAGATATCGAGCGGAAACATTACTAAACTTCACAACACGCACCCTTGAAATAAGAGTTGGCAAAAGCCCTTGAATATTGTTTGTAGTTAATATAAAAATTGTTCTGGGTGGAGGTTCCTCAAGCACTTTCAAAAAGCTATTCGCCGCCTCAATAGTCATCCGCTCCACGCTCTGCACCAGAAAAAGCTTGTATTTTGACTGTCCGGTCATGTTCGTCCTTTCAATCAGCTTCTTCACATCCTCAAGCTTTATCGATTCCTTGTTATCCTTCAGCTCAACGGTATCAATGTGACTCCCCTGCTGAACCTGAATACAAGTTGGACATTTATGACAAAAATTATTTTCACACTGCAAAATTCCGGCAATTTTCCGGCTCACGGTATGCTTCCCCACACTATTCGGCCCCGCCAAAAGATAAGCATGCGCCAAATTCCCGGAGTCAATATCCAGCTCAATCTGCTTTAGTTGCTTCTCATGGCCGATAATCGACCAATTATATTTCATATTATGCCCATTAGGTATTGCCGAACAAGTCTACCATTGCTAAAATGCTTCCGCAACAGACGCAAAGCCGCAGGCGAAGGCTCGCAGAGTCAGCTCCCCCCGCCAAGGCGGGGCAGGGTCGGGACAGCGTAACAACCATTATCCATAATTCACCCCCATGAAAAAAACATTATTAGCAACAATCCTAATCTTCGCGGTTCTCTTCAGTTTCGGATGCGTGAAAAAAATTAACCTGGAGCAATCAGAGGACCAGCCGGAAGAGCAATCAGAAGACCAATCAGAAGACCAACCATTAACCCAAGCAGAAATGAAATTAGCACCAGAGAGCGATGACGCAATCGCAATACTAAAAACAAACCTGGGGGAAATTCGCATGCTTCTATACACGGAACAAGCTCCGGAAACAGTAAAAAACTTCATCGAATTAAGCAAAGAAGGCAAATACAACGATGTAATTTTCCACAGAGTTATCGATGATTTCATGATTCAAGGCGGAGATTTCGAAAACAAAAACGGAACAGGAGGATACAGCTACAAAGGCCCGGGAACTACCCTGAAGGATGAATTTGGAGAAGGGCTGGAACACAAATATGGAGCTGTTTCTATGGCGAACGCAGGTCCAAACACAGGTGGAAGCCAATTTTTCATCGTCCAAGCGGCAGCGGGAACATCGTGGCTAAACGGGAAGCACGCAATATTCGGATATGTATATGAAGGAATGGATGTAGTGGAAAAAATGGCAGATGTCGAAAAAGACGGTATGGATAAGCCGCTAGAAGACGTTGTCCTTGAAGAAGTAACAATCGAAACATTCTAACGGAGGAACACAATGGAGGAAGCTTTGCTCAAAGTCACAGGCAGAGTCCAAGGGGTCTTTTTTCGAGATAACGCACAAGAAAAAGCCCGTGAACTAGATCTGAAAGGCTTCGTGAAAAACATGTCTGACGGAAGCGTTATTGCCTGCATACAGGGCAAAAAACACCAAATCGAAGACTTCATAATTTGGTGTCACGAGGGTTCGCCCTCAGCGGAGATAGACCACGTCGAAGTAACATGGCGCGAACCCGTCGACAATTTCAATTCATTTGAAATAGAATAATAAAATCCGGCACTGAAACTAAAAAGGGATCATCCCGTTTCATACACCCAGGCTTTATAGCTTGACCATGCCTCTAAACAAGGTATCATGGTAGGCCTTTTAAGAAAGGTTTAGCTGAGCCTTACCTCAGAGTAAGAGCGAAGCTAACGACCCTTGAAAGCACAGGCTGGCGAGAAAACAAACCCCTTCGAGAAATTATTCTCAGAAGGGACACAGATATATACAAAAAAACAGACAGACCGACAAGGAGAGGAAGAAATGGACATCCTAGACCCGAGAATCGGAATGGAATACGAAGGCTACATCATTGAGAAAGCGCTTGGCGCAGGAGGAATGGGAAGAGTATACCTCGGAAGGCACAAGGCCGTCGGTAATAAGGTGGCTATAAAAATTGTTGACCTTTTGGGGTTTAACCAAAACCCCCAGCTTCAGGCTCGGTTCCTTCGGGAAGCAAGAGCGCTGTACGCCCTCAAAGGCGTTCAGTGTATTGCCGATATTCTCCAGGTTCGGAGCGACTCTCCGAATCCGGGAATCATCACCGAGTACATCGACGGCAAGTCCTTTGACCACTACACCGGCGGCAATGACATCTTCACGAAAAGGCAAAACTTCGGCGTAATCATAAAAATCGCCGGAGCCCTGGTGAAGGTCCACGAACAGGGAATAAAACACAGGGACCTAAAGCCGGAAAACATCATGATCGAAGAGGTCATGATAGCGGACGGAGAACTGGAACTCCATCCCAAGCTGATCGACTTTGGCATTAGCCAGGGTGTGCAACAGAAGGGAGAGGAAAAGCTCACGAGCGCCGACAATCCCTTCGGGAGCCCCCTCTGGGCCGCGCCAGAAATGTTTGAGGCTCCGGACAAAATCGACCACACGGTCGATATCTTCTCCATGGGGCTGATGGCCTACCTCTGCCTGAACGGAGAACATTTCTACGGAGATGTGTCCCGATTTAATGTGATGTCGGGATATATGAGAATGAACCAGACCATCACCTTCGCAAAAGACGGCGAAAAGGTCAAGGAAGCCCTCAAAAAGCTTCCGTCCGAAGCCGCCAAAATAGTGGCAAGGTGTGTCTGCTACAACCCCGCGGAAAGAATCCAAACCGCAGAGGAACTCAGGGATCTCTGCCTGGAGTACGATAGAATACTCGAGAAGGAGGAAAAAGAGGCGATAGCTCTCGGAAAAAAACCACAAATTCGGATAGAAAAGCCAAAGCCCGCCTCGCAAACGGCGTTCTTCGGGAGCGGAGCCATAACGGCTTGTGGTCCCGCCGCCGTTTCCAACAAAAACGCGGAAACGGTACCGGACACCTCTGTCAGTGCCCCTCCTGAAGCCGCTCCTGAGACCCCCACACCCACTGCCGGAAACGAAAAGAAGAAAAGAGGAAGAGCTCTGGCTCTCCTCATCGGCTTGGTTGCCTGTGTCGGAATCGCGGGGATGATACTGTACATCATCAAAAAGGAACCCTCCGCTTCCACCGAATCTCCACTGAAACTCCAGACGCAGTCAAAGGCAAAGATCGCAGCTCCAAAGCCACGGTTCGCGCCCAAAAAACCCGCCCTGCCCAAGCCACCCGCAAAAGGTCAACGCCCCTCCAACGCCTACGTCTCCCGCCTATATAAGGCGATAGAGGCTAGGTGCAAAGAGAAGGACCCAAAGCGAAAGGAGTTCGAAAAGTCCCCGCATTATCACCTTGGATGCATAAGATGGTATGTCCAAAAAATACGCGACAAGGACTCGAAAAACTTCGACAAGGTCGCACTCATGACCTTCGTTCTCAATGAGGCGAGAATCCATTTCTGCTTCTACAAGCGTACGACCAGGTGCGGAGTAGGAACATTACACTTCCTGGTAAACGAGTGTAAACTGGTCGCCTTTAAGGTAGGTGTGCGCAAAAAAGGGCCACTAAGACACAAAAAGCTTACGGCCTCAATGGACGGCCAACAAGCAGGAAAAATATATGGGTGGGTTACCACTCATATGAGTAAAGAAGAAAAAAATAAAATCCGCAGCGCCTGGATCAAATCCCAACCCCCCGATAGAATGTTGTGCTTCAAAAAACGAAGATAACGCACAATCATCTCTACACATCTATCAAGGTTGCGCGCATTCTCGCCAGCCTAACTCCTCTATTTCATCGCGGCATCAACCACAGCTTTAAAAGCCTTAGGTTCATGTATCGCAAGTTCGGCAAGCATTTTTCGGTTCAGCTCAATACCCTTCTTTGTCATGCCATCAATAAGTCTGCTATAAGCAACTCCATGCTCCCTACAAGCAGCATTAATTCGCGCAATCCAAAGTCGTCTGAATTCTCTTTTACGAGTACGACGATGTGTGTAAGCATGCAGTCCGGCTTTCATAACAGCATTTTTGGCCTGTTTAAAAGTTTTGCTTCGAAGATTTCTGTAACCTTTGGCAGCCTTTATAACTTTGCGGTGCCTACGGTGGGCGTTTTCGCCACTTTTTACCCTAGTCATGATATTTTAAATTAAATTTGTAAATTATTTTGTCTCTGCCACTTCTGCTACAACCTCTTTCTTCACGGCCTTCTTGACCGGAGTCTCAGCCACAACTCTAACTTTCTTCACTTTCACAGTTCCAACTTTTCCCGGCATCAACCGTCTCAACGATTGGCGACGTCCGGCCGGAATCGGCATTCCACCTTTACACGACTTCTTCTGTCTCTTTGACTTATTATCAAGCAAATGATTTTTGCAAGATTTCTGGACCATAACTGTTCCGCTTTTTCTCACCTTTACTCGTTTTTTTAGTCCACTATGAGTTTTCTGCTTCATGATTTGTTTGGTGTTAATATCATTATTAATGTGTTTCCTTGGCCCTTAGGTGAGGTTTCGATTGTACATATTTTCTCTAAACTCGTTTGAAATTTCAACATTTTCTCTCTTGCCAGGTTCTTATACATAGCCTCTCTCCCTCTAAAAATCAATGAAACTTTTACACTATTTCCCGATTCCAGGAATTTTCTCGCTTGTTTTGCTTTAACTTCCATGTCGTGATCTCCCGTTTTGAAGCCCATTCTCACGCCTTTCACCTCTGTCTTCTTTTGCATCTTCCTGTGTTTCGTATCAACTTTCTTTTGGTGATATTGATATTTTCCATAATCCATTATCTTACAAACCGGTGGTTTCGAATTTGGAGAAACCTCGCACAAATCAAGATCCTTCTCCTTAGCAAGCTGCATGGCCTTGTCTGTAGCCATAATCCCGAGCTGTTCTCCTTCATCATCAATTAGACGAACAGTTGGAGCTTTGATTTTATCGTTTACATGTAGTCGCTTAGCTATAATTTTTTATTAATAATAAAAAGGCTTATTAAGCCTGCATAAAGCCTCTGGATATTACGAAAATAGCTTACAAAAGTCAATAAGAAGTAGTAGAATCCAACCATGAAAAACGTTGTTATCCTGGGTTCAACCGGTTCTTTGGGGACGCAGAGCATAGAAATTTTACAGAAATATCCTAATAATTTTCGTATAATCGGACTTTCCGCGAATACAAGCAAAGAAGTTCTCAATTCACAAGTAAAAGACCTGGAAATTAACCCGGAAAACATAATCCTCACGGCCATAGATGGTGAGGAGGCATTGAACGATCTCGCAAAATTAGAAGAAGCCGACATAGTAATAAACGTTCTTTCGGGCATAGCAGGCATCGAACCAACAAAAACGGCATTAAAAGCAGGGAAAACACTCCTCCTCGGGAACAAAGAATCATTGGTGGCGGCAGGAGAAGAGGTAATTCCTCTTGCCACGCCCGGACAACTCATTCCGCTCGACTCGGAACACAACGCAATTTATGAAATTCTCCGGCAAAACCCTGGAAAAGCCATCAAAAAAATAATTCTTCCGTGCTCAGGAGGGCCATTTTTCGGCAAAAAAGACCTTTCAAACATCACAGCAGAACAAGCCCTCGCCCACCCAAAATGGAAAATGGGCAAGAAAGTTTCAATAGAATCCGCAACCCTCCTAAACAAAGGCCTGGAAATAATAGAAGCCCATTATTTATTCAATATTCCGCTTAGAAAAATAGAAACCCGCGTCCACCCGGAGTGCCAAATACATGGAATCGTAGAATTCGAAAACGACCCAAACCACTACGCCTACATTTCAGATCCGGATATGCGCGAACACATCGAAAACGCGCTTCTAAGAGCCATTAATCAAACTCCGCAAAATCGCACAAGAACTATCCATCCCAACGAATTTACACTTCTTCCCCCGGACCACGAAACCTTTCCGGGCATAAGAATCGTAACAGACGCTTTCAACCGCGACCGCACAAAAATGTTCCAATTCCTCCAAAAAGAAGAAAGCCTAATAGAGCAATTCCTCCGGAACGAAGTCAGATTTACTGAATTTCTTGATCTTGCCCGGCAACTCTAATCATCACACGATTAACCGCCTCTTCAATAGCCTCTTTAATATCATTCGGTAAAAAAGGCTTTGAAACAAACACATCAACAATTCCCTCATCAATAAGAGCCTGCATGGTCTGCCCCTGTTCACAAGAAGGGTTGGCATAATCAGTATTCCCGGAACCTATAACAAAAGGAACATTTTTCATATTTTCCTTTAAATCCGGATCAGCATTTTCTCCTCTCAGGGCATTGGCAAGATCCATGCCGTTTTTCCCACCGGGCATTTCCATATCCGAAAACACGAATGCAACGCGCCCGACAAGCTCACCGGAAATTTTATCAATAGCTTCGTCCGGACATTCGGCCTCTTCGACTTTAACATTCGGGAGAAAATGGGGAATTATCCTTGATAAAAGCCTTTTTATCGCAGGCTCATCATCAACGCACAGAGCAATATTTCTTTCAGGATCCCCGGAGTGTAATTCCGCTAAAGAATCACCAAGTTTTTTACTTTCTTCCGACATAATGATTTTAGTTATTAAAATTCAAGAGAACATTTAACCACGCAACAGCTTTTCTGTCAACCTTAAAATTGAATTAATACAGAAATGTGTTAAAATAACAATCCAATAGGCAAAATATATGAACCACGTAATAATATTAGCCGCAGGCCAAGGCCAAAGAATGAGCACAAGAACGGACAAAATGCTCCTTCCTGTTAATGGAAAACCCATTCTTTATTATTCAATAATGGCTTTTAACGATCACCCGGAAATCGACACAATCACGGTTGTTGCGAATAAAATCAACAAATTCGAGATCGAAAAAACCATTAAAATATACAAATTTTCAAAGATCAAAAGAGTGACAATCGGAGGCCTCACACGACAAAATTCAGTAGAAAAAGGATTAAAAGAACTCGAAAAATCAGCAAAACCTTCGGATATTATCCTCGTCCACAACGGCGCAAATCCTCTTCCCTCCCACGATGAAATTTCGAAGTCTATCGAGGTGGCTGCCATGCACGGAGCCTGCATTGTAGGGCATTACATCACTTCTACAGTCAAAGAGATAGATGACCAACACATCATAAAAACGCACGATAGAGACAAGCTCTTTGCCGCAGAAACGCCACAGTCATCCACATACAAGATAATGAAAAAGGCTGTCGATCACACGGTCAAAAACAAGCTCGAAGTTACAGATGAAGCCATGATGTTCGAGGCAATCGGACAAAAGACCAAGTATATCAAAGCCGACGAAAATAATTTTAAAATCACAAGCCAGGCGGATTACTTGAAATTGAAAACTATCCTTGGGGAAATGCCTGAAGATTTTCGCACGGGAATCGGTCAGGACAGCCATATGTTCGAAGAAAAAAAGAAAGGATTGGTGCTTGCGGGACTGGAATTTCCGGACGAACCCAAACTCGAAGCAAATTCTGACGGAGATGTGATTTTGCATGCTATTTTTAACGCACTTTCTCAATCTATCGGAGAAATGTCACTCGGTTTTTATGCCGATGATGCCTACGAAAAAGGAATAAAAGATAGTAAAAAATATCTGGAAATTGTTTTGAAAAAGATCAAAAAAGAAGGATTCAAAGTAAATTCTCTAGGCTTAATGATAGAAGCCGCAAAACCCAAAATTGATCCATTAGTATCAAAAATGAAAAAAAGCCTAGCGGGAATATTAGATCTAAATACAAGGCGAATAGGCATAACGGCCACTTCGGGAGAGAAGTGCACCATCTTCGGAGAAGGTCTGGGAATACAATGTTTTGCCATAGCGTCAATAGTTAAAGAAAAAACTTCAAAATGATAAAAATTTCCGCTCCGGCAAAGATAAATCTTTGTCTAGACATACTCAAAAAAGACAAGTCTGGATACCACGAAATACGGACTGTTTTTCACGAGCTTCCAAATCTTGCTGACGAGCTAAAAATCTATGAATCAAAAGAATCCGACCACACGTCAACAGTGGATGACCTTATTCCACAAGAAAACAACCTTGTCCACAAAGCCCTAAAACTCCTAAAAAAAGACCAAAATATAAGCACAAATGCCAAAATAATCATCCACAAACGCATCCCGATAGCGGCAGGCCTGGGTGGTGCCTCCTCTGACGCCGCAGCAACTCTAAAGGGTTTAAACGAACTTTGGAATCTCAACCTATCCACCGAAAAGCTGCTTGACCTCGCATTTCAACTCGGCGCAGACGTTCCATTTTTCATCCTCGGCGGAACCGCCCTCGGCGAACATTACGGAGAAAAATTAACCCCACTAAAACCGATAAAATGTGTGAAATTTACGATCCAAGCCAAAGAGAATTATCCCCAAGAGGACAAAACCGCACAAATGTACGCCTCCCTCGACCTCTCCCTCTGCGGCAAAAACACCGAAAAAACCAATCTCCTCCTCGAAGGAATAGAAAAAGAAGATCCAAACCTCATAATCCAAAACCTCCACAACGACTTCGAAACCATCACGCCTCCTCCAAAAAATCACCACCTCACCGGCTCAGGTCCATCGACGTTTAAAACAGTCTAAAGGTCAAAATCTAGAGCCTTAAGGTCACAACCTTCATCATATTTACCTCTTCTCAAGCGATAGCCGTCATTGTAAACTTCGTCCGCTACGCCCTCTCCAAAATCATCAGTCAAAGCCTCTGTCAAAGCATTACGCACAAGAGAACTTATCGTCTCAGGAGGAATCTGCTGACCAAGCGATTCATAAATAGCCACCTGGACACTCGAAATCAAAGCGGCTTCCGTTTGTGAAGACTGCCTGGTTATTGCCTCTCCCAGCATTGCTTGAATATGGCAAATACCATAATTATACCTAAGGGCAACTCTTAACTTCGCTCCCAAAGTAATTTTAAAATTTTCCACATCGCCCACATCCTGAAACAAGCCTTCTGAATTTTCAGTATTTCTCATAATATATTAATTATTATTAAATAGAACTTTATTCTAAAACGCCCCTCTTCCCTTTATCGCCCTGCTCAAAGTCACTTCATCCGCATACTCCAAATCCCCACCAACCGGCAACCCACGGGCAATCCTCGTCACCAGAACATCAAGATCCTTCAAACCTTTCTGAATATACAAAGCAGTAGCCTCCCCCTCCAAACTCGGATTTGTAGCCAAAATTATCTCATCCACACCTCCTCGCGCCCTCTCAAACAAAGCATCAATCTTTAGCTGATCCGGGCCCACTCCGTCAATCGGCGACAAAGCCCCGTGCAACACATGATAAACACCATGAAAGTCCCGCGTTTTCTCCAAAGCCACAACATCCAGCACTTCCTCAACCACACAAATCGTCTTCCCGTCACGCCCCTCATCCGCACACACAGGACACACATTACTCTCCGCAATATTCCAACACTTCTCACAAAAAACAATCCCATCCTTCAGTTCAAGCACAGATTCTCCCAAACCTTGCAAACGTCCCGGCGGCTGATGCAACAAATAAATAGCCAATCTCTGAGCCGATTTCGGGCCAATCCCCGGAAGCCGACTCAACTCTTCTATAAGCCGACGAATCGACTTTGGTAATGTATTTTTCATCGACGTCATTCTAGAAACTCCTTCGCACAAGTACAAGAACCATTCAGCAAACAAAGGTTGACAAAAGGGTTGCAAATGTGGATAGTATCAAACTGATCAATTAACTGCTCAAATGGAAAAAGAAGGACATCTATTAAAAGTAACAGAAAATCCGCAAGAACAGCTGACAATGCTCTGGGCAATGGATCGTATTTATAATAGAGCGAAAGCAATTACCGAAAGATTTCCAGTTTTAAAACAAGAAATGGTGGAAGCCTTGGCAGCTTTTGAGCCAACTGAAAATAATTTACCGGAACAAATTGAAGACTTGAGACCGGCTCATCAAGCTTTGATAAAAGCCTTAGAAAATGGTATTGGGAAACAAACTTTTTCAAGCTTTACATCACTGGAGAAGTTGAGAGATTTTGACAAAATTGTTAAAAAAGCTGCACAAACTTTGAAAGAAAAGAATGTTGAAACAGTCGCGGCCTCATCGGCTGTAGATATTATTATTGGAGAAATTGGCATTGATAAAATAGAGACGAGATTTAGAATTTACATAAAAGAATTAGTATTAGATATTATTGATGAAAATGGATCGGAAGTTGTAGATGAAGATGCTGAGAAAGGGCTGTTCGAATTGGTAGAAAAAGGAGATATTACAGAAATTTTAAAATTATTAAAATTAACAGATACAGAATTAAGAGCAAGACAATATGAACTAGGAAAAACCCTGGTCAACGATATCCTAGAGATTAGAGAGAAAGTCCGTGGTCAGTATCCTGAGCCAATATTTACTCTGGAGGAAAGAGCCGAACAAACCTTTGATGATGCTCTCGACGAAGCAATTGATGAAGAGACAATTGCCAAAGGAGAACTGAGCTTGGATACAATAGATAGGTTATTAGGAGAATTAGATCCATTAGAAGAAGCTATCATAAGAATGGGAGGAATAAAAAAAATAAGAAGAGGTGCAAGATTAACGAACTCGCATGAATGTTCAACATTATCCGCAGAAGACTTAATGACCATTAGAGATATTGAAGAAAATACACGTGAATTTTTATCCCAACAACTATCTACCACAACCTCAGAAGAACCGCTACCAGACGATGTCACTCAGTTATTTCCAGATGAAAAGTTGTAACCAGCATCTGCGCTAATCTCTAAAAATATCCATCCAAATCCCTAACTTTCAGATCCTCAATCCCATACCGCGATAATGCCTCCGCTACGATCCCTGCAACCTGCACGTTTGTGATCAGAGGAATATTCAAATCCACCGATTTTCGTCGAATCAAATACCCGTCAGTAACCGACGAACGAGAATAATTATTTGGAATATTTACAATTAGGTCAAAATCCTTTTCCATCATTCCATCCAACAAAGATGGCTTCTGACCCGTAGAAATTTTATATAAAGCTTTGCATTTAAGTCCATTCTCCTCAAAAAACTGACAAGTTCCTTCAGTCGCATAAATCACAAATCCCATTTTCGCAAACTTTTCAGCTACAGGCAAAATATCAGCCTTTGCCTCCACTCCTCCAACGCTAAACAAAATTCCTTTCTTTGGTAATTCAAATCCGACGCTGATCATCGACTTCAAGAAAGCTTCATAAAGGTCATCACCAAAACATGCAACTTCACCAGTCGACGCCATCTCAACCCCCGACACAGGATCCGCCCCCTTCAACCGAGGAAAACTAAACTGCGGCGCTTTCACCCCAACATGATCCAAATCCAAAGTCCTATAATTCCTATATGTAAGCCGTTTTTTGCTCGCAGCACTCATCTTTCCAGTAGACTTCGCCAGCATCGCTTCTGTCGCAATTTCGATAAAATTATAACCGGTAACTTTAGACGAGAACGGGAAGCTTCGCGATGACCGTAGGTTACATTCAATCACCATTACTCTATTATCTTTCGCCAAAAATTGAATATTAAATGGGCCACTGATATCCAGAGCCTTCGCAATTTGCTTGGTAATAACTTTTATTCTTCGAATCGTTTCAATATAAAGTTTCTGAGGAGGCAGCACAATTGTCGCATCCCCACTATGCACGCCGGCATTCTCAATATGTTCCGCGATCGCATAAATCACCAACTTTCCTTTATAAGCAACCGCATCTATCTCGATTTCCTTTGCTCTCAATTCAAATTTCGAAACAACAACAGGCGCCTCCTTCGAGATCTTTGCCGCCTTCCCCAGAAATCCTTCCAGTTCATCACGACTATAAGCAACACTCATCGCCGCACCGGACAAAACATACGAAGGCCGCACCAAAACCGGATATTTCACGTCATCCGCAAAGTTGTAAACGTCTGAAGCCTTAGCCAATTCCTTCCACTTTGGCTGATCAATACCAAGGTCGTCCAAAAGACCGGAAAACTTATGTCGATTCTCCGCCCGATCAATATTTTCAGGATCAGTTCCGAGAATTGGTACTCCGGCTTTGTGCAACTTTAGGGCCAAATTATTCGCAACCTGTCCACCTGTCGAAACCACCACGCCTTCTACTCTATTTCCAGAAGGGGCTCCGCCTGTCCCGACCCTGCCCCGCCTTGGCGGGGGGAGCTGACTCTGCGAGCCTTCGGCTACGCCCCCCTCAAAATCACAAATATCCAGCACCCTCTCCAACGACAATTCATCGAAATACAACTTGTCACAAATATCATAATCAGTACTGACCGTCTCCGGATTGTAATTAATCATCACCGTCTCATACCCCGCTTTTTCTGCAGTCTTAACCGCATTCACACAGCACCAGTCAAACTCCACGCTCGACCCGATGCAATACGCTCCACTCCCAAGCACAATCACTTTCTTCCGGCGCCCGGCATGAATATCGTGCCCATCTCCATGGTAAGTCATATACAAATAATTTGTATTAGCAGGATATTCCGCGGCCAAAGTATCAATCTGTTTAATAGATGGAAGAATACCCATCGCCTTTCGTTTTTTCCGAACATCCAGCTCCTCCAAGTTATACAAAAATCCAATTTGCTTATCCGAAAACCCCATTTTCTTCGCCTCCAGCATTAGCTCCGCATTCATATCATCAGTCCGTTTTAACTTCCGTTCCATCGCGACAATATTTTTCAATTTATCCAAAAACCACTTATCAATTCCACTAATTTTCGAGATTTTCTCAACCGTCCAGCCCTTACGCAAAGCCTCCGCAATCACCAAAATCCGCTTCGGAGTAGGATTTTCGATATCTTGTTTAATCTTCTCAGATTTAATGTTTATATCTTCATTCGCAACAAACCCATGCAGACCAACCTGCAACATTCGCAGTCCTTTTTGCATTACTTCCTCAAAACTTCTCCCCAAGGCCATTATCTCCCCAACCGATTTCATCTCAGTGGTAATCTGCTTCGAAACCATTCTAAATTTATTCAGATCCCACCTCGGAATTTTCAAAGCCAAATAATCCAGCGCCGGCTCAAAACATGCAGTAGTCGTTTTCGTAACCGCATTTTTCAGCTCCGGCAAGGTATAACCAAGCGCCAATTTTGCTGCAACATGAGCCAAAGGATAACCCGTTGCCTTCGACGCCAAAGCCGAAGACCGGCTCAACCGGGCATTCACTTCGATCACACGATAGTCTTCCGACCGAGGGTCCAGCGCAAACTGAATATTACATTCCCCCACAACCCCCAAATGTCGAATCGTCTTGATAGAAAGCGTCCTAAGCTTATGATATTCACTATTAGTCAAAGTCTGCGAAGGAGCAACCACAATACTCTCGCCCGTATGAATCCCGAGCGGATCAAAATTCTCCATATTGCAAACTGTAATGCAGTTATCCGCTCTATCCCGAACCACCTCATATTCCACCTCTTTCCATCCTTTCAAATTCTCTTCCACCAAAACTTGCGGACTATATGCAAAAGCAGTGTCCAACATCTCCGAAAGCTCCTTCGGACCACCCGCAAACCCGCTTCCCTTTCCCCCGAGCGTAAACGCCGCGCGGATGATAAGCGGAAAGCCAATCTTCCCGGCCGCACCAAGAGCCTGAGCTTTCGTGGTACACGCATAACTCATCGGCATTTTCACGCCGATCTTTGTCAGCTCTTTATTAAAAAGATCCCTATCTTCAGTTTTTTGAATAACATCTACAGGCGTCCCCAGCACCGCAACTCCATATTTCTTCAAAATGCCTTTCTTGTTCAATTCAACCCCGCAATTCAGCGCAGTCTGTCCCCCAAACGCGAGGAATATCCCATCCGGTCGCTCCTCCTTGATCACTTTCTCCACAAAATATGCATTCACCGGCAAGAAATAAATCTTGTCCGCCAGCCCTTTGCTGGTCTGAATAGTCGCAATATTAGGATTCACCAAAATCGACTTGATTCCCTCTTCCTTCAGCGCCTTTATCGCCTGTGACCCGGAATAATCAAACTCTCCGGCCTCCCCGATTTTCAGAGCTCCACTTCCCAGTACCAACACCTTTTTCCCGGAAAAAGCGAAAGCCGTTTTCTTATTGGCCTTCCTGGTTTTTTTCCCCTTGAGTAGTGTCATGCCGTTAGTGAAATTACCTCGAAGGGATTGTATGCGAGAATGAAAAGAAGGTCAAGATTGTTACTCTACGGAATCCTCGTAAAAAGGACTCACTTTAGATAGTTCCAAATATTTTTTAACAGATCCTGACAAAATACCTTCGTCAAATTTCAAATTTTCAACATAGCCATCGATTTTGTTTTGAAGCTCTTCAACGTCAGAAGTAATATATCCTGATTCAATCTCTTCTTTCAAATCTTCGAAAATTTTATTAATTCTATCTGCCACATCCTGCACTTCTTTTACATTTTCCGCACCCGAATCCTCGGCAGAATCTACGGTATTTTGCAAACTTCTTATTGCCAGAGCATAGAGCTCTTCCGGAGTTTTTGGTTCCGGACTTTTAAACTTTGTCACTTCTTCCACGTTTTTACCGATACGTCTAATCATTTCGTCGATAACAACAGCCGCGGGTTTGTTTGTCTCCGACTTTTTTTGCAACAGCTTATCCTTGAGTGCAATCAAATCCGCTTCAGGCGTGTCGGAAGCAGTCAGAGTATTGGCGACTTCTCTACGGATCTCCGTTGACAATCCGATTGCCTTTTCCATTTCCACATCGTTAATCCACTCCATTACATTTTGCCCCTTAGCTTCACCCTCCTCTGTCAGCAAGTCATCGGTCGCTTTGCTATAATCAAAAGGACCTACGTGTTTAGGCTTCTGAAGGATTTTTTTTGCTAAATTTCCATTGGTTTCCTCCATAAATTTTATTTTTATTTTTATCATAAAATTATACCAAAAAAACGCCAAAAGATCAATCCCCTAGCCAAAACTTCAGCTCTAGAATTTCAAATCCACGCCGCTCTCGTCTTCCCCTTCTCCTGACATCACCTTCCAGCTCATTACCGGTTTCAATTCACCTTTAACCCCAAATCCACTCGCCTTTGGGTGGCCTCCACCACCCCACTGCGAAGCCACGTCTGACAAATTTACATCATCCCTTTGGGTCCGCAAAGACCCTTTCACTCTCCCATTATCATCCTCACTCAAAAGCACACAATATTTACTCCCGGGCACCGCATTCAAATAATCAATAGCCCCTCCCGTATCGTTCGCAGTAGCCCCCGTCGCTTCATAATCTGCATGACCCACAGCAGAAACAGTCACGCCTTCTTCATTCACATAAGTCCGTTCCAATATCCGCCCCCAAAGCCGCAACTTGTTAATAGGAGTTGTATGAAAAAGTTCCTTGGAAATTTTCTGAACATTCGCCCCCTTCGACATCAAATCGCTGGCCAAACGGAAAACGTCAGCAGTAGCATTGCTATGCATCATTCCTCCGGTATCAAAATACACTCCGTGAAGGAGTGCAGTTGCAGTATCAATATTTATCTTCCATCCCATAAACCAGAAAAACCTATAAAGCACACAAGCGGTCGCACATGCATCCGGATCAACCGGATTAACAGTTCCAAAGTTGTCATTCGACTCATGATGATCAAAGTTTACAAACGGCTTCTCCCCGGACAAAATCTCCGGCTTGCTCTCATGAAACCGGACCAATTTCAAAGCCCCACAATCCACGCTCACAACCACATCAAAATCTTCATAATTGAAATCCGAAACAAAAGTATCCGCCTTTTTCAAGTACATACTGTTTGCAGGAACCGGATCTACGCACGCACTCACTACGGTTTTCCCGAGAGCCTCGAGCCCATACCTTAAGCCCAAGTTGCTCCCCACAGCATCGCCATCCGGGCTTCGATGCGAAATTATGACAATCCTCTCGGCTACATCAAACACCCTTTTTGCTTTTTGAAATTCAAATTTCAGGTTGTCGGGAATAATCATGAGATGAAGATAAGAAAAAAGCTTACCCCCAAAATTTCGTAAAGTTAAGAGTGGAGTCGAAAATGGAATTGCAAAATACCCCGATATGTTGGAGCATAAAAATATGGAAGCAAAAATGGAAGAAAGTATTGAGCAATATGCGTTATCTTTAGGCTTCGACCTCGTTGGCTTCACTCCCGGCAAGCTTCCGCAAAAATATATAAAGACACATGAAAAATGGCTTGAAGAAGGCTACGAAGCGGGCATGGAGTACATGAAAAAACCGCGTATCAACGACGCAAAATCTGTAATAGTTTTGGGAAAAAATTATTATTACGATCAGCCGAAACTTCTCCCCGGCCACGGCCGAATAGCACGATACGCCTACGGTCGCGATTATCACAAAGTCATCGGAAAAATGTTAAAAAAACTGGAGCAATATATCGCCGGACTCGCGCCCAAAGCCATCGCTCGATCCTACGTTGACACCGGACCCGTCCTCGAACGCGCTTTTGCAGAACAGGCAAACCTGGGATTTATCGGCAAAAACTCCTGTCTCATTTCCCCCGAATTTGGATCATGGATTTTCCTTGCGGTCATATTCACAAACCTGAACCTAAGACCGAACCGCAAGTCAATCAAAATATCCTGTGGCGCTTGTACTCGCTGTATCGACGCCTGCCCGACAGGCGCAATCCGTGCCCCCGGAGTTATCGACGCAAACAAATGTCTCTCCTATCACACAATCGAGAACCGTGGCAAAATCCCAAAGCCGATCGCCAACCAAATCCACAAAACCAAACGCATTTTCGGCTGTGACATTTGCCAGGAAGCCTGCCCCCACAACCTCGTCCGCCAGAAACCTGCCACCGGTGACGGATTAACAACCGCCCCATTCTCTACTCCAATCGCCAGCGACCAAATCAGTCTGGCCGAAATCGCTGCAATAAAAACCGACGCAAAATTCCTCGCCGCGTTCGCCGGATCCCCTCTCATGCGCGCAAAAAGAAAAGGGCTAAATAGAAATGCTAATTACGGCCTATAGCTACAAATTCCTTTTAACAAGGCTCCTGATGTAGTTTGCGCAATAAGCAACAGAATAACGTTTGTTGCCTTCAAAAGATTGTTGCAAAGTGTCATCGTTAGTAGCGTCCACTCCAGCCAATTCCGTTACCACGGATTTCACTGCGGCTCTTGCCTGGAAGCCGATCACTGTAAAATCAGGTGCTATTTTATCAGGAGAAACACCACCACATTTAGCAAGATAATTTCTTACTAACTCTTCAGAATTGGGATTTGATCGCTTTATTGACATAACTTATAAAGATTACAGGCAAACAAAAATATACAAATTTCCCGAAAAAATCAACAGCCAAAATTAATGAACATTTCCTATCTTAGCAATTACCAAATTTCCCTCTTCGTCAAATCCACCAATAGCACGGTATTGCTTATTTATTCTAAAGCACCATATCTCGCTTCCTTTCGGCTTTCTCTCTTTAAATTTCACTTGTAAAACATGTTCCTGTAATAAATATCGTTTAGCCTTTCGATATTGCTTAACCAATTTTCTGGATTGAAGGAATAGCAAAACCTCCTTTTTCTCAAAAATTCTCTGAATTTGTTTCATGCAAAAATCATATATCCAACAAATCCTTCTTGCTAATTTTTAGTGCCTCCGCCACCTTTTTTTTCATCTCTGGAGTCACCTCAGATTTGTCTAATTCTACTAATTCAGTTCTCTTAAAATTCTTCTCATAAGCAATAATATCAACAATAACAGCCACCGGTTTATTATTTATAAACACGTACTTTGGCTCTTCTTCAAGCCCTTCGAGGCATTTCTTGGTATTTGTGCGAAGGTCTGTAACCGATATGCATTGATCTTTAATCATATATAGAAATATAGTAATAAATTTCTATACAAATTATAGTACAAATTTTCAGAAAAAATCAACAGCCAATTCCAAAAAAACTGTTGTCGAAAATTGTTCAACGCCACGCGGCAGCAAAGCGAACGCGCATATGAGTGCAAAGCTGAGCGAAGCGAAAACACTCCCCTACATAAAACTCTCCATAACCTCCGCAACGTTCACATTCGAAATATCCGCCTTCACCGGCGCGCCATTTTTCAGCCCCACATCGCTATCCTCATAAATAGGTTTTTCCACTTTATAGAAAACCCCAATCGGAATTTTGTCTCCCCATTCACCCGTCGAAGACCCCCCGCCTATGGCGGGGTGAGCAACCTCAAACGCCTTCCCCAAATCCGTCACATCATACCCCTCAACCTCCGACAGCTTATAAACTCTCTCTCGGAAAAATTGATGAGTATTTACTTTGTTGAATGTTGCACACGGCTGGAACACATCGATCAGGGAAAATCCACGATGTTTCACGGCCTCCTCTATCAAACCGGTCAAATGCGGAATATCTCCCGCAAACCCTCGGGCAACAAAAGTGCAATCCGCGGACAAAGCCAGCCGAATAGGATTCACAGGCTCCTCAATCACTCCATTAGGAGTGGAAGGACCGATAGCACCTTTCTCCGAAGTAGGCGAAGTTTGCCCTAGAGTCAGCCCATAAATCTGATTATCCTGAACAATATAAGTAATATCGATATTTCGCCTCATTGTATTTATGAAATGACACATCCCAATCCCATAACCATCTCCGTCACCACTCACATCGATCACAGTCAGCTCGGGATTCGCCAATTTTATTCCCATCGCAACCGGAATACTTCGTCCGTGCAATCCAGCAAATCCATAAGTTTCTATCCATTGATTAATTTTCGACCCACACCCGATTCCCGTAGAAATAGCCACATTTGCAGGGTCCAGCCCCAGCCCGACAATCGCGGATTTCAGCGCCGCCTGGATCCCATAGTCCCCGCATCCCGGACACCAATTTGGATTTTGCCTGGTTTGTAAATCTTTTAATTCCGCCATCATTTAATACGATCAATTATATATTTTGCGGTCATCGGCCGACCATCATATCTTAAAACTTTTTCTTCAATAATAATTCCGGTTCCTTCTGCAATCAACCCGCCCATTTGTCCCGTAAAATTATGTTCAACCAAAATAGGTCTTTTCGCCACTTCCAAAATTTCCTTAACTTCTTTTGCGTGAAATGGATAAGCTGTTTTTATTTGTAAAACGTTAGCGTTTCCGTGCAGTTCAGCCGCCTCTTTGCAGATCCCAACGCTCGATCCCCAGGTCACAAAAGTAACTTCCGCACCTGCATCACCTATCAACTCGGGTTTTGGGCATTCAGCGGCCGCATTGGCAACTTTTTGCATTCTCTTTTCCACCATCAAATTTCTATTCTCAGCATCTTCCGTAATATCACCATACTCGTCATGTTCGTCGCTGGTTGCTCGGTGAATACCACCCTTTACTCCCGGAATCGTCCTCGGACTAATTCCATCCTCGGTTCTCAAATATCTTTTATAATCTTCTCCCGGATTCTCCGTAACCAATTTTCCACGATCCACTTTCAATCCGGATTCATCAAACGGTGGTACAGTAAAATACCCTTCCCCTAAGTGCTTGTCGAAACAAACAATCACGGGAAGCTGATATTTTTCCGCTAAATTAAAAGCCTCAAACCCATAATAAAAACATTCCTCAACAGAACCGGGCAATAGAACCAATTTCACCGGATCTCCCTGCCCCGCATGAATCACTTGTCTCAAATCTCCCTGATCTGTACGAGTCGGCAAACCGGTCGCAGGCCCCGGCCTCATCACATTCGCGATCACGCACGGAACTTCATTCATCCCGGCAAGTCCGATTGCTTCCCCCATCAACGCAAATCCTCCACCCGAAGTCGCGGTCAACGCCCTCACTCCGGCAAACCCGGCCCCGATAGCACTATTGCAAGCCGAAATCTCATCTTCGGTATGCTTCACGACTACTCCATATTTCTCCGCCCACTTCGCCATAAAGTGCAAAATCGAAGAAGAAGGAGTCATCGGATATTCTCCGACATATTTACATCCCGCCTTCAAAGCTCCGAGAGCGAACGCATCATTTCCCTCGATAAACATATTGCCCTTTGAAGACCCCGCCGTGGCGGTGGTTGCGCTCCCCCCGCTCATCTCCACGTGAAAATCATTCGCCCATTTCCCCGCCAGCTCATATCCCATATCCGCCGCTTTTTCATTTAATTTAATAACTTCCGCCCCTTTTTTCTCAAAAACTTTTCCTAGAACTTTTTTAATCATTCCTACATCAAACTTCACCAAACCACTCACCAGCCCAAGCGAAATTACATTTGCCATAATCGCATTCCCCAGCTCCTCAGTAGCCATCTTTTTCAAAGGAACTCCCACCATCAACGCCCCGCCGGTCTCAACATCGCTCAAATCCAGTTCATCACTGTCATAAATCACAGCTCCTCCGTCCACAACTTCCCCGATATGCTCCTCAACCGTCTGCTTGTCCAAAGCGATCATTATATCAATCTCCTCCACGTGGCTGGCATGCGGTTTTTCATCGATTCTCAATCGTAAATAATTATTCCCTCCACGAATCTGAGACATATGCTCAACATTTGCGAACACAAAATATCCTCCACGCAGAAAAGAAATAGCTGTAGTTCTTCCAGACTTCTCAATTCCGGCTCCGGCAGGCCCTCCAATCAACAAATTTAATGCTCCTTTTTTCATAGCCCGAATATTGTAACTCATCTAAATTTAATTCCAAACACAAACAGCAAATCCGAAAGCCTATTCAAATATTTCAAAATCACCACCGATCCGGAAACCTCAACTTCCTCCTCTGCAAAATACCGAACCGCCACCCGTTCAACCCGCCGACAAACCGACCGAGCAATATGAAACCTAGCGGAAGCCTCACAAGTCCCCGGCTTCACAAAACCCTTCAGCCCCTCGACAGCACCCCCGTACTTCTTCATCACACCCTCCAACCATTCAACATCCGCCTCCCCAACTTCATGAATTTTCCCCTTGTGACAGCCAACAACAGCCATCATTTTTCCAATATCTTCTTGGATTTTATCGATCACTCCACACACCAGCTTCCCTCCACGCATCCCCCCGATAAACCGACACCATCCCAAAAAAGTCTGCAACTCATCCAATTCACCCAAAACCTCAATCACAAAAGACCCCTTCGACACCCGCATGCCCCCAAACAAAGACGTTTCCCCCTTGTCACCAGTTTTAGTAGTAATTTTCATAACCCGATTATATAATACTCGGGAGACTACTCAAACAGATAACTCAATCCCATGGCAAACAAAATCGAAATCACCCTCACAAAAGAAGTAAAAGAACTCACAAAAGAAGTCAAAAAGCTCAAGAATCTCGAGTTCGTCAAAATCCTAAAGCGCCCATGGAAATTCATGTGGCTATCATTTTTACACGGTCTGATGGTCGGATTCGGATGGGTTATTGGAGCTTCGGTGCTGGTGGCGTTGCTTATTTACATGCTGGCGCAAATCCAATTTGTGCCTTACCTCGGGGATTTCGTTACAAATGTTATTGAGGAAGTTCAAAACATCCAACCAATGGTAGAAGACAAAATCCAGAACGGAACAGTTCAGAACGGAACAGAAGATCTTAACCCCGAAGAATCGGTTAACCCCGAAGAACCGGTTGAAACCCTAGTTCCGACCGAGTAAGATACACGCGCTATTAACACACACAAAATGAAAAAAGCAGGAGAAAGATTTTTGTTTTGGCTCGTCATCATGATTATTTTGGTTGGCAGTCTTTATGGATTATATAGAGCTGTTAGCACGCCGGAAAACATTCCATTACCAAACGAATTAACCGAAGAAGACTGGATAAAGGGAAATCCGGATGCAGATGTCGTACTCATAGAATATAGCGATTTCCAATGTCCGGCCTGTTCTCATTTTTATGAAATGGTAGAAGATATTTTGGATGAATTTGGAAATCACATTCTGTTCGCTTACAGGCATTTCCCCCTAAAAACAATCCATGACAAAGCCGTACTCGCAAGCAGGGCAACAGAAGCCGCAGGCCTACAAGGAAAGTTCTGGGAAATGTACGCAGAGATTTTTGAAAACCAAACGACATGGTCAATACTGACAGTTAACGCCGCAGAAAACCACTTTATAAAATACGCTGCAAATCTCGACCTCGACCAAAAACAATTCATTGAAGACTTAAATTCAAAAAAAGTGGAAAACATTGTTGAAGCGGAATTTCAGAGTGCGCTTGATGGAGGCCTCAATTCAACACCAACATTTTTCCTTAATGGAGAAAGAATAAAAAATCCAAAAACTCTGGATGAATTTAGAACATTAATCAGAAACGCAATTGAACAAACTAATACCTAATTGGCTAATCTGGGCTATAGTAGCGGTCGCATTTTTGGGATTCATAGATGCGTCATATTTGACGTTGGTTCATTACAAAGGAGCTGAACTTGGATGTGATGCCTGGGGCAGTTGTAATGTAGTAACCACAAGCGAATATTCAGTAATTTTCGGAATACCGATGGCTCTAATGGGAGCGCTGTATTACCTATCGGTTCTAATCCTCGCCCTCGTCTACGTCGACACAAAATGGAAACTTCCGCTCAAACTAATCCCAATTGCAACATCGTTTGGATTCCTATTTTCACTTTGGCTCATCTACCTTCAACTATTCATTATACACGCAATCTGCCTCTACTGTATGTTCTCAGCAGGAACGTCGACTACATTATTCATCCTCAGCTTAATTTATCTGTTTCTTTTCTTTGGGAAGAAAAATACAAAATAAACAACAGAGATAAGAATCGGAACAATGCTCAAAACTTGCCCCATTGATAATGGGAACGATTCAGGTAGCGCATGCAAATCTTTCCAGAACTCAACAATAAATCTTCCAACAAAATAAAGACCCATATACAAGAACAAGAAGAATCCATTAGGAGATTTTTTGTAATATTTCTTATAAAGGACTATCAAAACAACAAATATCGACAGATTCATCAAAGCCGAATAAAGCTGAACCGGATGTCTCCCAAAAGTCTCTCCAAGCCTCATAAAAATTACTCCAACCGCAGAATCAGTAGTAGTCCCAATTATTTCCGAATTAACAAAATTCCCCAACCTCACAAAAGCCGCAACCAAAGGAAACGCCACTACCAAAGCATCCGCATATTTGAAAAACTTTACTTTATGGACAGCTATCCATATCAAATACGCTACCAAAACCCCTATTGCGGCACCATGACTCGCCAACCCACCGTTCCAAATCTTAAAGATCTCAATAGGATTCTGTGAAAAATAATCAAAATTATAAAAAACAGCATGCCCCAATCTCGCACCAACCACTAATCCGATAAACAGATAAATTCCCAAACTATCCAAATCCTCAAGCTTATACTTCTGCTCCTTATAAATAGACCTCAAAACGAAATACGCCAGAACAACTCCGGTCACAAAAAGCAGTCCATACCAATAAATAGTCAGAGGCCCGATCGAAAACAACTCAGGGGAAATATTATGAATGAACATATAAATCTTATAACATCTCCCAAAATCTACCGCAAATCACCGACTTTTTCAATTAATAAGAATAGTTATAAGCGGAATCATACCAAGTATAGCCATAACTATCCCAACAGTTCCCGTAGTCATCACAATCCCACCAGTAATCAGAGTAAGAATAATCGTAAGCGGCGTCATACCAGCTAGCTCCGTAGCTATCCCAACAGTTCCCATAGTCATCACAATCCCACCAGTAATCAGAGTAAGAATAGTCGTAAGCGGCGTCATACCAGCTATCCCCATAGCTGTCCCAACAGTTTCCATAGTAATCACAGTCCCACCAATAATCCGAAGAATAGTCGTATAGCGCGTCATACCAAGTGTATCCATAACTATCCCAACAATTTCCATAGTCGTCACAATCCCACCAATATCCTAAAGAAGTATCATAATTGGCGTCATACCAGGTATATCCGTAACTATCCCAACAACTTCCGTAACCGTCACAGTCCCACCAGTAGTCATTGTATGTACTGTCATACCAGGTATATCCGTAACTATCCCAACAATATCCATAGTAATCACAATCCCACCAATAATTTGAGTAATCTGAGGTACTGTCATATGCAGGATCATACCAGGTATATCCATCGCTATCCCAACAATTCCCTAGCTCATCGCAGTCCCACCAGTAGTTATCATATGTTGTGTCATACCATGTGTATCCATCGCTATCCCAACAATATCCGTAAGAATCGCAATCCCACCAATAACTTTGTGCAGGCTCTACCTTTTCTCTCTTTTCAACTTCAGGAGTCTTAGCAGTGTCGGGCCTCACAGTAGTTGATGATTTTTCAATTGTTTTTGAAGGAGTCGCAGCCGCTATTTCGACATCTTTTGCTGCGTCTTCTTTACCGGGAGGTACAGCATTTTGCGGTCTTAACTCTTCGGGAGTTTCAGATTCTTGCTTTCCTCTACTTTCAGTATCGGCAATTTCTGTAACCGTCTCTTTCACTACATCCTCGATGAATTTATTGGTAGGCTCTTCTTTTTCTTCATCCTTGTCATCCTTGTCAGATTTATCGTCCTCCTTGTCGACTTCACCCTCATCTTTATCAGCGTCTTCATCCTTGTCAGATTTATCGTCCTCCTTGTCGACTTTCATCAAGCCTTGAAGAGTTTCTCCCGTGTCATCCCCCTCGTCATCACCACCAATACTGAATGAGAATTCGCAACTAGCGAAAACTACCAAAATAAGTACAGGTAAAAAGATCAGAAAGATCTTCTTCAGTGGAATTGATTTCATGTTTTTTTGTTTAAATATTTATTTTATTAACTGTATTATACAATAAATCAGAGACAGCGTCAAGTATGATATTTACGACTACACCCTCGGCATAACACACCAAAAAGGCTCTCCTCGCGATTAAGCGAAGAAAGCCTTTCTGTATAATTAACTCTTATCCAATTACTCTCCATCTTCTCCATCATTGTCCTCCTTATTATACTCTCCGAATTCGTGCTCACCTTCCCCGTCATCCTCGTCATCATTGTCCTTATTATATTCTCCATATTCGTGCTCACCTTCCCCGTCATCCTCGTCATCATTGTCTTTATTATATTCTCCATATTCATGCTCACCTTCCCCGTCATCGTCTCCACTATCCATCTCATCTTCATCAACATCTTCATTATCCGTATCAATGTCTATTTCCACTTCTTCCAGTCCTTCTTCAAGGGCTTCTTCTACGTCTTCAAGAGCTTCTTCAATCTGTTCTTGATTTTTTTCTGTTCGTTCCCTTGCTCTCTCCAATTCGTCGTCCTCGTCGTCCTCGTCCTCGTCGTCCCCGTCATCCTCCTCATCCTCTTCGTCCTCACTGTCCTCCACATCTCCATCTTCCTCTTTCTCACCAAAGGCCTCTAAAGCTTCGGCATGGAATTCACTTATATCCTCCAAAGCTTCCTGAAGTTCTTCAGGATCAGTACTGTCATCAGCAGCCTCTATCGCTGCTTCAGCTTCAGCCATAATCTCGGCTACAAGCGCTTCAACTGCCTCCGTATCACCATTTTTAACAGCTTCTTGCAGTTTTTCCAAAGACGCTTGAGCATTGCTCAAATGGTGTGAATATGAAGTTTGGTCATAGGAATATAATCCAAATCCTGCAACCACTACTGCCGCTAATAAGATCGCGGCGAATCTTGCCAATCTGTTCATACTAAATTGGGTTAAAAAATATAGTAATCCCCCCGGTTTAGCTGTGGAATGAGCATTTTCGAAAGCTTGCAAAATTTCCTCATCTTTTCCTTTGCTAACCTTGTGCTTAGGTAGGCCCTTTAGCAATTTTTCGAATTTTTTGAAATGGTTACTCATATTCTTAATTGTTAGATAAAATTTGAACTTGGATACAGCTTTTGATATAGAGATCTAAAACGATTAAGAGATCGATGCAAAGCTGTACGAATTGCTCCTTCTCTTCTGCCTAATAAATGAACAATCTCTTCGTTGGTAAAATCATGTATAAACTTAAGGGCGATTAGTTCGCTCTCCTGTTCGCTCATAAGCAATAAAACTTTCTGAACCTTCTGTTTTTCAATTTCCAGATCAGCCTTTTTATCCAGATCGCTATCAACTGCCAGCTCAATCCCTTTCTCGGCCAATGCTTCCGTAGAAACCATTTGCTTCCTTAGTTTCCGCCAACAATCAACCAAATGATTGTGAGCAATCGTGAATATCCAACTTTTGAAAGTGCCTTTTTCCGGACTATATTTATCGAAATTTTCATATCCTTTCATAAATACATCCATTAAAAGGTCCTCAGCCAGCGCCCTGTCAAATTGAACCCTATACATAAGATAGTTAAAGATCTTATCCTTATACTTATGATAGTACTCAACAAAGCGGTCGTGTTTTTCGTCTCTGTCGTCTTTCATATTTTGCAAAATATTTAAATGACACTACTAAATACCAATCAGGAAAGAATTAGTTACATTAAAATTGACTTTTAGTTTAACACGTATGAATATACTACCACTTAAATAAATTCTATGTTCCAATATATCGCAGACCTTCTCACATACAATGTCTTCAAGTTAGAAGTTGAAACCCCTCTCGCATTGAGCGTAAACTTTTTTATTTACGATGTTATAAAAATCCTTTTCCTGATATTTATAGTAGTTTCAATTATCGCGTTTATCAGAACGTTCCTTTCTCCCGAGAAGTTAAAGGCAAGGTTACAAAAGTCTCGATTTGGGCTGGGAAACTTGGCGGCTTCGACCTTTGGAGCAGTCACCCCATTTTGTTCATGCTCTTCAATCCCTATTTTTATCGGATTTCTGAAGGCGGAAATTCCTCTGGGTATAGCCTTTTCTTTCCTAATAACTTCTCCTTTGGTGAACGAGGTCGCATTTGTGATTATGGGAGGATTGTTCGGTTGGAAATTAGCTGCATTGTACGCGATTTCCGGAATTTTATTGGGAGTAATTGCTGGAATGATATTGGGAACAATGAAAATGGAAAAAAATATTATTTTGAACAATGGTAATAATGGTTCGAATGAAAAAACTCTTCCAAAAACTTTTGCAGAGAAATTAAAATTCGCAGTTACCGAAGGCAAAAAGACTCTGAAAAAATTATGGCCATATGTTCTTTTAGGAGTCGGGCTAGGTGCAATTATCCATGGTTACGTCCCACAAGAATTCTTCGAAAACTATATTGGAAAATACAGCATTCTCTCAGTCCCTATAGCGGTAATAATGGGTGTGCCGATTTACGCCGGTTGCTCAACCCTCGTGCCTCTAATCTTCTCAGTCACCGCAAACGGAGTTCCATTAGGAACCTCCCTTGCCTTCATGATGTCTATCGCAGGCCTTTCCCTACCCGAAGCAATTATTCTAAAAAGAGTAATGAAAATAAAACTCCTGGCCATATTCTTTGGAATCGTTGCCGTGGGTATAGTTGCAATCGGATATTTGTTTAATCTTTTTGAAACCCTTTTATAAACCAAACTCCTTGAATTTTCCCTGTTCTATATCCTCAATTACATGTTCGAGATTCTTTTCAATTTGAGAGACAACATGTGGATTATTTGCAGACATATTCATTCCCATCTTCTTATCCTTTTTCAAGCGAATCAACAGAGGAACCACCTTCCTGCTTTTAGAAACAACGAAAACTATCATTCTGCCTTTTACGCCATTTCCTATTCGAACTTTGAAGAAATGATATTCGCCCTTTTCTTTTAAGGGAGTAATCTTTTGCCCTAGCCCTCTAAGCACTTTTTGAGCTCCACGCGACAAATCGTCAATGCTAAAGTATTTCTGCAAAGGCTTCAATTCATGCTTGTCGATATAACTGCTTAATATTAACATTCAACTATTTCAGTAAATTCGCTAATTTTTCAGCTTTTTTGTTTATGGAAGGAGAATCGAAATGCAATTCTTCCACTTCTCCAACGGGAGGAATAATCCCAAAATTGATTTTGCCATCAGCAAAAGCCTCCATAGAGAATATCAAAACAGATTTCAAGGTGACACCTTTTTCTTTGGCTTTTTCCATAGTTTTTTTCTTCAATTTTTCATCAGCCGTAAAAGATATTTGAGAAAGCATAAAAAATCAGTTAAAAATAAAACTATTTAAAATATAGTTTAAAACTAGTTGCATGTCAAGAGCTTAGAAACATTTCGAGCAATATGGCGTTGAAAAGATTACTATGCCTAAAAAAGAAATTACATGGAGTACTCCAAGGGGAGTAGTAAAAGCTTTGGAACCAATTCCCGAAGAACCTTTTTATAAGAAAATCAGCAAAATTAAGTATTGCAAGAAGACAAAAGGAAAACATTCTTTTAAAGAAAAAGAAAGGCACGATCTAGGAAGTCTAGGGAAAATCTTCGGACACTCCCAGATGGTATCTTATGAGTGCTTACTTTGTGGCAAAAAGAATATTGAATTCAAATAGGCACACTCAAAAATGGCTTGCTTGAGCCGTTTTATTGGCGGAACGGACGGGACTCGAACCCGCGACCTCCTGCGTGCTAATCACCGCAAGGTAACCTGGACTATCTCATCACCATACTCATAAATGAGCTTAGGTGCTGGGCGCTATCCGAGAGATTATTGTTGGGACTCACTCTCTAGTCTCTGAACCTTCCTATCCACTTAAACCCAGATAGGCTTGGCTGCGGATTGCCCCGTTAGGGGTTTCCCGCAATTCACCCAGTGCGCACTCCATCATTTCTGATGAAGGGTGCCCGATAATGGCTTGTATAAGCCTCGAACAGGCAGGCGTTCTAACCAGCTGAACTACCGCTCCGTATTGTCAATTGCGCTCTTATATACATGATATTTTCTGTCCAAATACAATTCATTTTCGATATTATCATACATAAAGGCACATAACCTTTTACTATCTTTCATTGCAAAAGACAAGACAAAACTTCTGGTTCCTTCAAAAAAAGAACCTTTCCCGATCCCCGCATGGCATACTAGCTTTTTCCTCAATACTTGCAGAAACCTGCAAGAGCCACTTATGAATTTTGTTGCAAAGTAATCTTTATATTTATTTCTGTCTTTTCTGAAATATCTTTTTGATAAAATGTTCCCATCTCCATCAAAATAACCTCTTACGAAATCCCTCAAAAATGAAGTAGGGACATCAGGGAATTTAAGAGATTTACTCTTATTCCTAGTCATCCCGAGTCTAAGGAGATCAAAATAAATCTTTTTGCTGCCTATCTGTATGCGATAAGCAGGATTTGGAAATGACGAATTAAAAGATCTCTTTGAAATTTTATGTTCAGAAGATAGTACCGATCTGATTTTTTCAAGGATTTCCTTGTCGTTGGAATAAAACGATAAATAATAAGCACCTCTGGGGTCATAAGACATACTTCCATCAGCAGCAAAAAATCCCAACACATAAGCCATTTCCGCTGACCATTTTTCGAAAAATTTCAAATTCATACAAAAACCATACCAATCAAACTTAAAAAAATTCTAAAAAGACACGAAGCGAAGGCTCGCAGAGTCAGCTCCCCCCGCCAAGGCGGGGCAGGGTCGGGATAGCGGAGTGTCCCGCGAGCACCTACTAATGTGCGAGCGTAGAATGAGCGGAGCGAATTCCTTTCTCACATTGAAAAAAAGGCAAAAACACAGTAACTTTCCACCATGAGAATAGGAATCGATTGCAGAATATTTAGCTCGAATTTCACGGGAATAGGTCGTTATACGCACGAACTTGTCAAAGAATTGATCAAGATAAACGACCAAAATAAACGCAAACACGAACTTGTGCTTTTCTTCAATCAACCGGAATACAGCAAATTTCAGCCACCAAACCCAAGCGTCAAAAAAGTTCTTGTAAACGCCAAACACTATTCTCTAAGAGAGCAGCTCGCATTCCCAAAAATTCTAAAAAAAGAAAATTGTGACATCGTCCATTTTCCTCACTTCAACATCCCAATTCTCTACCGCAAACCATACACGGTCACCATTCACGACCTCACGCTTTCCTTGTACCCCGGCCAAAAAATGACCAAATGGTATCACCGTCTTGCCTACCATCTGACCATCAAAAATGCCACCAGAAAAGCTAAAAAAATCATAGCCGTCTCGCAAAACACAAAACAAGACATTATCGATCACCTTCACATCCCGGAAGACAAAATCGAAGTTATATATAATGGTATAAGTGATAAATTCACACTCATCGCAGACCCCACCGTCATCGAAAAAACATTAAAAAAATACAAAATCACCAAACAATTCCTTCTCTACACCGGCGTATGGCGCAGCCACAAAAACCTCCCCCGCCTAATCGAAGCATTCGCAATTCTCCGAAACCGAAAACACCTAGACCTCCAATTAGTGATCACAGGCAAGCCGGACCCCCATTACCCGGAAATAAAAGAAGCGACCACCGCCCATAACCTGCTTCAAGATGTCATTTTCACAGACCTCGTCGAAGAAGAAGAATTAATCCACCTTTACAACGCCGCCCACACCTACGTTTTCCCTTCTTTATACGAAGGATTCGGTTTTCCTCCACTCGAATCAATGAAATGTGGAACCCCTGTCGTCGCCTCAAATCGCTCCTCAATTCCCGAAGTCTGCGGTGAAGAAAACGCAATATATTTCAACCCTGAAAGTCCCGAAGATATTGCAAACAGAATCGAATACTTATATAAAGACACTGGCCTGCAAGCAGAGCTAATAGAAAAAGGATTCCGGCACGCATCCAAATTTACATGGGAAAAAATGGGCCTCCGCACCTACGACGTAATCACACGATCACTCAATTAATATGTTCGAACCATTCCAAAATTTCATGACAAAAGCCGCTGGTCGATTTGGGATATCCAACGAGATGAAAGCCGCAGACGTTTGCCAAAAATTCCGCATGCTCATACCGGAAATTTTCCCGGACAAAGAATCTCCGGAAGAAAACATCACCCCGGCATTCTACAAAAGTTCAGTATTAGTAGTGCACGTAACATCCTCTGCCTGGGCCCAAGAAGTAGTTATGCGAAAGGAAAAGATCATTTCCGAGATGAATCGCAAAGCAGGCAAAGAAGTAATCAAAAACCTTCGAGCACAATTAAAGTAAACTTTCTATTGACTTTAAAACCCTAAACTTTACAATAGACCCCGCATTTAGCCGATAAGAAAACAATTTGCTTAAGATTAGACTAAGCCGCACAGGGAAGAAAAACCAACCCAGCTTCAAAGTCGTTGTTCAAGAACACACAGCGCCAATAAAAGGTAAATTTGTTGAAGAATTAGGTTTTTACAGACCGGCAGAAGACCCAAAGCTATTCAAAGTCGACATGGAACGAGTAAAATACTGGATGTCTGTTGGAGCAACTCCATCAGATACCATGGCTGTTTTATTAAAAAAGGATGGGCTAGAAGGAATGGATAAATTCATTGCTCCTCGAAACAAAAAAGCTAAGAAGAAGAAAGCAGTAGAAGAAAAACCAGCAGCTCCGGCTGCACCTGCAGCAGAAGCACCAAAACCCGAAGAAGCTGCCCCTGCAGAAGCCCCTGCAGCAGAGGAGGCTCCAGCAGAGGCTCCAGCTGAAGCGCCTGCCGAAGAAGCTGCCCCTGCAGAAGCCCCAGCCCCAGAGGCTCCAGCAGAGGCCCCAAAAGAAGAAACAAAACCTGAATAATATAATTCTAACCTTGTAACCAAAATTCTATGGCAGAAGAAGAAAAAGATGTGGAATTCGTCATGTTTATCGTAAAGGCGATAGTCGAAAACCCAGATGCAGTAGAAGTAGAGCGAACTGTTGATGAAATGGGAGTGCTCATCTCTTTGAAAGTAGACAAAGAGGATATGGGTAAGCTCATCGGGAAAAACGGTCAGACTGCAAAGTCTATCCGAACTCTCCTAAGAATCATCGGTTCCAAAAACAATGCACGTGTCAACTTAAAGATAGTTGAACCAGAAGAAGCTTAAGTGTAAACTGCTTAGGCAGAATAGTAAGGTAACTTCTTAAACATATTCCTATGGCAACCGATAGAATATCAGGTGGTGGCAGCAAGTCGATCGTTGAAGCCGCATCTAATTATGAAGTTTTAGAAATTATAAATAGAGGCCTTGCTTACGCAATTATTATTGCGGGGTTCTTGTCAGTAGTTTTCATCTTCGTTGGAGGGATCTCGTTTATTCTCTCCGGAGGACAAGAAGAAAAGATCAAATCCGCGGTATCTACGATCAGATACGCGATTATCGGTTTGATTATCACAATTTTAGCAATTGTAATTGTCGGAACAGTAGGTAAAGCAATGGGTCTGGATATCATCAGATATATCAATTTCTCAGACATCATTGATACGATCACAAGCATTACTTCAGAAGGTAGCAGTTCAAGAAGTCTAGACTGAGGGCCCGAAAGGGTCATGCCGCGGGCACCCGAAGGGTCGCGACTCTAAGATTTTATTGAACTCATCCCCTGTCTTATGATGTGTTTCCAGTCATATGGAAATTTGAAAGTTTCTCGTGCCCTCACCAATGCCGCAAAGATTGCCCAAGGGCTCTCTTTTTTGAAAATAAATCCATTCCCGGTTTCTCGGTTTGGATTGTAGTCAGAAACTTCCGGTCGAAGCGAACTTATTGGAATAACTCCATTCAGCAGCATTTCCTCCACATCACTAAACCCAAATATCAAAGCCATATCCGCAGCCCCAAGGAGAGTTTGTCTATTAGTACGATTGTATGGAAGATAAATGACATTAGGGAGGTGAAGAGAGTCCAAATTGCTATCAGCCAAGACAACAACTTCAATATCCAGTTCTTGCGAAGCCTCTAGGAATACATGAACTTTACTTTCAACATCTTTTGAAAGCTCCTTATCCAGGAAAATTCCAAGTAATGGTTTTTGGTTGGAGAAAGAATATTTCTTCGAAAGAGACTTCTTCGTTTCTTTTTTTTGTTGAATCAATTTGCCAACGCAGTTCGTTTCCATTTGTTTTTATTTTTGTTATCCACACATTGTACTCTATAATGACCGAAAAGTCTAGGCACGAAACATGAAGAAAATAATACTAATTGACGGCAATGCGGTGATTCACAGGGCATTCCACGCTCTGCCACCTTTCAAGACCTCTCAAGGAGAGCAGGTTAACGCCGTATATGGCTTTTCTTCAATACTATTGAACCTTTTAAACTACGAAAAACCGGAATACATAGCGGTCTCATTTGACCTAAAAGGACCAACATTCCGCCACGAAGAATACAAGGAATACAAGGCTACAAGAAAAAAAGCGCCGGACGAGCTTTATTCACAAATCCCAAGAATCAAAGATATAGTCAGAGCATTCGAAATTCCAATATATGAAATTGAAGGATTTGAAGCGGACGATGTGCTTGGAACATTAGCAAAACAAATCGAGAAAAAAGAAGACATCAAGACCTACATTTTCACGGGAGACATGGATACTCTCCAACTCGTAACTGAAAAAACTATGGTTCTTTCCCCAGCCAGAGGAATAAAAGAACCGATTATCTACGATGTTCAGAAAGTTCTAAGTAAATATGGACTAAAACCGTCCCAAGTCCCAGACATGAAAGGCCTCCAAGGCGACAGCTCGGATAATATAAAGGGAGTGGCGGGAGTAGGCGCAAAAACAGCGAAAACATTACTCCAAAAATACGGAAATCTCGAAAATATTTATGATCACTTGGATGAAATCACCGGGAAAGTCCACGATAATCTCAAGAATGACAAAGAAAATGCTTTTTTCAGCCGAAAACTGGCAACTATAGTGACCGATGTGCCGATTGAATTAGATATCGAAGAATGTAGAACTCACGAGTACGACAAGGAAAAAATCCTCACATTATTTGGAGAATTGGAATTCAAAACTTTGATGGGTCGACTAACCAAATTTAATAATCATTCCAAAGAGAAGAAAATTCAGGAGGATAACACACAACAATCTCTCTTCTAGCAATCAAGCCGAATAAGAAAATTGAACATCCCCAAAGAAAGTATACAAAAAACATTGTATCCACAAGCGTTTTCTAGTAAGATCCCTACGCAAGCCAAAGGGCCTTTAATTTTCATCTATGGCAAGACCAAAAATTGTAGCTAGTTTAGATATCGGAAGCTCAAAAATCCGAACTGTCGTTGGAATTCAGGAAAGCGATTCATCCACCCCAAACATAATTGGAGTAGGAATAGCACCATCCACGGGACTACGCAAAGGAGCAGTAATTGATGTCGAAGAAACGATTAATAGCATATCTTCTTCACTCGAAGATGCTGAAAGAATGGCGGGAGAACCGATCAACCACGTATTCCTTGGGCTCGGTGGGAATCACCTGGAATCTATTAATTCAAAGGGTGTTATCGCTGTATCCCAAGACAAAAACGAGATTTCAGAAGACGATGTGGATCGTGTATTGGAAGCCGCTCAGGCCGTAACGATCCCAAGCAACAGAAGAGTTCTCAGAATTGTACCAAAAACTTTCACCGTAGATGAGCAAAAAGGCGTGAAATATCCGGTAGGAATGACAGGAATTCGGCTGGAAGTAGAGACCCATATAGTTACGGGATTCGAACCGGTTATCAAAAATCTCGAAAAATGCGTACTTCAATCTGGAGTTGATATAGATGACATTATTCCAAACTCACTTGCACCGGCAGAAGCGGTTTTATCCAAACGTCAGAAAGAGTTGGGAGTGGTGGTGGTGGATGTTGGATGCGGAGCCACCTCTATAAGCGTATTTGAGGACGGAGCTATACTTCACACGGCAGTTATTCCGGTAGGTGGAGAAAATGTCACAAACGACGTAGCAATAGGTATTAGAACTTCTATTGATACAGCGGAAAAGGTGAAAATCGAGTACGGATCAACAGCCCCGGAAGACGTAAACGACAGAGAAACTATAGATCTCTCATTAATAAGCAAAATTGATACACATTTAGTTTCAAAGAAACAGGTTGTAGAAATTATTCAGGCGCGATATCACGAAATTTTCCTACTGGTAAAGGATGAATTAGCGAAAATTCATAGAGACGGAATGCTCCCTGCAGGAGTAATTCTAACGGGTGCAGGGGCAAAATTGCCTGGAGTTATAGATTTAGCGAGAGAAACGTTAAATCTTCCGGCACAAATAGGCTTTCCTCAAAATTACGATGGAGTTGTTGACAAGATTGACGATCCGGCTTACGCAACAGCGATCGGACTACTAATTTGGGGTTCCAGATTTGAAGGAAGGCATCATGCCGGGCTTGGCATGAAAGGGGTAAGTTTAAGAAAAGGTTTGAGCAACATGAAAGGGTGGCTCAAAAACCTTTTTCCGTAGGAGTCATACTTGACCTTGACATTGTGTCAAGCAAAGGGTAATAATTACATCCCAGTTGCGCAGCGGAGCGAAGCAACTCGCGAGCTAAGGCGAGCGTAGCACGAGCGAAGCGAGTACATTATCCCAAATTAATCTAATAGCCATGTCTACACAAGATGACAATCAAGACCTAAAAAATCTTTTCTCTTCGCAACGAGAAAAAGATTCTTCTATGAAAGTAAAATCAAAACCAAAAACTATGGAGGTTACTCCGGAAATTACTCCTGTCGCTAATATTAAGGTATTAGGAATTGGAGGAGGTGGAGGAAATGCTGTTAATAGAATGATAAAATCTGGACTTAAAGGAATAGATTTCATCTCTATAAACACAGACGCACAAGCTCTGTATCACTCAGAATCTCCAACAAAAATTAATGTTGGTAAAGCAACTACTCGTGGATTGGGAGCTGGATCAAATCCGGATCTCGGACGACAAGCTACAGAAGAGAGTATTGACGACGTAAAAGACGCAATCGAAGGAAGTGACATGATATTTATCACTTGCGGATTAGGAGGAGGAACAGGTACAGGAGGAGCCCCTGTTGTTGCAGATGCAGCAAGAGAAATGGGAATCCTGACTGTTGCCGTAGTTACAAAGCCATTCTCGTTTGAAGGTCAAAGAAGAAAAACTCAAGGCGATGAAGGTCTTGAAAATCTAAAAAATAAAGTAGACACGCTTATTACAATACCAAACGACAAAATTCTTTCTATTATTGATAAAAAGACTCCTTTGAATGACGCATTCGCGGTTGTGGATGACGTTCTTAGACAAGGTGTACAAGGTATCGCAGACTTGATTACAGTTCATGGAATGATCAATGTGGATTTCGCAGATGTTAAAGCTGTAATGGAAAATGCAGGTTCAGCGCTTATGGGAATCGGATACGGAACAGGTGAAAATCGTGCAACAGAAGCGGCAAAAGCTGCGATCGAAAGTCCTCTTCTCGAGTTATCAATCGATGGAGCAAAAGGTGTTCTATTCAATGTTACTGGTGGAAACGACCTGAGTATGTTCGAAGTTGATGAAGCAGCTCGTGTAATTACGGAAGCCGCGGACCCTGAAGCAAACATCATTTTCGGTGCAGTTATCAATGATTCATACACTGGTGAAATCAAGATTACAGTTGTTGCAACAGGCTTTGATTACAAGCAAAACGAAGGTTCACTTTTAAGATCAAGATCAAGAACAGCTTATGAATCCGCGGATTCGCTTCCAATCAAACAAACCGAGAACGAACTTGACATACCGGCTTTCATCCGCCAAAAAATGAATTAGACTCTTGCGAGATTTGCGATCCGAAGCGTAGACTAATCCGCGCATTAGTCGTAGCGCAGGAAAACTTTAAAAAAATTTGTCGCGGTCAGCGGAAACAAATTTTGTAGAAAGTTTAGCAAATCCCTATATGTGCCACCGCTGGTGGTGGGCAAAAAGGTGGAGTGAACGATTAGTTCTTCTTTTCATAGAAATGTCTCCCTTCTTTTGTTTTTTATTGCTGGAAAATAAAGGAAGGAGAGACATTTCTATCAAAGGAGGACGCAAAATGAGACGCTTTCTGAAGATTGTTACGGTTGTACTTGGCATTGTCTCGTTGGTGATGCTGTTCCAGATTCTACAAGCCGAGGCAAACAACACGTACAACGAACAAACCAGCTGGATTTTCGTGGGAGTCTTCGGACTCTTCTCGGCACTGACGGTCTCTTGATCGTCACAAGCGAACAAACACCCAGCCCCCGCGTACGTGGAACTCAGAATGCCTTCACCTCCGTTCACTCCCCGTACCTTTTTGCCCATTATCATGCTACAATCCGCTACATGAAAGCCAGAGTCCTGGAAAAATCAGAAGAGCACAAATGGGATGAGTTTATAAAAACCCACCCACTCGCATCAATTCACCAAACTTCCGCTTGGGGACATTTTCGGGGAAAATATTGGATAATTGTCCTCGAAAGTGATGACGAACAGCCGGCAGCGAAGGCTCGAAGAGTCAGTTCCCCCCGCCAAGGCGGGGCAGGGTCGGGACAGCGAACGGCCTTGCGAGCTAAGGCGAGCACAACGCGAGCGGATGCGAGCAACCATATCCTGGGAGGGTCTATGATAATCCGACAAGAACTCCCAAAAGGGTATTGTTGGCTTTATGCAGCCCGCGGACCACTTATACAAAACGACCAAATGGACACGCTTTTGGAGGCTCTTAAACCCTTGGCAAAAAAGGAAAATGCGATCTTCCTACGAATTGACCCACCCATTACCAAACAAATAAAATTCAAAGGATTCAGAGAAACTCATTCAGGCTTCCAACCGGAAGACACTTTGATTATCGACCTAACAAAATCCGAAGAAGAAATTCTCAAGCAAATGAAGCAAAAAGGTCGCTACAACATCCGTTTAGCAGAGAAAAAAGGCGTCAAAATAGCAGAGTCCAAGGACATCGACTCATTCTATTCCCTCCTCGAGCAAACAACCACCAGAGACAGTTTCCACGGTCATGACAAACATTTTTACCAACAAATGCTCGACAAACTCCCACAAAATGCAATCCTCTACCTCGCAACCTACGAAAACAAACCAATCGCCGGAATAATAATAACCCACTTCAAAGACACAGCCATCTACTACTTCGGCGCATCCGGCAACGAATACAGAAACGTAATGGCTCCATACCTTCTCCAATGGCATGCAATGAAAGAAGCAAAGAAAAAGAACCTAAAATACTACGATCTTCTCGGCATTGCTCCGGAAAATACGAAAGATCACCCATGGGGAGGCGTAACAAATTTCAAAAAGAAATTCGGCGGCGAACACGTCACCTATGTTCCTCCCAAGGAATATTCATTCAAACCATTCATCCACCTCCTCTACCGCCTTTACAAAAAGATAAAAAAATAGTGACTCAGCCTACAAGACTAAAGCCCCATTTTCCTTCTCCAACTCCTTCGCCCTATCAATAAAAAGCACTCCATCCAGATGATCGTTTTCATGCTGAACCTCCCTCGCATCTAGCCCAAAAAGCTCAAGTATTTGCCTCGTCCCGGAAACGTCATAAAACTCAACCATCACTCGATTCCATCTCTCAACTTTCGCATATAGCCCGGGCAGACTCAAACACCCCTCCTCAGCCATCGAAACCTCGTCGCTATGCTCCAAAATCACAGGATTCACCATCTCAATTATCCGCTCCCGCTCCCCACTAAAATCCAAAATCAACACAAACATCCGCGCACTCACCCCGACCTGCGGAGCCGCCAGCCCAAGTCCATCAACAGCAAGCATCGTCTCTTTCATCTCCTTTACCAACTTCTTAAAATCTTTATCAAATTTCTTCACCGGCACGCTCTTTGTCCGCAAAATCGAATTATTTTCACCTTTTTGTATTTCCAATTTAGCCATTATTGATAAATTTCATGACTGCCTACTGATAATAACACAACATCTTTCTTAGACAAGCACGCGAAAACTATGCGAATCCTATAATTTACTGAAAAACTAAATCTCCCTTTTAATTTCCCCTTCAATTTATGCGATTTCAAGGAAGGATGAATAGGGTCTTTCTTGAATAATTCAATTTTTTCCTCAATCTCATCCTGCAATGCATCAGGGAATTTATTGAATTGTTTCAAAAACGACGGTTTAAAATGGACTTTTATCATTTATTCGAATTTTTTAGCTAATTCCCTTAAGTCACCACTCAAATTAGGTTCTCTTTCAGCATCCAAAACAGCTTGTACAGCCTGATCTTCGGCTAATTTTTCAATAGCCTTTCTGGCCAATTCTGCCTTATTTGGGGCAACTCCATCCGCTATCATTTTATCGATCATTTCTTCTAATTTAGGTGTCAATGGAACAGATAATAAACTCATGATAATAAATTATAATATTATACTATAATATTATCATATAATATCCATTTTGTAAACAACTTATTTTTTATCATTTGTTTTAAAGCCAATAGGTGGGTATTTTGGATCTGGTGGAGCCATAAGTCTTCGAATAGCATCAAAAATAACTTTAAATTGAGAATCATATTTTTTCTCTAGCTGAGAAAGTTTATGTGCCAAATCTTTATGAGTTGCAAGAAGTCGACGCAGCTTCACGAATGCCCGCATAATCTCAATATTTACGGCTACAGCACGTTTACTCCGAAGAACGCTGGACAACATAGCAACGCCCTGTTCAGTAAATACATAAGGCTCATATCTCCTACCTCCATAATTCAAACTTGAGGTCGCAAATTGCGACCTCAAGTCGCTCCACTCCTTTAAATAGAGCTTAAACATGAAATCTTCAGGGAATCGATCAAGATTTCTTTTCACCGCCTCAAGAAGTCTTTTTGTTTTTACTCCATATAGTTTTGCCAGATCTTCATCCAGCATTACCTTATGTCCTCGAATAAATAGAATTAAATTTTCCATATTTCAAAACATACCAAAAAAACATTAAATAATTATTAAATATTCTTAAAAAAACCTACTTTATCTCTTTTTTCAATTCCGCCTCAATAAAACCTTCTAATTCTCCATCAAAAACCTTATCCGGATCGCTTTCCTCATAGCTCGTCCGATGATCTTTCACCATCTTGTACGGATGCAAAACATACGATCGAATCTGGCTTCCCCACGCAATATCCTGCGTCTCACCCCGCAACTCCGACAGCTCTGAAGCCTGCTGTCGCTCCATCAAATCAGCCAACCTCGCATGCAAAACCTTCATAGCCTGCTCCTTATTTTGCAGCTGGCTCCTTTCATTCTGACAGCTAACCACAATCCCCGTCGGTATATGCGTAATCCGAACCGCGCTATCAGTAGTATTCACGCTCTGCCCACCATGTCCACCGGCCCGAAACACATCAATCCGCAAATCATCCGGAGCAATCGCAACATCCTCAGCAAAATGAACCTCCGGCAAAACCTCCACCAACGCAAATGAAGTCTCCCTCGTATGTTTAGTATTAAAAGGGGACAGCCGCACCAACCGATGCACTCCCGCTTCACCTTTCAAATACCCATATGCAAACTGTCCACGAATCATAAAAGTACAACTCTTGATCCCGGCCTCCTCCGCTACCGATTTTTCCAAAATCTCCGTCTCGAATTCCATCTTCTCCGCATATCGCAAATACATCCGCAGTAACATTTCCGCAAAATCCGCCGCATCCGTCCCTCCGGTACCGGAATGTATTGTAACAATCGTATTATTTTCATCATACTTCCCACTCAAAAACGTCGAAATCTCAAGCCGACGCCAGCGATCCGCCAATGCCTCAACCATCCCCTTAAACTCTTCCGCCGCCGCAGGATCATTTTCCGGATGAATCTCCGGTAAAAGTCCAATCAGTTCTTCCGCCTCTCCAACGATCCCCTCCCAAGTCTCAATCAACTTCGTAAGATTACTCGCCCGCTGTCCAACTTCCGCCGCCTTATCCTTATTATCCCAAAACCCCTCACCGGACATCTCCTCGTTCAAAGCCGATACCTCCGCCTTCTTTCCCGGAAGATCAACTTTAACCAAGCCTTCCTTGATAAATTTCTCCAGCTCTTCCAGTTCTGCCTTTATTTCATGCATAAAAAAATGTAAATTAACGACCGTTAGTATAACACAAAGCATGTCTACAGCTCGCAAAATATTATCAAACACGGCTTGGCAAATCGCAGGTAAAGTCCTGGTAGCACTTCTTGGTCTGGCGGTAGTAAAAATCTCAACAACTTACCTCGGGCCAAGAGGATACGGAGAATACGTGATTATCTATGAATTCCTCGCATTTTTTGGAATAGCGGCCGATCTGGGCCTTTTCACAATTGCAGTCAGAGAAATGTCAGAGGATGAAAGCAAAATCCCAAAAATAATAGGAAATATCTTGTCGCTCAGGACAATCCTTGTCGTCGCAACCATGCTTTTGGCAATAGGCGCAGTTTTCCTAATGCCAAACTACGAAAACTCTTACGTACCAATCGGTGTAGCGATCGCCTCAATCACAGTTTTCATCACAATTATAAACGGAACAATCTCAAGCGTCCTCCAGGCAAAACTCCGAATGCACCAATCCTCAATTGCAAACGTCTTGGGAAAAGTAGTCTCAGTCGGATTCATGGTCTATGTAGTTTTTTATGGATTCAAAGGTGAATCCGAGCTTGGATTCTTCATGCTCTTATTCGCAGGTGTAATAGGGAATTTTGTAATGCTCTTGATCACAAATCATTACGTCAAAAAAGTCACGCCACTCAAATACAGATTCGACATCGATCTCTGGAAAAACGTTCTTGCAAAGTCACTTCCTTACGGGCTCGCCCTCATCTTGAATACGATCTACTTCCGTATCGACTCAATCCTAATTTCATTCATCAGAGGACAAGAAGAAGTGGGAATCTACGGAGTGGCAATGAAAATGCTTGAACACTTCGCGATTCTGCCTTTATATTTCATGAATTCAGTACTCCCCGTTCTCACCAGAGCCATCAAAGAAAAATCAGAAAAATACAAAAAAGTAATCAGCTACGCATTCGATTTCCTCGCCGCATTGTCGATCCCAATGGTAGTTGGGGGAGTAATTCTGGCATTCCCGATTATATTCGTTGTGTCCACGCCGGATTTCCTTTCTCGGATAAATGAAGGCTTTTACGGCTCTGACATTGCATTTCAAATTCTGATTTTTGCACTCCTCTTCCAATTCCTAAATGTCCTATTCGCTTTCATTCTAATAGCGATAAACAAACAGTCGAAGCTTCTCTACATCAACGGAGCCTGCGCCATTTTCAATATCGTCGCAAACCTCATAGTTATCCCGCATTACGGATTCCGCGGAGCAGCATTTACCTCAATCCTCAGCGAACTTTTCATATTAATAGCGACATATTACGTAGCTCGCAAATACCTTGAATTCTCCATCGATTTCAAAAAATTAGCCAAAATTATTTTATCCTCAGCTGTAATGGGGGCCGCCGTCTACTTCCTCCAAGCCCCAACCTACGCATACATCCAAAACTGGAACATCCTCGTGTTAATTCCGATCGGCGCAGTAGTTTACGGAGCAATGCTTCTCGCAACAAAAGCCGTCGACAAAGAAATGCTACGAATGATGAGAAAAGGGGATGAAAAGCCTACCTCAACTTCGCCACCGCTTCCCTAAACGCTCGACCTCTATATTTGTAATTCTTAAACTGATCCAAGCTTGCAGCAGCAGGGGACATCACTACAACCCCTCCTTCTTCAGCTCTCACGAAAGCTTCCAAAACGGCTTCCTCAAGATCTTTACGCAAGATCACTTTAGTAGGAGAACCCTCAGCCTCTCCCAGTTTTTTCTCTGCATCAATAATTGCCTGATCCATCTGCTCAGCAGTCGAACCGATCAAAATCACTGTATGCAAACTGGGTTTTGTAAGAATTTTGGTAGCCCACTCTGAGTAATCCAGACCTTTGCCACTCCCTCCCGCAATCAAAACTGTTGGTTCATCAAAACTATCCACAGCCGCCATCGAAGTTTCAGCAGTTGTAGAAAAAGAATCATTATAATATTCAACACCTTTTACCTCTTTCACAAGTTCCAGCCTATGCGGTAATCCCTTGAATTCTTTTATAACCTTAACGATATACTTATTTTCCACATCAAATTCCTTTGCAATTACGATTGCAGGCAAAACATTCTCCAAATTATGAGACCCTATCAAAGCAACATCTGAAACCGAGCAAATTTTCTCCTCTTTTCCACCTGCAGAATAGAAAATCTCATCTCCCACCTGCCCCGCCCCGCCTGTCCCGCCATGGCGGTGGGCGGCGGTTACATACGCCCCGTCCGAAACCCTCTCCTCGACACTCACATACTTCAGATCCCCTTTTACAAGAGGTTCATAATGCTCCACATAGTTATAATCCTTATTCAAAACTGCGATACTATCATCATTTTGATGAGCTAGAAGGCTCTCCTTTGCGCTCAAATACTCATTTCTATCCACATGATAATCCAAATGATCAGTTGTCGTGTTCAAAAGAACCGCATAATCAGGACTATTCTCCAAATCTTGCAGTTGGAATGACGAAAGCTCCAAAACCACAACACTCTTTGCGTTAATTTTATCCAAGAACTCTATAGGAGGATTTCCAATATTTCCACCAAGGTAAACGTCTTCACCAGCATCTTTGAGCATTTCATAAATCAATGTACATGTAGTCCCCTTACCTTTAGTTCCCGTAACGCCGATCACCGGACAAATAGCCTGGTCCATAAAAAAAGCAGTGCCACTCGTAACGCCCACTCCTGCAGCTTTCGCGGCTTGGAGTCTTGGCTCTAAATAACGGATTCCGGGACTTCGAAATATTACCTCAAAATCCATCAAATTATCCAAATATTCCGGTCCAAGACGAACGGAAACGCCATCAGGCATCTTGTCTTTAATATCCACATTCTCATCACAAACAGTAATATTGTCATAATTATGATCGACCAAGTAATCCAGCATCGCTTTCCCCTCAACCCCATACCCCAAAACCGCAATTTTGCTACGTTGATCCATTTCAATCATAAGAATTTATTATAGTAATAAAGGCTTTTTTATGCTACAATAATAATGGTAAGCGGTCAAAGTAGAATATAATGTAAAAAGAACATGGATCAGATAGATCAATGGATGCAACGAGCAGATCTGGAGGAAGAGAAAAAATCATCTCCAAAAAGGCACGAAAATACATCCGGTAGCCCGCAGAAGGCGGGCCCTACCAAACAAAAGCGTTCACAAAGCGAACACAGTATTTCTCAGAATTCGGCTCATAAGTCAGCCTACAAGCCAGCCCAAAAGCCGGCTCATAAGCAGGTTCATAAGCCTGCGTACAAGCAGACTCAAAGACCTGCGTACAACAGGCGTGCAGCGCAGCGAAACGCCCCTAACAAACAAGATGCGACCCGCCTCAAGCGGGAAAGCAACCATATCCCCCACAAGCCGGCTCATAAGCCGGCACAAAGCCCAACATCAAAGATTCTAAAAGGAAAACTAAAAATGATTCCTCTTGGGGGTCTCGACGAAGTTGGGAAAAATTTGATGGTCCTCGAATACGAAGAGGACATAATCATCGTCGACATGGGATTCGAATTCCCAAGCGAGGATTTATTCGGAATCGATTATGTAATTCCGGATACCTCATATTTAGAAGAAAACAAGAAACGAATAAGGGGTATTGTCCTCACTCACGGTCATCTGGACCACATCGGAGGATTGCCTTATATCCTGCCAAAACTGGATTATCCACCGGTTTATGGTGCAACATTAACAATGGGATTAGCTCAAAAAAGAGTTGATGAATTCAAACAACAAAAGTTGGCAAAACTTCATACAATTAATCCGGATAGACCTCTGAAACTGGGAAAATTCCTATGTAAATTTTTCAGAGTCGCTCACTCAATTCCGGATGCACTTGGAGTAGTTGTTGAAACACCAGTCGGGAAAATAGTTCACACCGGAGACTTCAAATTTGACGATACACCTGCAAGAAACCAACCAAAAGCAGACATGCACAAAATAAGAGACCTGGGACGACAAAATATTCTGGCCCTTTTCTGTGAATCAACAAACGCACTAAAAGAAGGACATAGTATGTCAGAGAAAAAAGTAGGGGAGACGCTGGAAAAAGTAATAAGCGAAGCCCAGGGAAGAGTCATTGTGGCTTCATTTTCAAGCCAAATCGGACGATTACAGTTGGTCATAGATGCAGCCGCAAAATGCAACAGAAAGCTATATGTCAGCGGAAGAAGCATGAAGACAAATATCGAAATAGCTACCAAGTTTGGGAGCCTACATGTTCCGCAGGGAACGATATCAGATGTCAAAAAATACAAAAAAGAGAACGATAAGCAGACTCTCATACTTACAACCGGCTCCCAAGGAGAACCGGTCTCAGCTCTGACCAGGATGGCTTCCGGCGAACACCCAAATGTGAAAATCAAGAAAGGTGACACAGTAATTTTCTCATCTTCCCCAATCATTGGGAACGAACGAGCAATTTACACAACGATAAACAACCTTTCCAAACTCGGAGCGGAAGTTATCCACAATCAAATTATGGACGTCCACAGTTCCGGCCACGGAAAACAAGAAGAACTCAAAAAAATGATAGACTTTGTTCGCCCAAAATACTTAATTCCAATTCACGGTGAATACTACATGCGCAAAGAACTCGGCCGTCTAGCAATAGAACAATGCCGCATACCAAAAGACAAAGTTCTAATGATAGAAAACGGTGACGTTCTACATGCCGCAAATGGAAAAGTTGAAAAAACCAAAGAAAAAGTCGAAACAAAATACATCTTGATAGATGGTTCAGGAGAAGGAGAAATTGGATCACAAGTCCAAGCAGACCGAGCAATGATGTCCGAGAACGGCTCACTCATAATGCTCATACATATTAACAAAAAGAGCAAAACTCTAAAGAAAACGCCGGACATCGTATCACGCGGATTCATCTACATGCACGAATCGAAAGAAATTACCGAAGAAATAGCAAAAGTGGCGGGAGAAGCATACAAAGCCATCATGAAAAAGGACCCAAGAGCCCCACGCAGAGACGTGAAGATATACATCAAACAATCCGTCGACAAATACACCCGAAAAAAACTCGAGAGAAGACCACTCATAATTCCTCTAATTATTGAGAACTAAATCTGGTAAAATCTGAGGCATGTTAGAGTTAATACTTGCCTCAGTTTACTTAATCCTCCCTGCCTACGTGGCGAACATGTGCCCCGTAATTTTTGGGAAAGTTCCCATTCTAGGCATTCCAATCCACGAAAAACTTTTCGGCGCCCACAAAACATACCGCGGCTTCATATCAGCCTACATCGGCGCCCTCGCAATACTCGCCCTCCAACAATACCTCGCCAACGCCGACATCCTCACCCAATTCGCCCTCTTCGATTACACACAAATCAACATCTTCCTCTACGCATTCCTATTCGGAGTAGGCGCTCTCACCGGCGACCTCATCAAATCCTTTTTCAAACGCCGCTTCCGCATAGCGCCCGGCCACCCATGGTTCCCATTCGACCAGCTCGACTTCGTCATAGGAGCATGCATCTTCCTTCTTCCGGTCTACATCATCCCATGGCAAAACCTCTTAACAATCCTAATCCTCACCCCGGCACTCCATTTCCTCACAAACCTGATCGGCTACGCTCTCAAGCTCAAGAAAGTTTGGTGGTAGGGGAAATTATGTGGTTTGTTTATGCCTAGGTATTCCATAGATTGCAATCGGTTCAGCTATGCCTTTCAGCATTTGCTCTCCTAGTTTTGTGTAGTTTGCTTTTTCTTCATAGGGAAGATTCTCGTAAAGCTCTTCCGTTATTAGGCAGTTATAGTCTGGGTAATTTTTAGCCTGTGATTCTAGGCGGGCTGCCATATTGATAGGGTTTCCTATTCCTACAAGACTTGCAATGTCCTTTATACCGCCATCCGTTAACCATTCGCATTCTTTTGCGATCTGTGCCTGTAGTGATTCGTGAACTCTAAACATCCTTCTGTTTTTTGCATCCTCTTCTGTATCACCGCATGTGGCGCTTTCTGCGGTTGCCAAGCTCAATGCATCACCAATACGTATCACCCCTCGAGACATTCCTACTCCTGTATAGTGCATACTGTCTACTTTTCCATAATCTTCTTGCAGGAATGAATTTGCCATCATGTTTGTAACTTCATTTACTTTTGCCGCACATTTCGAGGCCATCGATTCTTTGGTTTCTGTCACCTCACCGTCCTTATCAACTGCATTTGTGAAATATACAACCAATCCGTCACCTGTGTGATTCAAAATTTTTCCTTTATATTGCTTGATTACCTTTTTTAAGAATGAGAAGTAATTTGTTTTTAGGAATGTAAATATTTCTCCTCCAATACTTTCACTCAGTCTGGTGAATTCTCTTAGATCTGTGACCATTACTACAGCATCTAGGTCTTTTGATTTAAGGCCTCCATCTTCGTCAAGTTCGAAGTCTTCTCCGATAGGGTTTATTAGCGTTTTTAAATCCACCAATGTGCTTGCAAATGCTTCTACCAAAATTAACACTTCGTTTTGACCCTTCTTTAGAACTTCACTTAAAACTGATTCCAATTCTGGATTGTCCCGCCTTATTTTATCGATCCTGCTGATACTCTCTTCCAAAAGCTCTGTATAGTTTGATTGAAGAGCCCCCCTGATTGTTTTTACGTACTGCTTTGCCATCAATATAATCACACCATTACCCGCAATGAATTTTGCATACGTTGCAGGATCTGTGAAATCCAGGTTTTTGAAATCTGCGCCTAGAAGTGGCAATGCCACACCAAGTATTCCTACCATTGCTTTTGAGAAACCTTCCACTATTTCTTCGGTTGCTTTGTCTTCCAGCGACTCATCTAAGGCTCCTAATCTCATAGTACGCATTACCTTGCTTACAGTTCTCATTGTTCTGATTTGTTTCAAAAGACGTGCCAATCTAGCATTTCCTATAGGCAGTCCTTGCATAGTTTCCGCAGCTACCGTTATGGCATCAATCAATCCCTCTGCACTTTTTAAATGCTGGAGGCCGTTTCCAGCTGTTTTAGCAACTAAGTTTGTTGCAAATACACCAGTTGCTGTAAGTCTTATTACGTCATAAACCCCTTCGTCTACTTGGACTCCCGCTTGTGATGCCCCAAACCTCAAAGTTGGTTCTGCAAATATAGATGTGTATGTGGCTGTCCTCTGAATTGTCTCGTATATTCTGCTTCCGGTTACTCTTCTTATTCCTCCTCTAACTCGTTGCAGACCAGTTGCCTCTTTAACATATTCAGCGGCTTGTCCTGGTGTCATGCCATCAGTTTGGGTCATTAAATGGTCTGCCGTTGCCATGGCTCCATCAACTGCATCACTTGCGTGACTTTCTGCGTCTTTTGCTAATATTTCTTCCTCTACTGGTGGACCTTCGGGATCACGAGACATATTTAAATATGGCTTTATTGATTAAAAGGGTGCATTATACCCTCTTGCGTGTATACGTCAAGTCGATGCAGCTTCCTCAAACTAAATAGAATTAATCAGTTCTATAGCCTCCGCAGCACTTTCAGTCTTCATCAAATTCATTCGAAGCTCCCTTGCTCCATCAAATCCTTTCAAATACCAACCCAAATGCTTCTTCACAGTATGGTACGACAAATGTTCGCCCAAAAACTTCTCAAAATATTTCAAATGATCCTTCGCCGCTCCTATTCGATCCTCGACTCCGGGCTCACCCCCACCAAAAAACCAAGGGTTCCCCAGAACAGCTCTTCCAACCATCACTCCGTCCACCCCAAATTCACGAATCTTCATCTCTGCATCATCCATCGACTTCACATCACCATTCCCGATTATCATCACCCCCGCCTTCCTGCATATCGAAGCCGCTTTTCCAATTTCCTCCCAGTCCGCCTCTCCGCCATACATCTGCTTCAAAGTCCTTCCATGCAAACTCAAAACATCCACTCCCGCCTCCAGCAGAACCGAGACCCACTCCTCCGTCACAGGCTTGTCATAGCCGATTCTGGTCTTCACGGAAACCGGAATCTCACGACGTTCACCCACCACATTCAACGCCTCTATCACCGAACTATGCACCCCCGCCTCTTCCAAACTCACGCCCTCAGCCCAGTCCTTAACTCCACGCTTCACCGCCCAAATAATATCCTTCGCCAACTCAGGAGTCTTTATCAATCCTGCACCCGATCCCTTCTTCTCAACCTTCTTCGCCGGGCATCCCATATTTATATCCACTCCGTCAAATCCCAAAGCGCAAACCAGCACAGCCGCCTTATAAAAGCTATCAACCTCCACCCCGAAAACCTGCGCTACCACAGGCCTCTCGCCCTCGTCAAAAATAAAAGCAGGAATCTTTTTCACAGCTCCACGCGCCAACCCCTCCACATTCACAAACTCCGTCATTACAAAAGACGGCCGACTCGACCTGCAAACCATATATCTAAACGCAGCATCAGTCACACCATCCATTGGCGCCAAACCCACAATCGGCGCCTCCATCTGCCCCCAAAATCCTCGAAAATTCATGATTCAATATTATTTTGATTTTACTGCTCCACTCCATTCCATCACAATAGATTTCAATTTGCAACTAACCACAAAACAAATTAAACTGGAGAAAGTACTTTTGTGAACAAAAAATTTATGAAAAACAGATCAACCTTCCTGACAATAGGATCATTAATATTCCTGTCAGCACTAATATACATTGGTGCATTTCACACACCCCCGTTAGCAAGATCCGCAACCACCCGTACAGTATGTGCGGCCGGATGCGACCACACAACAATAACGGCAGCGATAACGGCATCAGCGATCGGTGACACAATCGATGTTCAAGCGACATATGCCCCGGCCGGAGACGCTTCCCCCATAACTGTCGGCGAAGACGTAACAATCGACTGCGGAGACGTAGCAACAATAGGAACAACCGGAACCGCTGAAGCGATAAACATAACCGTTGCGGGCGCGACCATATCAAACTGCGAATTCGACAGAGTAAACATAACAATTTCAGCCGGAACAGTAACTATTGACAGCAACGCCTTCGATCCCAATTATTCTTCCGACATTACCATTACCGGTGGTGACAATTCCACTATAAGCGACAACACCGCTATAAACGGAATACTGATCAACGGCACAATAGACGGAACAGAAGTATCGGGGAACACAATTGAAATAAGATCCACAACCGGCGAGGAAGGAATCG
>JBDRIE010000042.1:0-15536 GCA_043816165.1 Nitrospirota bacterium | reverse complement strand
CAATCCGTCTACAGATGTTGATAAAGCAGCGGCAGCTGCCTCTAAAGCCAAGGGAGCGATTCCTCCAGCTGAGCTTGAAAGATTTTCTCAGTCACCATTAGGTAAACTATTTAAATATTGGAAGGAGGGTGACAAAAACATGATAGAGCTTATGCAAGCAGGGAAAGCACCGTTATTAGCATTATTTATTGCGGGACTTTTTGGATACAAGATTGGTGGGGAAACGTATAATGGTGCGATTGATTTTTTGCCGGATAAATTTAAAGAAAAAGCGAAAGAGTTTGAGAGAAAAGCACGTAATTCCAGATATTCTGCAAAGGCATATGAGAAGAAAAATCCTAGAAAGACCCCTGAAGTTGGGAAGGGAGCTTTGGATGTGACTGCGGATTTATTTCAAGATGCTATCAAACAAAATTCAATTCCAGCAAAAGGAGTTAAGCTCGGTGAGGATTATTCACTCAAAAAAGGAGAGACTTTGGAGGTGGATTTGACCGGTGGCGGGCAGGTTGTTTTGCCACAGGGATCAAAAGCTTATGTGAATGGGAAATTGAGTAATCCGGGTGAAACTTACAAAAATGTGAAGATTACGTTTTCCAATACTATTCCGAAAGGGACGGTTATTACCGGAAAAGTTGATCTGAAAAAGATTGCTCTGAAGAAAGCGGCTCCAGCGAAAGCGGCATAATCTCCTTGTCTTAGTGGAGAGGTTTGTTTAGAATATACGGGCTTTTTGAGAGTACATATATTTTAACTTTTTTATTATGGAAGTGAATGAAGCACTTAATGAAAAAACATTAATTTTGATTAAGCCGGATGCTATTCAGCGTGGGCTTGTCGGGCAAATTACACAAAGGTTCGAGACAAAGGGGTTGAAACTTGTGGGGCTTAAGATGATGAGTCTGGATGAAGCTGTTCTTCGTGAACATTATGCGCATATTGCTGATAAACCATTTTTTCCCGGGGTAGCGAAGTTTATGCAAAGTACGCCCGTGATCGCGATGTGTTTTGAGGGGCTCGAAGTTGTGGAGACTGTTCGGAGAATTACCGGAATTACAAAAGCTCGTGAAGCGGAAGCGGGATCAATTCGTGGAGATTTTGCGATGAGCGTTTCATGCAATGTGATTCATGCGTCTGATAGTCGGGAAAATGCAGAAGTGGAAGTGAAAAGATTTTTCAATCCTGACGAGTTGCATACTTATAATAAATCTGAATATATGCATGTTTATGGGGATGACGAAAGGGCTGTTTAATTTCAAATATTTTGAGAACTGAAGATCTTCAAAAAAAGGCTGCACAAGTTCGTCTTGACGCGCTTACGTCGACTACAAAAGCCGGTAGTGGTAGCAGTGGGAGCTGTATGTCTGTAGTTGAGATTTTGGTTTCTCTTTATTACGGGGAGCTTTTGGGGGAGAAGGTTTTTAAGTGTGATCCGGAGCGACCGGGAATTGAGGATCGTGATCATTTGGTGCTGTCGAAGTGGAAGTCTGTTCCTACTCAGTATGCGATTTTGGCGGATTTGGGGTTTTTTGATAAATCGGAATTGGATTATTTGGGGCAGGAGGCGGCGATGTTGAAACCTTGGCCGGATGCGAAGGTTCCCGGAATTTCAGCGACTATGCGAGGATATGGTCACGGGCTTTCTGTAGCTGTTGGAATGGCTTTGAGTTTGAAGATGTCTAGGAATTCAAATAAAGTTTTTGCTGTAATGGGGGATGGGGAATTGCAGGAGGGACAGGTTTGGGAGGCTGCGATGTCGGCGGCTCATTATAAATTAAACAATCTGATAGCTTTTGTTGATTGTAATAAAATTCAGGCCGGTGGATTTGTGAATAGCGTAATGGATATTGGGCATGTTCAAGATAAGTTTGAGGCTTTTGGCTGGAGCGTTATTCAGGTAATGGACGGTCATAATTTTGATAAAATTTTGGATGCGGTGGCGAGGGCGTTTACTGCGAATCGGAGGCCGGTTTGTATTTGGTGTCATACTGTTGCGGGAAAGGGGATTGATTTTGCGGAAAGGAAGCCCGGATATTTGCATGTTCCTTTGAGTGAAAGTGAAATGGCGGAAGTGGAACCTAAATTAAGACAATTATTATGAATGATTTGTTGCAGTTGGGAAAAAAATATAAGAACTTGGTGGTTTTGAGTGCCGGTGCAGATGCGCATCTGGCATGCGAGGAGTTTGCAAAGTATTTTCCTGATAGATATTTTAGTTTTGGTTTAGGGTTTAGTAATGCGGTCTCGGTTGCGGCAGGGTTTTCTTTAACCGGAAAGATGCCTTTGGTTGTAGGGAATCGACTTTTTTCCAGAGCTTATGAGCAAATGCTTGATGATATTTGTGTTCCGAATTTGAATGTGAAGTTTGTGACCGCCGCCAAGGCGGGGCAGGCGGGGGAAGTGCTTGGGGATTTGCCGAATTTGGAAGAGGTTTCCAGTTTGGAAGAAGGCTTTGAGGCATACGGCCCGAAATATATGAAAACGGTTTGATTGAGGAGGGTGAGGCGTGTTAATCTGTAGCCTAAGAATTAACTTAAGATTATGGCTAAAAATCCTATAAAAATCTTTTCCGGAACTTCTCATCCCGAATTAGCCTCTGAGATCGCAAAGTATTTGAAGACGTCTGTTAGTGAAATGCAGATTTCCAGATTTGCTTGCGGAGAGATTTATGCAAAACCAAAAGACTCCGTGAGAGGAACGAATGTGTTTATTGTTCAAACGGCGAGTGAAAATGTGAATGAGGATTTGATGGAATTGTTTATCATGCTTGATGCCTTGAAGAGATCTTTTGCCGGACGAATACATGTGGTGATGCCACATTATGCTTATTCCAGGCAAGATCGTGTTGCGACTCCTCGAGAGCCGATTTCTGCAAAGCTTGTTGCTGATCTGATTTCTGCGGCAGGAGCTGATCATTTGATTACAATGAAATTACATAGTGATCAGGAGCAAGGGTTCTTTAACTTTTCTGTGGACAATATAAATACGGAAAATCTTTTTGCGAATTATTTTAAGAAAAAGAAGATAAAGAATTTGGTGGTTGTTTCTCCGGATGCCGGTGGGGCCAAAGATGCGAAGAAGTTTTCAGATTTACTGGGAGCGGAATTAGCGATTATTCATAAATCACGACCATTACACACTCATAACAAGTCAGAAGTAATGCATGTCGTGGGTGAGGTGGAAGGGAAAACTTGTATTTTATTTGACGACATGATTGATACAGGTGGAAGTGTGACGAATGCGGTTGCTGCGCTTAAGAAAATGGGTGCGGCAAAAGATATATATCTTGCGGCGACTCATCCTGTATTCTCTGATCCTGCGGCTAAGAGGTTAGCGGGGGCGGGATTTAAAGAGGTGGTGGTTAGCAATACAATTCCTGTGTCGAAGGCAAAACAGTTCAAGGGTTTAAAAATTCTCTCTGTTGCTCCTCTTTTGGCTAGTGTTATAAAAAATGTACACGAAGATAAATCTGTCACTAGTGCTTTGAATTATTAATTTAAAAATATGTTTGATAAAGTAAAACTGATGCCGATATATATTGGCAGTGATCATGCGGGGTTTGATGCTAAGAAAGAACTGAAGCCGTTTTTGGAGGAAAATAATTTTGATGTTACGGACCTGGGGTGTTTTACACCGGAGCCTTGTGACTATCCGGATATTGCTCGTGAAGTGAGTGAAAAGGTTTTGGAAGTGGAGGGGTCTTTGGGGATTATAATATGCGGAACCGGAATTGGGATGAGTATGGCGGCGAATAAATTGAAAGGGATTCGTGCAGCTGTTGCAACGAGTGAGGAAATGGCTGAGGCTTCACGTAAGCACAATGATGCGAATGTTTTGGCGATTGGTTCACGGATTACCGGCATGGAAGATATGAAAAAAATTACTCTTAAATTTCTACAAACTAATTTTGAAAAAGATCAGGAACGACATGTTCGCAGAGTGGAAAAGATAGAACCTGCAAATCATAACCATACCGCAAAATGAAGATAAAAGTTGCTCCTTCAATATTGTCAGCGGATTTTGGTCGATTGAATGAGGATATTGCTACTGTGGATGAGTATGCGGATGTTATTCATGTTGATGTGATGGATGGGCATTTTGTGCCGAATATTACTATTGGGGCGCCTGTTGTGAAATGGATAAGGTCTAGGAAACCTTTGCATGCGCATTTGATGATTGAAAATCCTGAGAAGTTTGTGGAGGATTTTGTTGGTGCGGGAGTTGCGAGGATCGTGGTGCACGCTGAGGCGTGTGCGGATTTGGCGGGTGTGGTAAGGCAGGTGAAAAATTTGGGTGTGGAAGTTGGCGTTAGTTTGAAGCCGGGGACGGGTGTTTCGGTTGTGAAGGATTTACTGGGTGAATTGGATGAGGTTTTGGTGATGACTGTTGAGCCCGGGTTTGGGGGTCAAAGTTTTATGGAAGATATGGTGCCGAAGATTCGTGAGTTGCGGGAGTTGGGGTTTGAGGGGGATATTGGGGTGGATGGGGGTATAAACGGAGAGACGTGCAAGGTGTGTATTGAGGCGGGAGCGAATGTAATGGGAGCCGGAAGTTATATTTTTAAGGCTCAAGATAAGGCAGAGGCAATTGAGAGTCTGAGGGGGTAGGTTTTCTTACTTTGTGTTTCGATTCTTCATATTCTTCTAAAACTTTTTTGACTTTTGCCGGAATTTCAAAACGGATTACTTCTCGTTTCCAGTCATGGAGTTGTTCTATGAAATCCGTATCGAATTCCTGCATTAGATCGGGGTGTTCGGTTTGAACTCTTTTGTATTCCTGTAGGGTGACATCTATTAGGCGTGGAAGTGCGTTGTAGAGAGGGAATTTTTTGTGTTCTTTATAATCCAGCATGCACCATGCAATAAGACGGTTTACTGTTGCACGTAATGTTGTGAATTGGTGCTCCGGATTCATCTCTTCTAATGTGGCTACATTGTCCGCTCTGTCTGCTATTTTTACCAAAAGTGTATTTTTTCTTGTCTTTTTTGATTTGTTCATGATGTCCATTCGTAACAGAAAGTGCGCCATTTTTCCTTCGTCGTATTCTTCTGTCCATGTATTGAATGTTTTCGTAGTAGGATCTGCGTCTATGTCTTTTAATCTCCATCTATTTAGGTCTTTCTTAGTTATATCAAGTAATTCCCGGGTTTTTTGCTTTCCGGCAATGTTATTCTTATACGATGTTCTTCTTTCTTTATCTGTAAGAGATACATTTTTTGATAATATTCTTAAAATTTGTTTAATTATTCTTTTTCGATGTTTGCCTACCGGATGAATGATGTCTGCTTGGAAAAGTAATGGAACCATGTTTTCTTCTTCTTCATGATCAGGAGTTTCTCCTTGCTCTTTTCTTGTCTTTCGGGCTTTTTTTAAATATTTTTCTTTGAATCCCGGTTTTATGTGCGGGGTTAGGCTGCTATCGATGATATTTAAAGGTTCTTTTACATATTTTTCCATGATTAGGTCTATTGTTACATCTGTGTCTTCAACAGTGTCATGGAATTCACAGGCTATGACTGGAGTGATTAGCTCAATTTCTGTTGGCGTATATGGTCCTACATTTCGGATTATTGATAAGGTTGAACGCATTCCATGTGCAAAAAAGGGTATGTTTTTATTTTCTGCTTTTCTTGTTCTGCTTTTTCTTTGTTCGTGGTGCGCGGCCTTTGCTCCTTCAGATGCTTGGTGAAAGGCATCTATAACTCTTAAGTTTCTATTTCTTTCTGCTATTTCATCTCTATAAATATGGGCATGAGTTTTTGTACTCGGGAGAATATATTCATCTTCATTTTCTCCTTTTTCCAAAAGCATTTCATAATATGCTCTTAGAGCAGTGACGAAATTTTTGAACGCCATATATAGGTTTCTTCTTGACCCTTTTTCGCTTGCCTGCCATTTTTTTAGTTCCGGTTCTTCTGATTTGCTGATCAGAGCGATCGCTCCGGTCCGGAATTCTCGGCGGATGTTGGTTATGGATTCTTTTGCAATTTTTATTGCTGTTTCATCGGGTGCGTGTGGAGGTGGATTTTTCCATTTATCCCGTAATAAGACTGTATATTGCTTTAGGGCGTTTTGATGCTCCTCCAGCTTTAGCCATATCCGTATCAGTCTGTCATGGTGCTCTTCGGGAATGTCGTCAATGATATTGCCCAGCTCCAGGTATTCCGGGAGCTCAAGGTATGTTTTTTCTAAGTGCAGCATGTATGCGCATTCCGGGCTTGCGCAGTTTGCGGGGTCCGTGTTGTTCGGGAATCTTTTTTCGTATATTTCAAAATATCCGATTTTTAGTCTTCGGCTTTCTTCATCTCTTTCCGGATCTGGTTGTATTCCTTCTGTGCTCATTTTATATAAATATCAGCGGTTGATTCTACCTTTATCTATGCAAAAAGTCAAGAATATGGTGTAGTGGTATGTCTTTTTTTGGAAAAATTTTGTATGATGGGGTTGATGTAATCAACTTTTATGGTTCGTGTACATAGATCAATAGCTAGGAGGGCAAAAAAGATTGACGCTGAAAAGGTTGCCAATGATGGAGAGGATTATCTTTATGGATTTAATCTTTTCAAGAAAGATCTGACGGGAGTTGCCGGTTTAGCTACCCCACTTCGAATAAAGGCCGGGATTAAGAGGATTGATGATTTGGAGAAAGAGATTATTAGGATGGAGGACAATATTGAGCGGTTAATGGAGAGACGTGCTATTGAGGCTGTAAAATTGGAGCAGGATCTGCAGAATAACTATGATGTGTTGCAGGAATACTTGCATCCTGATGAGATGAGGGAGTTTTTTGGGTAAAATGGTGGCTTCGCTATGGATCGGAAAACTCGCTACTACTTTCTTTTCCTTGTTCTTTGCTCGATATACTCCTTTATTGCTTTTTTTGTGGTAACCCAGTTTCTACCAACTTTATGCGCTTCGAGTTTTCCTTTTGAGGCTAATAAATTCAAATATTTGGCTGAATAACGACATATTTTGGCTGCTTCAGTTAAAGGAATGTACTTCTTTTTTTCTTTTTTAATTGATGGCGTGAGTGTTTCTAAATAAATAGTTAAAGAGCGATCTACTGCTTGTGCAACAAATTGCACAAACGGTTTAAAATTTCCTTCATCTGCTTCTTTTAAAACGTTGTAATATTTTTTTCTGTCATTTTTTAGAATCACAACTAGTGGATACCCCGCTTTTAAAAGTATTAAGTTCATTAAAAGTCGAGATGTTCTACCATTTCCATCAAAAAAAGGATGAATGTGTACTAACTTATGCTGTATTATTGTTGCTAATTCTACCGGATGCAATTTTTTATTATTATTTGCAAACCATTGAATTAATTTTTGCATTAGATTTGGAATTTCTAATGCACTTGGTGGATTATGTATGGCTCCGCTAATACGAACTTCAGAATTACGATATTTGCCGGCCCATTCTTTTTCAATATTTCTGGTTATTAACTGATGGATATTTTTAATTAAATGCTCAGAAACTGTGGCTTTTTTCTCGTGTTCAACTAATTCATATAAATACTCTAAAGCTTCCTGATGATTGGTTGCCTCAAGATGATCTTTTAATGGCTTTCCTTTAATTGTTATTCCTTCTTGTATTACCCAAAATGTTTCTTTTAATGTCAGTGAGTTGCCTTCGATAGCATTTGAATTATATGTCATTTCTAATTCGAATTGCTCTTTTAGTTTTTTAACCGCTGTTTTCGGAAGCGGTCTGAGTTTATTCAGCTTTTGGAATTTTTCTTTTAATCGGTTTTTTAATTGTTTTGGTAGATACATATCAATTTGCTTAATATGGGATAGGTGCGTTTCCAGTATATACCATGTTAAGAGTCTTGTGAATAGGATGAGGCGAGGGAGTTTTTTGGGTAAAATGGTGGTTTCGCTTCGCAAGTCTGGTGCGCCAGATACCCGAGGGCCGATGCGGCACCACCCGACTCACTTCCTCACTGCGTTCGTTGTTTGTCGCGTGGTGCGCCCGACAGGATTCGAACCTGTGACTCCCGGCTCCGCAAGCCGATGCTCTATCCCCTGAGCTACGAGCGCGTGTTTTTTGTGTTTCGTGCTGGGGAATAGTACTGAAAATGGTATGTTGGCGCAAGGTTTTGACTATGATAGTGAGCTCGTGATAAGATTGATTCAAGTTATTTTATAATTTATAAAAAATGCCTAAAAAAGTTAAAAAAATTACAAAAAAGACTGTTGCGAAAAAGACTGTCCCAAAAAAGGAAAATGAAAAAGTGCTGATATTATCGCTTATTGCTGCGATTTTTGCTGTTGGTTTTTTGGTTATTATTTATTTCGGGGTGGATGTGAATGGATATTTGAATGTGATGACGTCTTCGGATTCGAATTCTGCCGAGGCGGAGGGAGTTGAAGCTGCGGAAGCTGCGGAAGCTGCGGAAGCTGGTGATTCCGGCGGAAGTTATTGGTTTGAAAATTTGGGTGAAGATGAATTTACCGTAGCTCAATGTGCGGAGATTAAAAGAGTTTGGGATATGGGAAATTGGACTAGTACTTCTTCTTCACTTTATGCTCCAGAGGCGTGTAAGGCTTTGGGGTTTTGGGGTGGTGTGAGTGGATCTAATGTGACTCCACCGGAAGACTATGTTGGAAATATGTATATTGCTTATGAGGAAAATCCGTTTCCGGATACTGATACAGGCAGCGTAGAGGGTGTTGCTGCCGCTTATCTTTACAATATTGGTTTGATTAATGGTTATGATGATGGAGAGTTCAAGGGTGAGAGAGCTGTGAATAGGGCTGAGGCGGCTAAATTTTTGTTGAATGCGAGATATTCTGATGTTCCCGAGAGGTCAAATAGTGGTCGTTTTTCTGATGCTGAAGAGGGTGGATGGTATGTGAGATTTGTTATGTATGCGGCTGAGTTGGAAGTTATCAGTGGTTATGCTGATGGAACTTTCAGGCCTGCAAATACCGTGAATACAGCGGAATTTTTGAAGATGCTTACTTTGACGTTTAATTTGGAGTTGAATTTGTCTCATGGATTTACAGATGTTGAGGGCGGAGCTTGGTATGAACCTTATGTAGGAACTGCATATAAATATGATTTATTCCCGCATAGAGGTAATCTGCTTGATCCGGGTTCTTTCTTGACTCGTGATGAAGTGGCGACTGCAATATTCCAGTTTTTGTCTTACAACTAAGTCGTGATTTATTTTGCAATATTTTTGATTCCTTTGGTGATGAATCCTTTTGGGTTTCAGACTTTTGGAATTGTGAAAGTTTGTTTCTTTTTGGCGATTGTGGGGTTGGCCTTGGGGTGGGGTGGAGTGCAGATAGTGTCCCGCCTGTTGCGGGATCTTCGACGGAAGAAGGGGATTGAATTTCGTATGAATAAAGGGGTGTTGGTGTTTTTGTTGCTTTGGGTTTTGAGTTTTTTCTTGTCGGTGGTGGTTTCATTGAATCCCGTGCAGAGTTTGTTTGGAGAATATTTTTATTTGCAGGGAGCGCTGTTTTATTTGTTTGTGGCGGTGCATTTTTTGATTTGTTGGAAGATTTTTAGTGAGAAGGGATGGACTGAGAAATTTTTGTCGTTTGTGAAATGGGTGGGGTTGGCGGTTTCTCTGTATTCTATTGTTCAATATTTCTTTTTGGATCCTGAATATGTTGGCAGAGTTTTTGGTACAGTCGGGCAACCGAATTTTTTGGCGCAATTTTTGATTTTTCCTTTGTTTGTAGTTTTGTTTGAGCGCGGTAAGTGGTGGAAGTATTTGTTTTTGGGAGTAATTTTGGTTGCTATTCTGATGACCGGAAGTAGGGCGGTGATGCTGGGAGTGGCAATGTCGTTGTATTTGTGGTTTTTGTTTTATGGAAAGCTGGGGAAGGTTTGGAAGGTGGTTTTTTCTTTGGCTTTGGTTGGAGTAGTGGTTGGTGGGTTTTTATTGCTGGATTTTGATATGAGGTCTGTGAATTCGAGATTGTTGCTTTGGGGGAGTGTTGGAGATTTGGTAAATTTAAGGGATTTTGTATTTGGGAGCGGAATTGAGACTTTTGCTCGTAAATATTTAGAGATTATGCCAAAGGAGGTTTTTGAATATGAAAACTTTTTTACAACTCCTAGGAGTATGCATAATGAGACGATGCAGGCGTTTGTTGAGAGAGGGATTTTTGGAATGATTTTATATCTAATTCCGGTTGGGTTTTTGATTTGGAATTTATTTTGGAAGAAAGTGAAGGATTTGCAGATGGTTGGATTTGCATTGCTGGCATACATAATTTCGGTTCAGTTTAGTTTTTCTACCGTTGTGCATTATGTGTTTTTGGCCGCTTTTTGGGCTGTGTTTTTGATTGGGGTTTTGAAGAGTGATTATAAAGTGAAATTGAGGGGTTGGGTTGTGGGAGTTTTGTTGATTTGTGTTTCTGTGATGATGCTGTTTTCTTCTGTTTCTTTGATGAAGTCGGACGCGCTTTTGCGGAAGGGGATGGACGCTTATATTGTTCATGAGGAAGCGGCTTTTGGGGTTTTTGAGGAGGCGGCGGATTCAGCTTTTGTTTTTGCGTATCCGTATGAGCTTGTTGTTAATCTTTTTGGAGACGAAGAGGGTTTGGATGAATATGGGAGGATAACCGGTTACGATTTTATGTATAATATTTTGGCTATGAATGTGGCTTTTTTAAATGAGGATTTTGATGAAATGGTGTTTTTTTATTTGAGGGGCGTGAATGCTTCTCCGAATTTGCCGTTTTTGTATTCGAGTGCCGGAACTATGTACTATTTGATGGAGGATTGTGAGAAGGCTGTGATGAAGTTTGAGATTTTGGAGTCTTTGGTACCCGATTATGAGAAGGGTAGCGAGGAGTATCGGTTGTTTGTGAAACATGCCTTTGGTTTTGAGGAATCGATGCGTTTATTAGAAGTTTGTAGAGCTGAAGTGGCAGAATGACAAGGTATTCGCTCTGCTCATGCTACGCTCGCACAGTAATAAGTGCTCGCGACTTGCTTCGCTTCGCTCTGCAAGCGTTAGATTTTTTGGAAGGTTCTTATCATTTCTGTGTGAACTTTTCCGTTTGAGGCGAGGATGTCGGCACCGAAAAGGTCGAGCAGGTTTCCATTTGTGTCGGTGACGGTGCCTCCAGCTTCTTCAATAATGAGTGCTCCAGCCGCTATATCCCAAGGTTTGAGCCCGAATTCCCAGTATCCGTCAAAACGGCCGCATGCAATGTAGCAAAGGTCCAGGGCTGCCGATCCAAGGCGGCGGATTGCCTGAGATTTCTTTAGCATTGCCTGGAAATATGGGAGATTTCGTTCTCTTTGGGTTGCGGTAAATCCTGTGACCGTTAATCCTTCTGCTGTTTTTTTCACATTTGAGACTTTGATTTTTTTGCCATTCAGATATGCTCCTTTTTTTGCGGAAGCGTAGAATAATTCGTCGGTTCGTGGTGCATAAACCACTCCGGCAACCAGTTCTCCGGATAAATAATCGTAGTTTTTTGTGCTTTGGGCTGTGGATTTTTTGAAAATTGCGATTGAGACGCAGTAGATTGGAACGCCGTGTGCGAAGTTCGTGGTTCCATCCAGTGGATCGATTATCCAAATGTATTTTGCTTCTTTGAATGTTTTCTTGGTGTGTGTTTCTTCTGATTCCTCTGCGATTATTGCGTGCTTTGGGTATAGAGCTTTGATGAGTTTGATTATTAATTTTTCACTAGCCTTATCTACTCGAGTTACCAGGTTGTTTATTCCTTTTTTCTCAATTTCGAATCCTTTATCGGATTCTCTTATGATTAGTTCGCCTGCTTTACGGGCGATGATTTTTGCGTCTTCTAGGATTTTCATTGTAAAAAATTCTCAAATGTCGCCAAAAATAATTCTAACCCATCCCGCCCTTTAATAAAAACGAAAAAAATGCTAAAGTCCTTCTACTTATTTAATTTATATGGACAAATTTGTACTAAAATCAAAGATGACGCCGAAGGGGGATCAGCCGGAGGCAATTGAGGCTTTGGTTAAGGGAATACAGAAGGGTGAACAATTTCAGACTATGCTTGGAGTCACGGGATCTGGAAAAACTTTTGTAATGGGAAGCGTTGTGGAGGCTATACAGAAGCCGACTTTGGTTTTGGCACATAACAAAACGCTTGCGGCTCAGCTTTGTAGTGAGTTTCAGGAATTTTTTCCGGATAATGCGATAAGTTATTTCGTTTCTTATTATGACTACTATCAGCCGGAGGCGTATAAGCCGGCGACAGACACATATATTGAAAAAGACGCTTCTATTAACGAGGAGATCGACAAATTTCGACATGCGGCTACTCGTAATTTACTGACCAGGAAGGATGTGCTGATTGTGGCTTCTGTCTCATGTATTTATGGGCTTGGGTCGGTTAAGGATTATGAAGCTTTGGCGCGGACTATCAAGGTTGGTGACATAATTCAGAGGGATAAGCTTTTGCGACAATTGACGGATCTTCAATATACTAGAAGTTCAATGGATTTTAAGAATAGAATGTTTCATGTGCTTGGGGACACAGTTGAGATTTTCCCGCCGGACAAGGATGTGGTTATTCGAATCGAGTTTTTTGATAATGAGGTAGAGGCGATAAGCGAGGTGGATTCGTTTACCGGTGAGCTGATAAAAACTCTTTCGGAAATCACTATTTTTCCGGCAAAACATGCTGTTACGACGGAAGAGAAGATAAACAAAGCTGTTGATGGGATTCGCGCGGATCTTGAGATTCGTTATGACCAGTTGAAGAAAATGGGGAAAATGCTGGAAGCTGAGAGAATTAAAACTCGTACAGAATATGATATAGAGATTTTATTGGAGACCGGTTATTGCAATGGAATTGAGAATTATGTGAGGTATTTGGGGGGAAGTGGGAAGGAAGGGCGTCCGAGTACGCTTATGGATTATCTTCCTGACGATTACGTTCTTTTTATCGATGAATCTCATATGACTGTTCCGCAGATTGGAGGTATGCATAGTGGAAATTATTCCCGAAAAAATACTTTGATTGAGCATGGTTTTAGGCTTCCTTCTTCGCATGATAATCGTCCGCTTAAGTTTGAGGAATTTGAGGAATATATGAAGCATGCGGTTTTTGTTTCAGCGACTCCCGGGAAGTATGAGACTGCTAATGTGAAGAAATCTGCTGTGCATGAACTTGTTGTTCGTCCGACCGGGCTGATCGATCCGGAGATTTCAGTACGTCCGTCGAAAGGGCAAATAGAGGATTTGCTTGTGGAGATTGCGAAACGTGTGAAGGTGGGGGAAAGAGTGTTGATTACAACTTTGACTAAAAGAAGTGCTGAGGATTTGACGGACTTTTTGTCGGATGCGGATGTGAATGTCCGTTATTTACATTCGGATATTGATACAATTGAGAGAATAGAGATTTTGCGGGATCTTCGATTAGGTAAATTTGATGTTTTGGTTGGAATTAATCTGCTTCGGGAAGGTTTGGATTTACCGGAAGTTAGTTTGGTGGCGATTTTGGATGCGGATAAACAAGGTTTTTTGAGGAGTGCCAGTGCTCTTATTCAGACTGTTGGACGTTGTGCGAGGAACGTGAATGGATTTGTGATTATGTATGCGGACAAAAAAACTGATGCAATGAAGCAAGCAATTTCGGAGACTAGTCGTCGTAGAAAAAAACAGACGGAGTACAACAAAAAGCATGGAATTACTCCTGCGACAATTGTGAAGGCGGTTAAGGATATTGCTCAATTTGGTGGAAAGAAAAAGGATAAAAGGGGTATGCGGGAACTTGATATGAGCAAGATTCCAAAGGATGAAATGAAACGTGTGATTGAGTCTTTAGAGGCGAAAATGGAATTAGCCAGTCAGAATTTGGAATTCGAAAAAGCTGCAGAGATGAGAGACGAGATTGAATCTATGCGGGAGGAATTTGGGATGTAGGTGGTTCAGTGAAGCTGACTTTTGGGTTTTCTCGTTCTTCTTCTTTTATTTCAAAGAATTCACGCTTTTTGAAGCCGAATGGGCCGGCGATTAGATTGTTTGGGAAGACTTCCATCTTTGTGTTTAGTGCACGGACTGCGTCGTTGTATGTTGCTCTTGCAGGTTGGATTGCGTTTTCGATGTCAGTTAAGGTTTTTTGGAGTTCGAGGAAGTTTTGGTTGGCTTTTAAGTCCGGATAATTTTCGGCAAGTGCAAAGATTGATTTTAATGCTCCCGTTAACATGTTTTCAGCTTCTGCTTTTTCTTTGAAATTTTGTGCTCCCATTGCTGCTGATCGGGCTTTTACTACATTTTCGAATGTTTGACTTTCATGCTTTGCGTATCCTTTTACCGTTTCTACCAAATTTGGAACCAGGTCATATCTTTTTTTCAATTGAGTGTCGATATCTGACCATGCTTGCTCCGCTTTATTTTTTAGCTTAACAAGGCTGTTGTAAATTCCGACTATTAAAACCGCTATTACCGCGAGTGCGAGGAGAAAATATATCATTTTTTTGAAAGTTATTTGCTTTTTTTCATTCTACAAGGATGAAATGATTTCGGGAAGTGGACTATTTGTTGCTTGTCTCGAAGAATGTGTTATAGTAATTTCGAATAATTACTTAAAATATGGGGAATAATAGCGCAGAAAAAGCGGCGGGGATTATTATCTCTGATGATCACGTTTGTGAGGGGTATGTTCCTGGTATTGATGATCCATCTATTCGGATTGTTGATGATTTGGGGGCTTATGAAAGTGAAGAGGGTCTTCTTCCTGGTCCTGGTGAAATACTTGGTCGTGGGGATCTCATAAGAATAAAAGCACAAATTGAATTGGCTTTGACTTCAGCGGCACCTATCAGCGTAAAAGAAATATGTGAAATAATTATGCCAATTGCCTCTAATTTTAATCTACCTTCTTTAAAAACAATGGGGGGAAGGCAGAATGTTGTCGGTACAGGTTCTTTGCCGGAAGATTCTCAGGATGTTATTGAGTATTTGAGTCCTGGTGATAAAAAATATGCGGTAGTTGTTACTACTTCTTATGTAAGGATTTATTGCAAAGTTCCTTTATTTAATTGGATATTAGTATCTTTTTCTACAGTTTAGTGTTTACTTCTTTCCAATTAATAACATTCCACCAAGATTCAATAAATTCCGGTCTGCGGTTTTGGAATTTGAGGTAATATGCGTGTTCCCAAATGTCCAAAGTTAGAATTGGAATAAGCCCTTCTGATAGAGGAGAATCCTGGTTTTGGGTTGTTGTTATTTTGAGTTCACCGGAGTTGTCAGTTGTGAGCCAGGCCCATCCACTGCCAAAAAGTGTTGCTGCTGCATTGGTAAATTTCTCTTTGAATGAAGCAAAATCTCCAAAAGATTTATCGATAGCGTTTTTGAGTTCACCTTCCGGTTCTCCGCCTCCGTCCGGTCCCATGGTTTCCCAGAAAAGTTTGTGATTGTAGTATCCGCCTCCGTGATTTTGGACGGCTGTGCGAATATCTTCAGGGACGCTTGAAAGGTTGGAGAGTAATTCTACGACCGATTTTTCTGTCAGTTCGGGATGAGTTTCGAGGGCTGCGTTTAATTTATCGGTGTATGCCTGATGGTGTTTGTCGTGGTG
>JBDRIE010000041.1:0-25101 GCA_043816165.1 Nitrospirota bacterium | reverse complement strand
TTTGGCTGGGGCGGAGGGATTCGAACCCCCGATGACGGGACCAGAACCCGTTGCCTTACCACTTGGCCACGCCCCATTAAGTAGCGAGATTTGTGATCCAAAGCGAAGGCAAATCCACGTATTTGCCGTAGCAGAGGAGAAAAAGCGCTGAAAAATTACGACGGTCAGGAGTAAAATTTTTCAAGCTTTTTCAACAAATCCCTATTCCAACATTCCAACAAATTTTCAACTTACACCAATTCCTCAAGATCCTTGTACCTCTCCATCATCCCAAGATCCTCAGCCACACTCTTGTACGTGATGTGCCCTTTGTAAGCATTCAGACCACGAGCAAATCTACCATCACCCGCCAGAGACTCTTTGATCACAGCATCCGCACCCTCTTTCGCAATTTTCTTCAAATAAGGAAGAGTCGCAGTGGTCAAAGCCATTGTAGATTGTCGGCTAACCTGCCCCGGCATATTTGGGATACAGCAGAATATCTTGTTATAGATTGTGTAAACAGGCTCAGTATGACTACTACATCGTGATCCCCAGATACATCCACCTTGATCAATCGAAACATCCACGATCACAGATCCATCCTTCATTGACTTAATTTGCTCTTCTGAAACAACAACAGGTGCACGAGTTCCGGCAACCAATACCGCACCAATTAGCAAATTACATTCCTTCAAAGCCTCATCAAAATTATCTCCATTCGGAACAATAGCCTCAAAATTTTCACCCAAATTCGGTCCTAAATATGCTTTCATCTCTTTATTTAATCGATCACAAACTTCCTGATTAATATCAAAAAGTTTCACACGTGATCCCATTCCTGCAGCAGTCCGCGCAGAAGTCGCTCCGACAAATCCCCCACCAACCACTACCACACGAGCAGATGGAATAGTAGAAATCTTTCCCAAAGAAATTCCTCTTCCCCCATGCTTCTTTTGCATATATTCAGCACCATATTGAACTGCCAAAATCCCAGCAACCTCGCTCATCGGCGCCAAAAGCGGCAATTGCCCATTTTCATCCTCAACCGTCTCATAAGCAATCGCAGTAATATTATTATTAGCCAAAACCTTTGTTAATCTCTTATCAACTCCACTCAAATGCAAATAAGTAAACAAAGTCTTCCCTTTGAACTGTTCAAGTAAATTGTACTCTTCCGGCAATGGTTCCTTTACCTTTACCAAAATATCCGCTTCTCTAACTATCTCTTCAGGATCCCTCATCATCCTCGCACCACATTCAACATATTCACCATCAGAAAAACCACTCCCCAGACCGGCAGCCTCCTGAACAATCACATCGAGCCCGCTTTCAACAAGTTCACGAACACCATAAGGAGTCAGTCCAACACGATTTTCGTTGTTTTTGATCTCCTTTATCGTTGCAATAATCATAATTGAATGATTTAAATGATAAATTGATAAAAAATTACAGCATAAAATTTTACGCGTAAAGGTCTTTTATTTCATCAAGAATAATTTTCGTGACGTTCCCTACACACCGGTCAATCTCTCCCCATTTATTTTCAACTTGATAATCACATTCATCAGCCTGCTCAATCTCCTTAAGCGTACTATCCATCCGCTTTTTAAGCTCCTCCTCACCCATCTTCCCACGTCTCAAAATTCTCCCCTTTAGGTCCTCAAGCGAACTAACTTTCATGAATATAGTAAGAAGATTTTCCTTCGGCACAATATCCCGAATCGAATGAAACCCCTGAATATCAACTTCTCGCACAACCACAGCGCCCTTTCGTAGCGGCTCCAAAATATCCTCCTTCCCGGTCCCATAATAATTATCCGAATGCACGACCGCATGTTCCAAAAACTCACCCGCCTCAATCATTCGCTCAAATTCCTTCTTTGACACAAAATGGTAGCTGTCCCCATCCTCCTCCCCTTCCCGAGGATCACGAGTTGTATAAGAAATCGGATAAACATAGCCGGGATAGATTTGCTTCAGCCTATTTATAACAGTCCCTTTCCCGGAACCGGAAGGACCAACTATCAATATGAGTTTTCCAATATATTTCTCTGATTTTTGATCTTCGCCCATGAACCGATTATACCCAACCATTGAAAAATTACCACAAATTTGCTATACTTACTCAATTCGTTTCAGTTTGTCCTTTGAAAATTCCTATCGCAAAACTCACAAAGCTTATACGGGGAAAAGTGGGGTACCGCGGTAGAGGGTCAAAATCTTTCGCCGATCCTCTATCGCTGCTCCCTACTTTTCGATGGCTTATCCCAACTAATAGCCACCGTTAAGCGTCCTCCTCGTGAGGGCAAAAACAAAAACAAACTCAACAAAAATAAAAAAACTTTTCCCCTCATTCTTGTGGAAAAGGTTGAAAAACAAAAACAAAAAAGAACGGCAAGGTGTTCTCCGTTCTAAAATAAAACACCAAACTGCGGTAGGGAGGCGTCTACACCTTATTGTAGACAATGTAGGAAACTTATCGTTGGGTGTTTCTTGCAACTTACCGCTCTTTAAAATAAAGAGCGAAATATGTTGGGGCGTCCGTTCCACCTCTGATCTATCACCTCTTTACGAGGTCTATCATGTGCACACTTGATCGGATGCCCCTTATTAAATAGCGAGTTTTCCGATCCGAAGCGAAAGCAAATCCGCGTATTTGCTGTAGCGCAGGAAAAATCTCAAAAAATTTGCCACGGTCAGTGAAAGCAAATTTCTTAGAGATTTTAGGAAAACCCTATTCGTGTTTAAAACGGTAAATCGTCAATACTCACATCCTCCTCCTTCTTCTCTTCATTTCCGGCAGCCACAGGTGCTGCAGCAGCTGGCTCCACATCAGGAAGATCTCCTGTTTCAGATGCATAGGCTGTCTCAGTTGGAATTCCGGCCGCTTCACGCTCCATTGGCGCTCCACCACCACGAGAATCCAACATAATCATATTATCCGCCGTAATCTCAGTTCTATATCTCTTTGTTCCGTCCTCACCTTCCCAATCTCTAGTCTGAATTCTTCCTTCAATATAAATCTTTGAACCTTTTTTCAAATATTGACCACAAATCTCCGCCAATTTCCTCCAAGCAACAATATTATGAAATTCCGCTTTTGACTGTTTCTCCCCACTTTGATCTTTCCATGTAAAATTTGTCGCCAGACCAAAACTCGCTACAACTTGCCCTCCGGGAATTTGCTTAAGTTCAGGATCACGAGTTAAATTACCTATTAATTGAACTTTGTTTAATGACATTGCCATAATTATGAAAGTTAATTTTAATTGTGTTCGAAAAATACCCCGCCCCTACTCTAAACTCAATCCAACTTTTCAAAGTTCCCTTGCACAACTTCCATGGGTAGTTTACAAACATCAATCTGCCAATATCTAAATACGATAAATCCAAACAAAAAGCTTACAATTATGCTTGTAATTAAGGTAAAAATCGAAAACCATTGGTCCATTGATATTTTACGTAGTTCGTATAACATGTTCTTATGAATTTATATGCTTTTGAATTGGGAAGAAAACGCCATTTATGCTTCTCCGAGCTAATGTCAGTTCTGGGAGAAGAAAATTTAGTTGAAAAAAATAATGACACAGCGATCTTCAAACTCGATTTGCCTGATCCCAAAGCCATGCAAGATCGTCTGGGCGGAACTATTAAAATTATAGAAATGCTAGACCGAGGCGAAGACATCAAAGGCCCTATCCAAAAAATCCTGGAAAAGGACTTCCGCAACCACAAAGGAAAAGTTCCATTCGCGATCAACATCCTAAATTTCAAGAATCCTAGACAAATTAATATCAAAGAGTTATTAAATTTTTCTAAAAAAATTCTAAAATCTTTAGGTCTAAATGCCCGCTTCATCAATAAAGACTTCCAAAACACTCCCCCATCCACAATATTCAAGTCCCGGGTAATCGAAAAAGGAATCGACATTAACATAATTCGCCAAGAAAACGGCTTCGCAATAGGCAAAACAGTCACAATTCAAAACATCGATTCGTATTCAAAACGAGACTTCAGCAAACCATGGCGTGACGCAAAAATTGGCATGCTTCCCCCAAAACTAGCCCAAATTTTGATAAACTTAGCCGGACCAAACACTTCCGTGATCTACGATCCATTCTGCGGAACCGGAACCGTCCTGCTAGAAGGGCTACTCATGGGAAAAACTGTCGTTGGATCCGACATCGACCCCAAATTAGTAGACTACAGTCAGAAAAACTGCGAATGGCTCGAAAGAGAATACAACACATCAAGCGATTACAAAATATTTGAAAAGGACGCGCAACTTCTAGACGCAAAAGACATCCCAAATTCACTCGACGCAATTGTCACAGAAGGATATCTCGGCGCCCCATTCTCCAACACTCCTTCCCCGGAAAAGAGAGATGAAATCTTCGCAGAACTCGCAGAACTCCACAAAAACTGGCTCACAAACGCATACGAAATCACACCACCAAACTGCAAAATCGTGATGTGCAAAACCGCCTACAAAGTCGGCGAAACGATAGAGCACTTCCCTGCCTTCGAAGAACTCGCCGAATCTGCAGGCTACGAAGTCACAAAAACCTTCACATACGACCGTCCAAACCAAATCGTGATCAGAGATATTGCGATCCTGGAAAAAATTTAGGCAAAATCATATTGAAATAGATCGCCTGCTTGCGTATATTACCCCTGTTCGCTTTTAACGAACTTTTACACCTCTAATAATCCCGGGTAGCGCAGCGGTAGCGCAGTTGACTGTTAATCAATTGGTCGCCGGTTCGAATCCGGCCCCGGGAGCCAAAATCTACTTCTTCACAACCTCCTTTTTCGCCTTCCCAAACGCCAAAGCCGAGTACAGCCACTGAAGTTTTTTCTCAGGTTTGCTGTATTTATCCCTTTTTAATTTTTCTAATTCTTCTTTTTTTAATTTCATAATTCCTTAAGGTTTAACAATGCCTTAATATCCAAATTATCCTTATCTCTAGATGCTTTCTTCTTCATCTCAATTAAATCATCAATACCCACTACAGGCAATTCCATTCCCCAAACTTTAACAATAGTTTTCCTTTTCTCAAACTCACCAAAATCCATAGATTCTTTCACAATTATATCAATATCAAGCTGTGGTTCATTACTAGAAATATAAGTATAAGCCTTTAGCCCCTTCTTTTTCATATACTCTTCCAATTTCTTCTTATTCCCAAGTTCCCTAACACTCACAGGAATCCTCTCAACATACCCAAGTTTATGCATCAACCAATCCATTTTCTTCAAATTTGCAGAACTTAATGCCAATAAAATATCAATATCCCCCGTAAATCTGGAATATCCATATAGATTTACAGCAACCCCACCTACAATAAGGTATTTTATCTTCGCCTCCTCCAGATTTTTAAACACTTTTTTATATAAATTCATATCTCTAATTAATTCATCAAAATTCTACAGAAAAATCATTCTCAAACCAAGTTCTTAATATCGTCCAGTCTTACGGAGCCAAAGTCATCACCGCCTTCGCCTTTGTGAATGCCTTGGACGACCTCCATTCCTTGGATAACCTCCGTTACCTGGACGACCTCCCCCTCTATTCGTATTTTGATTTAAACGCTGAGCGGTAGCCGAGGCCTTAATAGGCTCAAGCATTTTCCCGCATGGAGATTTTATTGGCAAAACCAATTTAATTAACTGTTGAATTAGAGCAATATCACCTTTTTGTTCCGGTACAGCAAATGAAATAGCTTTTCCGGATTTCCCGGCACGCCCGGTTCTACCAATACGATGCGTATAATCCTCAGTCATAGTAGGTAAATCAAAATTCACCACCAACTCAATATCATCCACATCGATTCCACGTGCAGCAATGTCAGTCGCAACCAATATCCGATATTTACCTGTAGAAAAGCCCTTCAGAGCCTTCTGACGTTGACCTTGTGATCTGTTTGAATGAAGTTCATCGGCCGCATGACCCATTTTACGAATCTTATCCGCTATTTTTTTCGCACCGTGCTTGGTACGACTAAAAACCAATACCGACCCCTTATGCTCATTCAAAAGAGTTCTAAGTAGCGCCATTTTCTCATCTTTCGGAACAATAAACACTTCCTGATCAATATTATCAGCAGTTGTTCCGGGCCTTGCAACTTCAATACGCAATGGTTCTTTCATATACTGATGTGCAATAGCAGCTATCTTCTCCGGCATAGTCGCCGAAAATAGCATAGTTTGACGTTCTTTTGGAACAAAGGAAAGAATACGTTTAAGTTGAGGCGCAAATCCCATATCCAACATACGATCGGCTTCATCTAAAACCAACATTCCAACATTAGAAAGCGAAATAACCTTATTTTCAATATGATCAATCAATCGTCCGGGCGTAGCAACAACAATATGAGGTTTGTTCTTCAATTGCCTAATCTGAGGCATAGCGCCTGCTCCCCCAATAACAATAGCAGTCCGTAGCCCATATTGTCCCGCAATACTCTTTAATGTCTCCTCAACCTGCACCGCAAGCTCACGCGTCGGCAAAAGAATAAGCCCCATCTTCTTAGTCGCAACCACAGTTTGAATCATCGGAATAGAAAAAGCCAAAGTCTTTCCGGAACCGGTCTGCGCTATACCCACAACATCCTCACCCTTTGTCGCAATCGGGATAGCCTTGAACTGAATAGGCGTTGGTTCAACAAAACCCATCTTTGTAATACGTTCTAGCAGGGCAGGCTTGATACCTAATCCCTGAAAATTCTTTTTTTGATTTTCTTGTTTTAACATGACAGGGATTATGACCGAACTACCCACATTTGTCAAGCACAGGTTCCACCAACCTCTCCTTATCCTCTCGTTTAAGACATTTTATTTGATATTCACGCTTCATCGCTTCTGACTTCGTCTCAAACTCCTCGCTATACACAATCTTTATCGGTCTACGAATACGAGTATAGTGAGCACCATTACCCTCATTGTGTTTTGCCTCTCGCTTCTTTAGATCGGTAGTATAGCCCGTATACAAAGTTCCATCATTGCAACGCACGATATAAACGTAAGATTTTGACATACTACCAGAATAGCAAATTCACTTCTTGCCAATCCACCCCTTTTTACATCATAATGAGCGAAATCCTCTTAAACTCTCAATTATGAAAAAATTCTCACCTCTCCTATATCTCATTGCAGCAATTATCATCACCGCCGGCATTATTATAATAAATCCTTTCCCAAAAACTCTACAACCGGAAAATCTCAGCACTTCCGTTCTCTCCGACATCAATAGCCATGACTACAAAGAAGCGATCGAATTCATTTCGTCACGCGATATCGTTCAAGGATATTCGGATGGAACCTACAAGCCCGACAATACCATCAATCGAGCAGAATTATTAAAAGTAGTCCTGGAATCAAACCTGGAAACAGACTATCTCAAAACATTTAGCTCTCAAAATTGTTTCTCAGACGTACCTGCAAACTCCTGGTACACAAAATACGTCTGCGCCGCAAAAGAAGAAGGAATAGTCCAAGGATATGAAGATGGAACTTTTCGTCCGGAACGAGCCGTAAGTTTCGTAGAAGCACTAAAAATCATGACAATTGCCTATGGATTACCATATCCGGAATCCTCAGGAGCCTGGTACAAAGAAAGTGTAAATGACGCCTCTGAAAAGCAAATAATTCCACCGGATACAATAGCTTTCGATCAATCATTCACAAGAGGCCAAATGGCAGAAATGCTAACAAGATTCATAAAATTCAACGAAGACACTTTAGATGAATATTTAGAAGAAGATGAGAATTCTCTAACATTTGAAGACATTGAAATACGCGAATCAAACATAGACCTCACCCTCAGCTCTGATTCAACCGATCAAATCACTGTCACCCCAAACCTAAACATCCCTCCACGCCAACTAATCCCTTACGTTTCAAAAGATGAATGTAAAAATCGAATTTGTGGCATCGGTGCAGACGGAATCATCGAAGAGCTATGCGCAGACGAATATAGCGACTTAACAAATGTAGATCGAGAAGAAATCTATGATTTATTTATGGCATTAGAAAAACTTAACGGAAATGCATATTCCGACCAAACAAAATATCTAACAGCTCATTTAATATTCTCTCTCCTCCCAACAGAAGACAGCCCAACTATAAGTTCATTGCTAATCGCATTCCCAAAAATCTTCACAGCACACGCTGAAACATTCGGAGAAGGACATTTAGATGAATTCATGGCACAAATAGAAGCGGATATCACACGAATCAAAGGAGACTGTCCAGCAGAAGGATTTGAAAACTATTCATTTACAGCCATGTGCTCAGTACACGATTTCTACAAAGAAAACTCAATATACTCAAAACAATATGCAGAAATGGGAGGCCCTTGCATGACCAACAATGCAGGAGCAATTGAGTTTTATCAACCAAACATGATCACACTCAACTACATGTCTAGCAAGAATGATTTTATAAACGGCATAGCATCCTCAGATCAAATATCATGCTCTTTTAGCTGTGGCTCATACAATTGCCCAAAATACACAGATGAAGAAGCAGCAAGAAAAGGATGCAATAATGCCATTTACGTACCATTCTTAGCATACGACAGTATCAACAAAATCCCGGCAAAAGTAATGTTGGAAGAATACGGCAACATGGCAACAGAATGTGAACTACGAGGCGACGGATGCAAACTCAACAAAGACAGTTGTGATTTCACAACTAGACAATACGAAGGACGTGATTATGAAAGCGTACTATGGTCATGCTGTTGCTCTTGTGCCCCAGATAATGAAGATTTTTCCAATTCCGACTATGACTTCAGCCAAACGGATTACAGAGGAGACGATCTTTTGGAAGACTTATTGGAATTAATAGATACCAACCCCCCTGTCGATCAAAGCGATGACAATAATGTCGACGTATGGATTCCAGGTGGTGATGCTGTTGTTATTATTGATGCCACCGCGCTTTGTGGAGGCGAAACATGTTCCGCTAATGAAACATGTTGTAACAGCACCTGTGTAAATACAAATGCAGATGAAGAAAACTGCGGAAGTTGTGATGTTACCTGTGATACCAGCAATGGATATTCCTGCCAAAGTGGTAATTGCGAATGTGCTGATGGCCTAACTTCTTGTGATGGAGTATGTGTAGACTTAGATACTGATGAAAACAATTGTGGAGAATGCGATAATGTCTGCTATTCGGACGAAACCTGCACCGATGGAGCATGCGAACAAGACACAGCCAATTCTGTCACAGTACAATTCGACTGCACACTAGAAAATATATATTACAGCGAATTTAGTGCATGGGAAAATTACATAGACTACGACACCTTTGCGATAGACCCAATTACTTACGAAAAAACATATAGAGTCATTGATCCCGACCTCCACACAGAATCAGCTGGTGTCACAAGCGGAATATGCACCGGCGTCGAAGGAAATACGCTCCCTATTTGTCAGGATCCAATCACAAATGAAGCTATTCTTACCACTCATCTAGCAACATACAAAACATATTCATTCGATGATTACACGATCGAAGAAATCAATGCAGACGTAAACGCACTTTGGTCAAACATGGTTTATTACCAACCTTGCCTTTGATTACTTATAAATCAAATTCGCAGAATCCTCGTAAACAACCGCACCGCTCACCCTATCCACGATACTCATTGCGACATAATACGTCCCAGGCTGAGACCATTCTATAGGCAAAACTATATCAGAAGGACTCGTTTCACCGGCACGAATACGAATATTCGAATATTTCGAACTATTCACAACATCTCCATCTCCATTCGTAATACTAAAAGTAATAACAGATTCTTTGTCCTCGGGGAATTTCACACGGAACCTCAAAGTATCATCCTGTGAACTATCATACGCAATCTTTTTCAGAGAAATCTCATAATCATCAACCACCTCATCCACATCCACCTCGCCCACAGTTTCACCCGCACCCAAAACATTTGCACCCAAAACATTCAAATTCAAACCATTTCCCCAGAAAAACAGTAAACCTACAAGAACAGCCAGAGCAACAACCAAAATAGCAACCAAAATTGATACACGTTTTTTCATAAATTTATTCTTAAAATTTAGACATCCTATAAGATACCATAAAACAAAAAATTATAAAATTTTAATGATTCACTTTGAATCTTTTTAACCTCAATGCATTCAAAACTACACTTATAGAAGAAAACGCCATTGCCGCCGCAGAAAACATAGGATTGAGTAATCCAAATACTGCCACGGGAATACCAACGGAATTATAAATAAATGCCCAAAACAAATTCTGCTTAATATTTCGCAAAGTCGCATGCGAAAGCTCGATAGCTTCCACAGCTTTCATCAAATCTCCTTTTACAAGAACGATGTCGCCCGACTCTATAGCAATGTCCGTACCGGTTCCCATAGCAATCCCAACATCTGCCAAAGCAAGAGCAGGAGCATCATTGATACCATCCCCTACCATTGCTACAAATTCACCTTTTTCTCTCAATTCTCTTATTTTTTCCGTTTTATCTTCAGGCGTAACCTTAGCCAAAACTTCATCTATACCAACTTCTTTCGCAATAGCATTCGCAACTTTTTCATTGTCACCTGTCATCATCACAGTTTTGATTCCCTGTTTGTGTAAAAGCTCTATTGCCCTCTTCGAGCTAGCCTTTTCTTTGTCCTGTAATGCCAAAATTCCCCTTTGCTTTCCATCTATTGCAAAAAACAAAATAGTTTTCCCGTCCTCAGACAACCTTTCAGCTTTTTCATCCAACTCTAAAACTCTCGTCACTTTTTTAGACTCCAGAAATTCCTGAGTCCCTATAATAACTTCACTTCCATTCACAATTCCAAATATTCCCTTTCCGGTCACAGCTTCAACATTCTTCGCATCAAGAAGTTCAAACCCCTTCTCGCTGGCATAATCAACCACAGCCTTCGCCAAAGGATGCTCAGATTTGTGTTCCAAAGATGCAAGATATTGCACAAGTTTTTCCTCCCCGACAAAATCAGTAACTTTCGGCTTCGCCTCAGTAATAGTTCCGGTCTTATCAAAACAAATAGTAGTTATCTTTTTAATTTTCTCCAAACTATCAGCCTTTTTCACAAGAATACCCATACTCGCACCTCTCCCGGACCCAACAACAATAGAAATCGGCGTCGCAAGCCCAAGAGCGCACGGACAAGCGATAATCAACACAGCAACAGTATAAATAATTGCACGTGAAGGCTCCAATCCCACCCCAAAATACCAGCCACTAAAAGTAGCAATAGCTATCAAAAGAACACCCCACACAAAATAATTCGCCACCTTATCAACCAACTTTTGAATCGGAACTTTGCTCATCTGTGCCTGCTCCACAAGCTTCACGATCTGCGCTAACATCGTTTCCTTCCCAACTTTCTCAGCCACCATTGTAAACGAAGTATTTCCATTCACAGTAGCCCCAATAACCTTGTCTTCCTCTTTCTTATCAACAGGAATACTCTCGCCGGTCACCATGGACTCATCAATAACTGCATGTCCATCAACGATCACACCGTCTACTGGTATTTTTTCGCCGGGTTTAACCATAAGAACATCACCTTTTTGAATCTGGTCAATAGGAACATCTTCAGTTTTGTTTTGCCCAACAATCTTGTGAGCAACCTTTGCTGATAATCCCAATAATTTCCTAATTGCTTCTCCGGCACTTCCCTTTGCTTTCGCTTCCAAATACCGACCAAACATAATAAAAGTCGAAATAATCGCCGCATCCATAAAATATTCCTCATGAGGTGGCTCGGTAAAAAGAACGACATAACTCGAATAAATAAATGCCGCACTCACACCTAACGAAACCAAAGTATCCATATTTGGGCGTCCCTTGAGAATAAACGCAGGAATACCACGAACAAAAAATTCACGTCCGGTATAAAGAAGAATCGCCGCAGTAATAATCAGCATCAACATTCCCTCATTCGGAAGATCAATCGCAAAAGACATAACAAGTAAAAGCACACTAAACACAGCTCCAAATATCACCTTGTACAACTTACTCTTAACCTCTTTCTTGCCCTCCATCTTCGCATGATCAGCATGATCCATACCCTCATGCTTCATCCCCATATCCTCTTTTCCCTCAATTAAATAAGCAGTATAACCGGAATCCTTTACTCTTTTAATAATGTCATCCGGCGTCACAATTTCCGGATCATAAGAAATTTGCGCCTTTTCCGCCGCAAAATTCACTGAAATTTCATGGATTCCTTTCATTTCTCCAACATCTTTTTCAATATTGAGAACACAGGACCCACAATTCATATCTGGAATACTAAACATTTTTGATTCATGCATAATTTACTTTTTAAAAATAAATAAACGAACATAGCCATCGAAATAATTTTTATTCAACTCAATCGCTTTCGGGAATTTTTTCATTTCACTTTCAGAAACCAACTCTGCATTAAAAAGCCCTTCGATCCATCCAAAAACTCTTCCCACCAATCTATGTTTCTTCAATTCTCCCTGAAAAATGAAAATCATATGCCCACCCTTCTTCAAATAATCAAAATATTTTTTCACCAACTCCGCAGGCTCATCCATATGCGACAAAGCCCACGTACAAATGATCAAATCAAACTTCTTTCCAGAATCATATTTTGTAATATCTTCTATCAAAAACTCCCTGCTCTTAATCCATCCGGCCTTTTCCTTTGCCTTTTTTGCATATCTGGAGACAAATCCACTGCTGTATAATTTTTCACATCCACACCCCATTTTTTCAACCTATCAATATTCACTCCAGTGCCACAAGCCAAGTCCAAAACCTCCATTTTACCCTTAAAGTTCTTAGCAACAAATTTATCCAAATCCTTTTCAGCCCCTTTCGCAAAAGATTTATTCCAATACTTCATAAACCAATCATATGGCTTCGACATAAAGCGATAAAACTTCTTTAATTTCCGTTTGTTTTGTAATTTTTTCGCCATAATTTTTAATTAGTTAACAACAATCATCAAGTCTTTTTGTAACATCACTATGGACAATTCCCTGAAAAAAGATAGTAGCAAGAACGATAACAAAAACACTCCCAATAATTATCATCAAAACCCAGTTCCATTTCTGATCAAGCAACATTTGCACCACATAAAGCCCCCCAACTACAATCACCAATCGCACCAACCAGAAATTTCGTATCTTTTTCTTCTTATAAAAATCCTCCAACCTATACATCACCCCAACAATACTCATTCCCATTAAAATCCCCAAAGTTATCAACGAAACCTCCGTTTCTAAAAGCCACATCGCAAGCATAACCAACCAAGTCACGCTCACTGCAATACAAATAGCGCAAATCTTAAACGGTATTTTTGGCTGAAAATATGGCTTCAGAAACGCCACGAGAAGATATAGAACCGGTATTGAAACAAGAGGCAATAATTCCATATAAATTTAAGTAAAGAATAAAATAATAATCACTCCCAAAGCAATCATAGTTAATCCAATCAGTATTTTCGAATTCCTAGATTCCATACGCTCCAATTTTTGCAATTTCTCTGTGGTTTTTGAGTTTGCTGCCAAAAAAAGAAGAATAAGAAGTGGCGAAACAAATATAAGATTGTACCAAACCATCCATCCAAAACCTTGCAAATAAGTCTGCGTTGATGCAAGCATTCCTATAATAGCCACATAAATTCCTCCGGAACATGGAAAAGTACAAAGTCCCACAACGAAGCCACCAACAAACGCCGCCGGAACAGTCGCTTTGTATAACCACTTTTCCAAAACTGCCTTTGTATTAAGGGGAATCCGAAGCCTTATCGGAAATTTCGGAAAAGCAACACCCAAAAGCTGAATCACTCCAAGACCAATAACCAAATATGCCCCCACATAAGCCATAAGATGCGGATATCCACTTATAATAATAGCCTGTGCAAGACCTATTCCAATAAGGAAATACGCAAGATAGATCGCTAAAATATAAACAAGTCCAATCTTCCATATACTCCTTTTCGTCTTTTTGATAGAAAAAAGAAACGCTATAAAAAAGAGAAGAACAGCAATTGCACAAGGATTAATTCCATCCAGAAAAGAACTGGAAGTAATAACAGCAAAAAGCGCCCAAAAGCTCCTCGTAGAACTCAAATACGCATCACCATCCTGAGTTTTATGCCATTCCAAATAGGTAGTAATCGGCTCATCAAGCGGATACGTTTTTATTTCCCCGTTAAAATCCCAAACTTTATAATCAGTCCCCTCTCCATGCATCTTATCTTGATAAATAAGCAAACGATCATATCCATCCGGATTCTCAATCAAATGTCTCATAATCGACTCGGGCACATGCCCCCCAATCAACAAATTCTCCCCCACAAAAGCCTCAATATGACTCTGCAATTCAAAAGGAATCCCCCACTCTCCATTATATTCATTCAAAATCTGGCGATTCTCACGCTCATTAATATAATCCCGCCTATCGATTTCATATCCGTATTCCTCAAAAAATCCGGGATAAAAATCATTCACAAGATGCCCACAATCACTACAGGCCTCATTGAAAAAGACTATCGCCTGGTCCGCCCCAACAACCACGTGACCCTGTACGTCAAAAGGTTCTTCAGAGGAAACATTTCCCCCCAATACATTTGCTACAAGATCAATCTCAATCTCCGGCATAACAGAATCACTAGTTTGCAAATAAACCCCTCTTTCGATAAGTCCAAACTGATCAGGATGAACCATTGGATCAAATTCCACGATCATCTCCCGGCTCTCCCCTGGCCCCATATCTGATAGATCCATTTCCGCAGTAGTACACCCACAACTTGTAGAGAGTCTATTAATCTTAATTTCGCCCTCACTAACATTTGTCACAGAAAAAGTTGTAGAAACAGTTCCATCTTCTTGATCAATATCACCAAAATCGTAAGAATTTGGGAATATCTGTATTGCAGAAATTTCTGCCGCATTTGCCTGTGCAAGACCAGAAATAAAACCGACTAAAACGCCGCCAATAATGGCAAGAACTCCTAGAATAGCTAATATTTTTTTCATAAACCAATTTCATTAGAAATTACATCTCCAGAAAGCTTCAATTCCGTAATCATTTTACCACTACTAGAATCATATTCTGCATAATTCCCATTTGCCTCAGAGCTAGTAACAACATATATACTTCTTTGAATAGGGCCTGTTGCCTCAGGACCATGAGCCATAGGATCAAAAACCACATTTACCTTGAATTCCTCTCCGGGTTTCACAGAATAAGTCCATTTTTCACTACTATGCATACCAAAATCAGGAGAAGATTCACCACTCGCCATTTCAAAAGTAGCTATTGTACACATACACGACGTAGTAGCTCCCTTCAAAATCAAATCCTCTCCCCCGTCATTTCTAAATGTAAACATATGATCCACATCCCCACCCATAATATTTATATCTCCCCAGACATATTCAATATCCTGCATTGGCATAATCAACCCTGAATTACTCACGGATGATAAATCATCATCAACTCCGTTCCCCCCAACACATCCAACCAAAAAGACTCCTGATACCAAAGCCAAACCCAATGCTAATATTATTTTTTTACTTTTCTTCATAATTTTAAAATTATTTATTACTTAAAGCTAAATTTAAAGCTTCCTCAAATACAGAATATGGCTGAGCACCGGAAATTATTTGCCCCTCAAGAACAAACCCGGGAGTACCGTTAATCCCTATACTCTGGCCAACAGATTGATCCTTATAGATTTCATCTTTAAATTTTTCACTTTCAAAACATTCACCAAACTCATCCATATCAAGATTCAAATTTTGAGCATACACAACGAGATCCTCCTCTGGAATTTCCACAGTTCCAGTACCAAGAGCATTTTGCCCATCAAAAATCATATCATGCATAGAAAAATACGTATCATTTCCACCTTGATCACGAGCACACTCAGCCGCTAAAGCAGCAGGAAACGCACCATCATGAAAACTCAACGGATAATCTCTATAAACAAACTTCACTTTCCCCGTATCCACAAAATTTTTCTTAATCTCACTATACGTATCATTGTAAAAACTCCTACAATATGGACATTGAAAATCAGAAAATTCAACCAAAGTCACAGGCGCATCCTCATCACCCAAAAAAGCATCATCATCACTAAAATCACCCTCTACAACCTTAGGCTTATTTGCCTCTTCCTGCTGTTTAAGCACGTAATTCTCTATCTCTTTTTCAATATCCGCAGCGGAAACTTCACCTCCTCCTTTCCCAATCTGAATTCCCAAAAATATAAGCCCACCGGTAATTATTATTGATGAAAAAATGATGGTAGCGATCAACGCAAATTTATTTTTTTTAGACATAGTAAATATTTAACGAATAATTAATAAACTTCATTAAATTAATACTATTCCCTCTTAATAGTGCTACCTATCAAAAAACTAATCGGCTCAATCGGAACAAAATTGATTCTCGAAGAATTATATAAATCATGCACCTCAAGACGTACAAACCGCTCAACATCTACAGCTTTACTGAATAACTTAAGACTTTCCAAATCAGTTCTATTCGTAAAAACAACACTATCACCACCATCTTCGTTACTTGAACAACAACTTAAATGCGAAACATTGTTTGTATCACATTCAAATTGAACTTCATCCGCCATCATATGATGAGTCGCAGCATTCACAGTCATTAACGGCACGCAAAAAACCACCAATCCTAGAAATACAACCGATAAAAATACTGTTAGCCTCTTCATAAATTAATTTTTATTTACAACACGTAACACTTCATCAATTAGTTGTTGTTGAGCTTTTGTGCTTTTCGTCTGCATTCCTTTCTTGAAACAAGAATTCAAATGATGCTCAAGAATAGTTTTATTTGCAGATTTAATAATTCCATTAACAGCAAGGCTTTGCTGCAAAGTGTCCATGCAATACGACCCCTCTTCCACCATTTTTATCACCTTATTCAACATTCCAACCGCCTTTTTGAATTGGCTCAAACTTTTTCGTTTAAATGGTTCTTCCATAAATCAACAGTTAAAGACCTATACCCAAGGTCTAGGTATAAGCTATCGGAATATCAAAATCTTTGCAAGACAATTTACGCCAATTTGTTGTACAACAGAGCAAACAATGCTCCTCCTACGTAAGCAAACACAAACGCTTCTACCATTCCCAGCAAAACACCCACAACAGTTGCGTCGAACCAAATATGCATGGTCTTCATCATTTCAAATGCTCCCATATGAATTTCAAACATAGCAAGAACTCCGATAACTAGCATACAAACAGCACCTAAGATAGCTGCAGCCAGTCCAACTGCATTTGGACTTAATTTTTTCATAAGAAAAGAGGTTAATAATAACAATATGATACTAAACTTTCTTCAAAAATTCCACTCTCAAAACAATTGCCGTCCCCTCCAACTTACAATCAACCTCCTCAGGATTGTCAGTCAACTTAATGCCTGAAGCCTTTGTGCCTCTCTTAAAAGTCTTTGACGACCCCCTCAAAGTCAGATCCTTTATCAAAACAACATCATCTCCGTCACTCAGAACATTTCCACTACTATCCTTCACAACCAACGCAGGCCCTTCCATCCCATGTTTCCCGTCAGTACAATCACACTCTTCCATCAGCTCCCATTGATTGGAACATCCATCAGCTTCACATATCCCAATTTCATCTAGAACTCCCCCACAACCACCTTTGCAAGTATAATGTGCCATATTTTTATGATTAATTACCTTAACAAAGTATATTTTATCTATTGCATAATCAACCTTTAAGAATAGAATTAAATTCTTACTTATTATTCATTATGGAAAAAGCAAAAAAGAAGAAAAAGATTAAGAAAGAAAAAAGAGGTAGCGGCGGTGGATTTTACACTCCTTGCGAAAACTGCGGTAACTCAAAATCTGAATGTGGATGTTTTCCAAATGAAAATGTTCACGAATTCGATGACTAAGACCAGTTAAAAATAACTTCCAAAGTACCGGTTCCTCCCCGATCAAATCTCCCCTCATAAACCCTTTCCACAAAAAATTTCCCGGAAAAATATTGCTTCAAAAACGGCTTAATCACAGGCATTCCCTTCGCAGAATGCAAGCCTTTACCGGTAATAAAAAGGACTTTGGTCAAACCCCTATCCCTGCATTCCTCAACAAATTCATCCGCCATTTTCCTAACCATCTCCTGAGTCAATGCACCCCGCCCATGAAAATCAAACTCCGCCTGAGGCTGGCTCAAATTATCATATTTATTAACCTTCTTTTTCCGATCTTTTTTACTTAACTTCGCCATAGATTATTCAATTACAATCTCCGAATGAATTACAACCACAGGCACAATTTCAAGCTCCATATCGACCTCGATTCCCAATTCCTTTTTCAAATCAGAATAAACTTTTTCCTGATCCTCAAACAAAAATAAAGCTCCCTCCTCAACCTTAATTTTTCCGGTAAATTTAATAAAATCTTCATCAAAATCCACAATATGAATAGAACTGACTTTTGCCTCGGGAAAATATTCTTCCAAAGACGACTCAAGAACGTCTACGGTAAGGGCTTGCAGGTCAATACTCTCTGTAATACTTTTCAAAGAAGCAAAAAGCGGGAATGAAATATAAATCAAAAGCGAAAACAAAATCGCAGCAACCCGAAGAGTCGTATTCTTTGTTTTTTCCTCACCATGATGAGGTGAAAACCCATAGAACAAAAAGATAATTACACCAACAGCCAAAATCGCAAACAAGTTTGTCACAAACAAAAACGCACTTCCTCCGGCCGCACCGGAATTTGATAATGCCAATTCAATCCCAACAACAGCCAAAGGCGGCATCAAAGCCGCAGCCATCGCCACTCCCGCAACACTTTCCGAAAGTTTCTTGAAATACAACGAAAGCATTGCAATCATTCCGGAAGAAATCGCAATAAGAAGGTCCAAAATATTCGGAGAAGTCCGCGCAATAATCTCAGGCGTCTCTATTTTCAAAGGAATTATCAAAGAAAACACATATGCCGTAAATATCGCAAAAATTATACTTAAAAACATCAGAAAAACGGACTTCCAAAAAAACCTTGGTTGCCCTGTCGTGATACCAAACGCCAAACCTTTAATCGGTTTCAAAATTGGAGCAATCAACATTCCTCCAATCACAACCGCTACCGAATTCTGCAACAACCCAAACGTAATAATCATCACAGAAACAATAAGCTGAAGCCAATAAAGAGGTTTGTTTTCAATTTCATCTAAAATCCCCTCTGCCAAAATAGCTTTTTCCTCAATAGACAATTTCAACCAAGCCAACTTATCCCAAAAAGTGTGCTCGGAAACCACAATCTGCTCATGTTCAGTTTCCTCACTCTTCACCGCCTCATCTTTCAGCAAAGGCGACTCACTACGCTCCTTTTTGCTTACCTCGACGTCCTCTCCATCTCCATTTGTAACATTAGTTTTTTCTTCAGACATTTTTCATTTTTTAAATTATTTTAATTTAACTGGTGGATGAGCTTTAATAAATTCAACCACTTCATCCGAATCATCAAAAATACTAATCATCTCATGGTACTTATGCCCCTCAGAAAATTTATCCAACATTTGATAAATCAAGCTATCCTCACTCCAGAACTTCTTGCCCAAAAACACCATCGGACTTGTATATCCATAAGTTTCATAATGATTTTGAGCGACATCCGCAAAAATTTCCTGAACAGTCCCGGCACTTCCAGGAGCATAAATAATTCCATACAAAGAAGTAGCCAAAAGCACATCCTCACGAATAGAATTTGAAAAATATTTCGCAATATATTGCGCAAAAAGATTCGAAGGTTCGTGTCCATAAAACCAAGTTGGTATAGCCATGTTTTCAGTTCCCTCAGGATAAGCTTCAATAACTTTTTTAGCTTGAGTAATGTATCCAGCTTCCTTAAATCCAGGAGATTCCTTCAAAATCTCAATGGCACTATTCAAATCTTCATCCGTTTTCCCCGCAAAATACGCTCCTAAATTAGCGGCTTCCATGATTCCGGGACCCCCTCCCGACAAAATGAAATAACCGGCTTCTGCCAATTTCTTTGTAGTTACAGCCACTTTTTCGAAAAACGGATCTGTTCGTAAAATCCCATGGCCACCCATTACACCCAAACATTTTCTACTCGTCATCCCCTTGTCATCAAATCCTACAACTTCACGCAAAGCATCATCTATTGCATGATCATGAATCCTCTGAGACAAAGCTTCATTTATATCCGCCCCATATCGAAAACTATTAAAATGAGTATAAATCTGCAAATCTTTACTATTATCATTCTCAACATCGTATCCCTCCATCAATTCCTGCCAGGTATAAAGAGATTTTCTATAAGGATTATAAGGAAGCCCAACAATTTTCGGATAAATCACTGCACCCTTTTTCCTCAAAACAATCTCAATCTCCTCCGACATATCACACCCAAGAAAAGTAGTATTCGCCAATTTCACATTCTCCCAATCAATATGAATTTCATTCAAATCCAAGCTCTGAATAGTAAGATTAAGAAGTGTATTTCCCTCTTTCAAGAAAGCCTCCGCCGACTCAACTTCTTTAATTAATTTTTCCAGTAAAGGCATAAAGAATTATTAAAAACTCGTATTCATTATTCCCCAATTTCGTAAATCTCACAATACGATGAATTATAAGGCTTTAAAATGCCATTATTTCCCTATTGCTTTTTAAAAGAAAAAGTCGATAATTTGAACTGTCCTATCAAATAACCCCATTCCTATGGCAACCAAAAAACCTGCCAAGAAAGCAGTCAAGAAACCTGCCGCAAAAAAGGGAAAAAAAGGGAAAAAATAATCCATAAAGTATGGAAAAAAAATGTAGGTGCGGCGACAATTGCCGTACATGCCAGGAGTGCGGAGCTCCAAAATGTGAATGCTACTGCGAATTCTTTGAAAGTGAAAGTTACGAAGACCTCTAAACTGGTAAATAAAAAGCCCCACCTCCAAGTGGGGTTTTTTATTTAATCTTTTCCCACACCCGTAGCATATTTGCCATTTTCCCGTTATAACAATTACAACATCTTAACAAACCACGCCTCAAGCGGGCTAACCAAATCTACCATGAAGAAATTTCTTACAACACTCACGCTAATCGCAATAACGACACTTCTCGCTCCAGCTGTACATGCCGGAGACTGCTTCCAAGATCCCATCTATGAAAGAGATTGGAACGCTGAAGTAACAACAGGTGCCTTCGTAAGGGACGTAGCCTGTATGGAAGGTTCCGCAGTCCTCACAACACTCCCTGTGGGTACAATCATCCACGTAATCGGTGAAACAGACGGATGGTACAAAATCGAAACACCTGATGGACAAATCGGTTGGGTCGGCCAATGGTTAATTGAACAAACCTCAAAATCCTTAACTCAAACAGAACCTGAACCGGAAGCCACTTCAGACAACGAGGACAACGCACCAATGTACGACATCAGTAACCACAAATACGAAGAAGCAATCTGGTATGTATATGAAAACGGCATCGTAAACGGATATAATGACGGTTCTTACAAACCGGATAACACAGTAAACAGAGCAGAACTCCTAAAAATAATTATCGAAGCCGCATTTGGAAACGAATTCGAAGACTTTGCTAACAAAAACTGCTTCTCAGACGTTCCATCAAACGAATGGTACGCAAAATACGTCTGCTTCGCCAAAGAAGAAGGAATCGTAGAAGGATACTCAGGAAATTTATTCAAACCAACAAACGAAATCACATTTGCAGAAGCACTTAAAATCACAATGGTTGGATTCAATTACGATTTTGAAGAATCATCTCCTTGGTACAAGGATCTCGTAATGCAAGCATCTGAAGGCAACTTCATCCCTCTCGATGTAACGAAGTTCGACCAAGACTTCACACGTGCTCAAATGGCAGATCTTATTACCAGAATCCTAAAATCACGAAAAGGAGAACTGGAAGAATATCTCGGAGATTCCGCAGACGAAGTGATTACTTATGAAGACTTGAATTAAGTCTTATAATCCCAATTTGATATACGAAGACAAGTTAACATCGTTCGTGGTGATCATATGCATACTTTCACCATTAGCGAGATAACTTTCTTCGATAACGTCGTGGACATCAGCAGACACCAAAATACATCCTAAACTCAAATATTTAGTACCTCTTTCAATCTCTTCTTCAAAATACCCATAATTGTGAATACCATATCCGGTTCGCGTATTACCCTCGTTTGAATACATTCTCAAAAACTCACCTGTTTCACCAAAAATAACACGATTTGGCTGGATATTTTTCTCCTTAACAACCCACTCTTTTTCAGGTGTGGGAGTTCTCAGAGCACCGGTCATTACCGGGAAAACCGTATAAGTTTTGTTGTCATCATTAATCAAATATCCAAGCGCGTCATCTATATCTACAAGAAAATAATCCCCTTCTGATACTTGAAATTTGTCATACCTACTTAAATCCCATGAACCTGATGAAAACATGTCTAAACTATATAATTTGTCCAAATTCCATGAGTCAGCATTAGCGATACCAAAGCTAACAAAAACGTACAACAGCATGTACAAAAACCCAATTGTTCTAAATACCTTTTTCATAATAAAAATTAACGATAGCGAAACACTCTACATGATTCTGGAAATGTGTCAACCCCTATTGCCTATATCCCTCCCCGTATTGAAATTCATCGTCAACGATGTCCTTTTCTTGCCAATCCTTAATCCAACCCTCTACAGTAAATACCTTGTATCCCCCATCTTTTAGCGAACAAATCACACGATCAAGCCCACAATTTATCAACATTTTCTTACAAATAAAGCACGGAAAGGCATCTAGCGCTTCCGCATCTTCTCCCCATTTCTTCCCATAAATATACATATCTCCACCCATCAAGCTCGTACCGGCACGTGCCGCATTAATAATGGCATTCTGCTCAGCATGAACGCTCCTACACATCTCATATCTGTGCCCGGAAGGAATCCCAAGCTTCTTTCTCAAGCAAAAACCGTGCTCGTGAGAACTTTTCGTACCGCGAGGAGCACCACAATACCCGGTCGCAACCACCTGGTCATCACGAATAATAACCGCACCAATCTCCACTTTCGTACAGGTTCCGCGCCTGGCAACGGATTTTGCGAGGTCCAGATAGTATTGATCCTTTGTTGGCCTTGTGTATTCCATCTTCTTTTCCCTTATAGAATTATAATAATTTACAAATTTTTCCTTCAATTCATCCAAAGTGCCCTCATTTTCTACCACAATATCGGTAATTTTCATACATTTTCCAACCTGTTGCCCATCTTCGCTCTCACCTTCACCCCATTCCCTCTCAATCTTCCTCAATGCCTCCTCACGATCAATAGCATCACTTTCCCTTCCCCTACCCAAAATCCTATCTACAAGCGTCTCTTTTTCAGCATGTACTCCAACGATACGAACACCTTCATTATTACGCAATTCCTCAATCTCAGCAGGATTTCGAATTCCATCCACTACCCACAACTCATAACCGGATTCCTCAATTTTCTCCCTTGCTCGCCGCGCAAGCACACCAGCTCCATCCTCAGCACGCATAGAATTCCCCACTTCCATCAACTTTTCCCTTTCCTCCTCAATTCCACGATTACGAGCCTCTTCCCGCACCATCATTGACAAAGTCACATACTTAAACCCCTCCTTTTCAAGAATTTTCACAATTTCCCCCTTTCCGCAGCCCATAGAGCCTGTAAGCCCGATAATTATTTTTTCCATGCAGAAACTTTATACACTAATCTCTCCATTTTATCGAACAACCCATTGAAGGATTCTGATCTTCAGACGGAACATCACCTCTCAGCAAAGCCTCAATAGCATGCTCATCAACCCTGCCGTGATATTGCAACTTTCGCTCACGATCATACACAAAAATATCCGGTGTACACTGCGCACCATAAGCTCTCGCAACTTTCTGAGACTCATCAATCAAATATGGAAAATTCATCTCATATTCACCATAGTATTCCTTCATTTTCTCCAAGCTATCTTCAGGATAATCCGGATGATAATTTGGATTAATACCAACAAACCGGACATTCCTATCCTCAAATTTCGCCTGCAAAACAACCAGCCGATCCCAAATAGCTTGAACATAAGGACAATGATTGCACATAAACACAACTACGAGAACTTCGGCATCGGAAAAATCCGACAAACCATGCATCTGATCGTCCACTCCTTTCAGAGAAAAGTCAGGGGCCGGCGTCCCCATCGAAATATCTTTTGATTCTAATAAAACCATGGACGGTTTTGGTTAATTGACACTACCCATAATAACAGATTATAGTAATCATACTAAAATTTATCACTAATATGAATGAAAGCAAGCAAGCAAGCAAGCAAGCAAGCAAGCAAGCAAGCAAGCAAGCAAGCAATGAACAGGGATTCATAGCCATCATCGCTCTGGCAATCTTCATGCTATTGGCACTTTTTGGAATAATGGTACAACGAACCACAACCGATACTCTTGACAATATCTCCACCACCAACAAATACAACGAAGCCAGCGACATAGCCGACTCCGTGATCGAGTATTTGCAGTATGAGATGTCGCAGAGGGAGGCGGGATTTAGCTTGGCGGAGGTGGATTGTTTGTATGAAGAAGGAGGGGGTGGGACCACAAATGATCCGATTTGCTACAACATTGATGTGCCTTTGAGTATTGGCGGTAAGGACATGGAAATCAGCATGGAGGTGAAGGGGCGGAATGAGCTGGGGGTGGACATGTTGAGTGGAGGTCTTGCATACCAATGCCCGGGAATTTCCAGCACGGATTGTTATATTGTGCCCGGAATAGGTACGGGAGATGCAGGAGTAAATTGCGATTTATATAGGAATACGGTGGAAAATGCCACCGGAGATCTTCTTCCAAATGCAATGATTAATGATAAAGGGCAAATTGAAACAGATCCGGCGGTTCTTCACATAAATCAAATCGACTATTCATGTAATTGGAACAAATTATCATTTGGGAGCAGCTCAACAGATCGTGTTGCAATACCGCTTTATTATGACGAAAGTTTACCAGGTGATCCTTCCCCCGTGATCGTAAATCCATTTATGGCTATAACTCCAATAAGTAAAAGAGCCAC
>JBDRIE010000040.1:0-9875 GCA_043816165.1 Nitrospirota bacterium | reverse complement strand
TTTTACACAATTAAACACAGACGGTTTTGGAACAGCAAATAATACAACCATAGGTGATATAAAAGTCTTAAACAACAAAGTTTATGTAGGAACTGCGAACGCTACAGATGGTGGGCAAGTCTGGTCTATACATATTGAAGCGGACCTTTCTCTCACAATGTCAGTAGACAACTCTACCCCACGCACAGGAGATACAGTTCAATATGACCTCACCCTGACCAACAATGGTCCTGAAACAGCTACAGGTATAGGTGTAACAAACACCCTGTCATCCGATACGTCATATACAGGTTCTTCTATAGATCTGGGATCATATGATGGAAGTACGGGTGTATGGACAATAGATAGCTTGGCAAGCGGAGGTAGTGCCAATATAACAATAATGGCAACCGTAACGGGAACAACTGCAGGAACCGTCATTACAAATTCAGCGGAAGTAACTTCTACTGCAATCACATCCGATTCCGACTCTACACCAAACAATGCAGTCACATCAGAAGATGATTATGCATCAGCTTCATCAACTATTGCAGCCGCCTCTACAGGTGGAACATCAACAATTATCGGAGGTGGAGGGGGAGGCGGAAGCTCGTCTGAACCTGCTGCCGAAGAACCAACTGAAGAACCAGCCGAAGAATCGACCGAAGAGCCGGAACCGGGACAATGTGCCGGCTATACAGATGTTCTTGATACTGATCCTGATTGCGAAGCTATCGAATACATGCAATCAATTGATGCAATTACCGGTAATCCCGACGGAACATTTGCTCCGGATGGCTATCTGCAAAGAGATCAAATTGCAAAAATTTCATTGGAGACATTCGGACTGTTCGATGACTCTGAAGATTATTGTGGAGGAGAAAATCCATTTCCCGATGTTGATTCCAATGACTGGGCTTATCAACATATCTGCAGAGGTGTGGAACTTGGAATGATTTATGGATATTCAGGTGGGGCGGATGCTGGATATTACAGGCCTGCAAGAGATGTAGGCAGAGTAGAATTCTTGGCTTTGATATTGAGAAATGTGAGTGACTCCATGCCGGATGATTCTCTAGGTTCATACAATGATGTGGCAGGAGGCCAATGGTTCTCCGGATATGCAAAATACTCATATGACAATGAGTTGTTTGACGGAAACACTTTATTCCCAGTCCAGGCCACTACAAGGATTGAAGTCGCAAGGCATGTTTATGAGCTTTATTTGTTAGGGAAGATCTAGAGATGTTGATCTACAATAGAAAGTAGGGCCTCCCAGTCTTTTAGTGTTAGGCGTTCTGCCCTTTTGTCTTGGAGGTCTAGTTCTGTGAGGGCTTCTTTGTGTTGGTAGAGGGAGTTTGAGAGTTTTTTGCGTGATTGGGAGAAGGCTTGGTGGACGAGGCGGAAGAGAGCTTTGTGGTCTTGGATTATTGGTTTTTTGTATACGTCGATTTCGAGGATTGCGGAGTCTACCTTTGGTGAAGGTCTGAATGCGGATGGGGGAACTGTGGCTATTATTTGAGGTTTGCCGAAGTTTTGGACGTGGAGGGCTAGGACGTTCATTTTTTTGTCGACGCAGATTTTTTCGGCAACTTCTTTTTGGACGAGGAGGACGATTTTTGTTGGGCGGTCAGGAGTGTGTAGGAAATGGGAGATTAGAGGGGAGGTGATGTAGTATGGGATGTTTGCGACGAGTTTGTAGGGGGTAGAGGGTGGAGGGAAGTCGAGGGCGTTTTGGTGAATGAGTTCGATGTTATCGTGTAAGGCAAATATGACTTTCAGATTTGGGATTAATCGGTCGTCGAGTTCTATGGTTGTGACTTTTTTTGCAGATTTTGCTAATTCTTCGGTGAGAATTCCATGGCCCGGACCGACTTCGATTATTTCGTCAGTTGAAGTGAGGTCGGCAGTTTCGATGATTTTATCAAGAACGGATTTGTCTTGTAAAAAATTCTGTCCAAGTGATTTCTTAGCTTTCATTTTTTAATTTTTACTAATTTCAATTGTTCTGTTTTTCCGCTTATTATAGAGATTTTTTCGCGTGGAACACCTGACTCTTTGCTCAAAAATTTTATCAATTCCGCGTTTGCTTTTCCTCGCTCCGGGACCGCTTTAATTCGGATTTTTATTGTTTTTTCACCCTCGGCATCTTCCAAAATTTCTACCACTTCGTTCTTTGGACTTTTGGGCAGAACTTTGATTCTCAAATAACCTGATTTTGGAAATTCAATTTGCATAAGCTCTTACAAATAATTTTCTTACCTCTTCTATTAAAAAGAATACGAATGCCGAGAAGCCCACTATTTGCCAGTCGAGGCTGCTCAAAGTGTTCAATTGTAGGTATGAGTAAGCCGGTTCGAATGTGATAAGGAAGTACATTATCAGAACTGCGATTATTGATGTGAAAATTAAGAATGGATTTGAGAAGACGTTGATTTGGAAAAATGATTTTACATTGTTTCTTAGGTTGAACGCGTTGATGATTTGGATGAGTACCAGGAGTGTTAAGGAGATTGCGGCGGCTTTTTCCCATGTCGCGGAGTTTTCAGGTAGAGTTTCTCCGATGTTCCATCCATATCTGATTAAGCTCGAGATGTATATGATGCTTAGGATTATTCCCATTGATAAGCTATTTATGAGGAGACTTATTAGTGATTTTTTATTTATGAATCTGAGTTTTTCGGGGTGGAATTTGCTGCTCATGACGTCTTCTTCTATTTTGTTTACCCGGAGTGCTAATTCGAGGATTAGGTTTATGAGAATGTCCATCCCGAGGATTATTAGGATGATTAGGGGGAATGGGGCTTTTAGGATTAGTGCCGTTGCGAGGACCAGGAGTTCTGCGAATTTGCAAGAGATGGCGTGGTGGGAGAATTTTTGGTGGTTTTTGCTGATGATTCTTCCTTTTCTTATGCCTTCTACTCTTTTTGTGAAGCTGTTTTTTTGTTTTTTATTTATTACTGCTACTGTTTCACCTTGGCATCTTAGGGTGTCGATGATTCGTTGTTTGTCGGCGGATTTTAGTTCGGCGAAGATATAGTCTTTTTCTTTGTTTGCGAGTATTTTGCGTAGTTTGTCGTCGCTTATACTACGTAAATATTCTCCGGTTACGGCTTCGAAGTATTGTGGGTTTATGAGATTTTGTTTTCGTCCGATTGCGACGGCTTTGCGTTCTTTTACTCGTGTGAGGATATATGTTTTGATCCCGGACTGTTTTATTTGGGCGATTGATTCCTCGAGATTTTCTTTGAGTGGATTGGTTACTCCCATAACGCCGAGGAAAGTCATTTCTGTTTCAGCAAATTGTTCTGTGTATGTGGTTTGTTGTTTGAGCGGGAGTGGTTTGTAGGCGAATGCTATTACTTTTTGGCCATTTTTATTTAGTTGTTTAACTCTTTTTCGTAGTTTTCTTCTGGCTTGACTGTCAATTTCATGTTTTTTGCCGTTGATTGTGTGTTTTGAACATTTTTTGAGAATTTCGTATGCGTTTCCTTTTGAGAATGTAAAGATTTCTTTTGTCTCGATGTTCTTCGCTATAATTGTTGAGATTTTTTTGTCCGGAGGGGTCGGAAATTTTTGGATTATTTCGTAGTCTTGCTCTGTTTTGTGCTTACTGAAGCCACATTCCATGATTAGTTTTTTTATAGTTTCTACGACTGATCTTGTTTTTTGGTAGTGGCAGAGGAATGTTGTTATTGCAATATTTCTGAACATGTCATCTTTTAGAAGTTCTTCTTTTTCAACGAGCATTGGTTCTTTGTCTTTTGTGGTGTCTTCAATACTTATAAATCTGCTGTTGTCTTTGATTTTTCCTTTATATTTATCATAAAAGAAGGTTCTTACCGCTAAATTGTTTTCTGTTAATGTTCCTGTTATGTTTGTACAAATTACGGAAGTTTCTCCGAGTCTTGGGTTAAATTTTGAGAAAATTCTGCCGAGTCTATTGATTAAAATCAGGCTTAATGGAGTTGCCGAGAGAATTACTAATACTATTTTTATAAAGATGTTTTGCATAGGTTGGGATAAGGTACTCGCTTTGCTCGTGCTACGCTCGCCTTAGCTCGCGGGCCGTTCGCTTTGCTTCCGGCTGTTATTTTAATTTGCTTTTGCGCCAGGTTTCGATTTTTTTGTGGTGTCCGGATAATAGAACTTCTGGAACTTTCATTCCTTTGAAAGTGGCCGGGCGTGTGTAATGTGGGTATTCTTTTTTTCTATTTAGGATGGCGGAGAATGAATCTTCCTGGTGACTTTCCTCTTTGCCAAGAACTCCTGGGATAAGGCGGGAAACTGCGTCTACGACCACCATTGCCGGTAATTCTCCACCTGTTAGGACGAATTTTCCGATAGAAATTTCCTGGTCTACATGCAGATCGCGGATTCTTTGGTCAATTCCTTCATATCTTCCGCAAATTAGTATGAGATCTTGTTTTTTTGAGACTAAGCGTTCCGCCTTTGTTTGGGAAAAGGTTTGTCCTTGTGGTGTAAGGAATATTACAGGTCCTTTGTTTTTCTTTTTTACATGAGTGATCGCGGAGTCGAGTGGTTGTGGAGTCATTACCATGCCTGCTCCTCCTCCAAATGGAACGTCGTCGACTCTTTTGTGCTTATCTTTTGTGAATTTTCTGATATCGTGGATGTAGATTTTTATGATTTTGTTTTCGATTGCACGTTTAATTATGCTCTCTTTCAAGTAAGAGTCGAAAATATTTGGAAAAATTGTGAGTATGTCGAATCTCATGGTGATATTAAGATAATGGATTTGCCTGGAATCTTCAATGGGTGGAAGTCTAATCGGTTATGAATGCAGGGAGAGACTCTGAGGGGTCGAAGATGTAGATTGAGCCGCTTTCTGTTGTTATTTTGTATTCGTTTCCTTCTAAAGTGATTTTTGTGACTTTTGTTGTAGATAGAAGTGTGCCCTTTATTGGTTGTCCAACTTCTATGGTGTGATCTAACATTCCCATCATTATTTTTTTATCATCTTCAATTCTGTGAAAATAAAGGAGTTTTCCTTTTGTAAGATCTTCTCCAATTGCCGGTATGGATGTGTGGTAGAAGTCTTCCATATAGAGGTCTGTTGGTGCGGTAAAATCTTCTATGGGATTTGCTGTGCATAGATCTTGGAGTCTCACGGTAATAATGCTGAAATTCTCTTCATTGCGAACAACAACTCCGGGTACTGTTCGCCCGAAATCGGTTAAAAATGTTGGTTCCATAACGACCCATTGTCCTGGTGGATATTTGTCTGCGTCAGGTATGTTTACTTTTTGTCCTATCATGAATCCTGCAAGTTTTAGATTGTTCATTGCAGTTTCGAGAGGTTGCTCAGGTCTTTCTTCCGGGAGTTCAGGTTGTTCTTGGTATGGGTTTTCTATTGCCATATTAGAAAATTAATTAGGAGATCTTTATATAATATTTTTGGGAGAAAGTAAAGATTTTCTAGTGGCGGAAGATCTTCTTTACGATTTTGAGGGTTTTTGGGACGAGGAGGGAGGTGGAGGCGAGTGCGATTATTACGATCCAATGTGTGATTGAGAGTGGCATAGTTTTGAATATGTTTTGCATGAATGGAGCGTAGATCATCAAAAGTTGGAAAATGAATGAAAGGGCTACTGCTCCTATTAGGGGTTTGTTTGAGAGTAGGGATTTTAATGTGACAGATCTTTCTTCTTTGCAGACGAAAACGAAGAAGAGTTCGAACATTACGATTTGAGTGAATACAAAAGTTCGGGCGTAGGACGGTTCGGAGAGGGTAAAGAGGTCTATGTTTGAACTAACGTCTATGCTTGCGCCGTAGAAATATACCGCGAGGTTGGCGAATGTTTGGAAGACGATGGCTACCATTATGAAGCCGAAGAATTTTTTGAAGATGCGTTCTTGTTTTGGGTGCGGACGTTCTTCCATTATGTTGGGAGGGGCGGGGGATTGGCCGAGGGCTAGGGCCGGTAGGGCGTCTGTGGCGATGTTTATCCAGAGGATTTGGAGTGGTAGGATTGGTAGAGGGAAGCCCATGATTGTGAGGACGCCGACTGCCATGATGGTGTCGAAATTGGCTGAGAGCATGTATTTGATGAAGGAGAGAATGTTGTGGTAGATGCGTCTGCCTTCTTCGATTGTGTTAACTATAGTTGTAAAGTTGTCGTCTCTTAGAACAATGTCTGCGACTTCTTTTGTGGCTTCTGTTCCTTTTATACCCATTGCGATGCCCACGTCAGCGTGTTTGAGCGCTGGTGCGTCGTTGACGCCATCTCCTGTGACTGCTACGACCTCTCCTTGTTTTTTTAGGAGGTCTACTATGCGATATTTGTGTTGTGGGGAGGTGCGGGCGAAGATTTCAGTTTCTTTTAGTGCTTTTTTGAGTTGTGCGTCGGTCATTTTTTCGATGTCTTTTCCTTCTAGGATGTTGTGTATCGGGAGGCCAATTTGCTTGCCTATGGCTTTGGCCGTTATTGCATTATCACCTGTGATGATTTTTACCCTGATTCCTGCTTTTAGAGCTGTTTCTAGCGAGGATTTGACTGATTTTCGTGGAGGGTCGAGCATTCCGACCAGCCCTACAAATATGAGGTTGTTTTCATCGAATTTGTTATTGTATGGCTTGTATGCAAAAGCGAGGACTCTTAGCGCGTTTTCGGAGTAGGTGTTTGTAATTTCTTGATATTTTTTTATGTCTGCTTTGGACAGTTTTTGAATTTTTCCGTTTTTGTAGATTCTTGAACATCTTTTAATTATTTCTTCAAATGCTCCTTTAGAATAAATTTCCTTTTGTTTTCCAACTTGATGCAGGCTGGACATCATTTTTCTTTCCGAAGTGAAAACTATTTCATCAAGTTCTTTGTAATACTTTATATATGAAGCTTTTCTTGTAAGTATTTTTAATGCTATTTCTGTTGGATCTCCGAGAACACCTTTTTTGTCTATATATGCGTTATTGTTGTTTTCGCAAATTTCTAATAATTTTTTCTGATCAACGGAGACTAATTTTACCTTTTCTTTGAATGTGTACCCTTGTCCAGGGATTTTTACTTCTTCGAATCCTGTATTAACCACTTTTACTGTCATTTCATTTAGAGTAAGGGTTCCCGTTTTGTCCGAACAAATAACTGTGGTGGCTCCTAAAGTTTCGATTGCATTCATTTGTCTAACAATTGCTTTTTTCTTGGCTAGAGCCTGAACTCCAATGGCTAATGTGAGCGTGACTATTATCGGCATTCCTTCCGGAATTGCAGATACACCGAGTGCCACCGAGGTCATGAACATATTTATTAGTGGAATATCTCTGACAAATCCTAACCCGAATAAAATCGCGACTAATACCAGAATTATTAGGCCGATCTTTTTCCCCAAAATATCCAACTGAATTGCTAGGGGGGAGCGTGTTTTTCCTTGTTTTGAAACCAGTTCGACAATTTTTCCGAATTCTGTGAGTGTTCCTGTCTTTATTACTTTTGCCGTTGCTCTTCCTGATGTGATTATCGTTCCTTTGTATAGCTTTCCGCTTCTTCCGCTTCCGGTACATTTTCCTACGGGTACACTTTCTCCTGTCAGCATTGATTCATCCACTCTTAGAGAAAAACATTCCAATATTTCCATGTCCGCAGGGTTCTTTTCTCCTTCAGTCAGAATGACGATGTCATCGGGGACCAATTCTCGGATTGGGATTTCTTGTTTTTCCCCGTTTCTAATTACGATCGCGGTTCTAACTACCATTTTTTTCAAAGCTTTTACTGCATTTTCGGCCTTGTATTCCTGGATAAATCCGATTACGGCATTTATTATCACGATTGCGAAAATTGCCAGCCCATCAATTGTTTCGTGAAAGGTTAGTGAAATTGTTCCTGCTATTATTAGAATAATAATAAGGAAGGAGGTGAATTGCGAGAGCAGAATTTTTATTCCTCGATATTCTTTTTTCTCAGGAAGCTCATTATAGCCAAATTTTCTGAGTCTTTGAGCGACTTCTTTGGAAGAAAGTCCATTTTCTATGTATGTAGGTTCTGCGGGCATAGGAAAAGTGAGAAGATCTTAATTGGGATTTTACCAAAAAACTTAGATCTTCCCTAACAAATTCTAGTCTAGTAGGTTGGCTTGGAAATAAAGTGTTTCCGTTGTACTAGAATTAATTTGATAATATCAAGCGTGTTACATTGCTTACAAACTTCTCTTTTTCATCATATGAGTATACAAATATTTCATGCTCGCCTTTAGGCAGATCTAATGGTATTTCAAGTACAAATTCTCCTTGCAAAGCATCTGATATTACTACTGATGACAATATACGACTTTGCCATGTCGCATATACTATCAGCCCCGGCTCTGAATATCCCTGGATTTTAGTTATTACCTCGTCCGCTATTGGTTCTTCCCCATTGAAAGCTATTACGAAACGAACCGTTTTCCCCAATTCTTTTTTCTCGCTGATCAGGTTTAGAATTGGTGCTTGTGGGACAATGGCATTTTGTACCTTAAAACTTGCCACTTTGCCCAGCCCCTCTTTTCCTTTTGCCAAAACGTAATATTCTCCGTCTTCCAGTGGTTCTTGCAATAATATTACTCCTTTATTTTCCTCATCTATTTCTATTTGTCCTAAATATGTATGATTTTCTATTTCTTCTTTTTTTACTAACACCACGTCTACCGTGTCACCTACCGTCCCTGAACAGATTCTGATTACTATTTCGTTTCCGGTTGTTACCCCTTCTCTTAATGTTGATATTTGTGGGGTGGATCCCAATACGTCCGGTTCCAGAGGATTTAGGTCACAATATAGTTCGGTGCTATTTGAGTAATCATCGTTGTCCGGATTGTCATTGCCGATGGGGATACCACGCGATAGCTGAAATAAATCCGAGATACCGTCTTTGTCTGAATCCACTGATTCCTTACCTTCGTTTTCCTTTTCTATGATTATTTCTTTTATTGGTTTGTAAATCGGTGTGATTTCTTCAACGGTTGATATTGTTTCTACGTACTTTTCTATTGCCGACGTTATTTCCTGTGATAGCGATGCAGAAGATTGTGGAGCTGGTGGTGCAGGAGGTACAACAGGTGCAGGTGGTTGATATGTCGGTTTCGGTTGAGGGGTTGGTGGCGGAGTTGGTGGTAAGGTTGGTACTATTTCTGTAACGATGGTTGTTACTGTTTTAGTTGCTTCTTCCAAAATGTTCTCTTCTTGATTGATTTCTTCCTCGGTTAGTTCCACAGGTTCAGGTTCTTCAACGGGTTCCTCGATTACCTCTTCCTCTTCCGGTTCTTCAACGACGGGTTCGCTCTCTTCCTCTTCACCGCTTAAGGTCTTCACTGTGCTTCCGGACGAGCCTCCACCTCCCGAAGAAAAAGTTGATGTTCCACCTGTGGCAGTGGCTAAAATTGTAGATGAAGCTGATGCGTAATCGTCTTCCGATGTACTAGCATTGTTTGGTGTGGAGTCGGAATCGGATGTGATTGCAGTGGAAGTTACTTCCGCTGAATTTGTAATGACAGTTCCTGCAGTTGTTCCTGTTACGGTTGCCATTATTGTTATCCTGGCGCTATCTCCGCTTGGCAAACTGTTTATTGTCCATACACCCGTACTTCCATTATATGATCCCAAACCTATAGAAGAGCCCGTATATGCCGTATCAGATGACAGGGTGTTTGTTACACCTATACCTGTAGCTGTTTCAGGACCATTGTTGGTCAGGGTGAGATCATATTGAACCGTGTCTCCTGTGCGTGGAGTAGAGTTGTCCACTGACATTGCTAGAGAAAGGTCTGCTTCAATATGTATAGACCAGACTTGCCCACCATCTGTAGCGTTCGCAGTTCCTACATAAACTTTGTTGTTTAAGACTTTTATATCACCTATGGTTGTATTATTTGCTGTTCCAAAACCGTCTGTGTTTAATTGTGTAAAA
>JBDRIE010000039.1:0-12797 GCA_043816165.1 Nitrospirota bacterium | reverse complement strand
GTCGGAAAAGGGGTAGTATCCCTCGAGTCACTCATTCTTTCATGGAAAGAAGGTGTATTTTTTAATCCACTTCTTTTCCGACACCCTTTCCTCAGATTGATCTTACCTAAATGAAAGGTTCCGGGCACTATACTATTTTTTAATGGAAGAATACTTTAAATAAAGAGATTCTCTTTTTATTAAGAGAACAGAGCGCGAAAAGGTTACTTCGAAGAAGGAAGGTCAGCAAAATTCTTTTTTATGTGTTGGAATCTACCAAAGTTATAAAAAAACATTTCCATAACATCTCTCATAGACCTCAAAGAGGACAATCTCCTTAGCACATTGGGCAAACTATAAAACTCTTGGCACAACTCAAAGTAACATCTATCCATCGTATCAGCACTAAAATGCATAGGCTCATAAACAGTCCTCCCTTGTGTGTCCCATTGCGAAAACGGCCTAACAATTCTATCCCCTTTGAGAGAAAACTCCTGTGTGCCAGGATATGGAACAGAATTACTCAAATGAACCATAGGAAGGGTGTTACGCATAATAAACCTGCGAGCCTCTTCCATTTCTGAATTTAATTGTTGTTCCGTGGGATTTCCTAAACCAAAAACAAAACCAACAGAAGGGATAATTCCATTGGCTTTAATCTCTGCAAGTAGTCTATCAAAATCTACACCTCTATTTTTTGGAAGATCAAATCTATCAATTCCCAAAAACAGAATCCTACATCCATTCTTGCCTGCTAGCTCAATCAAATCTATATTTTTCTCTGTAAATCTCGTAGAAACAGTAGCAAACCATTCAAGTTCCCTTTCTCCTAATCGTTGTATAATTTGTCTCACATTCGGGTGCATAAAAAAATTGTCATCCGTAATAATAACCATACCATCCTCCACTCGAAATTGATCAATCTCGGGTAATACATCTGATAACTCCCGTCCTTCATAAGAACCCTTTACCATATTAGTTGAGCAAAAAGGACATCCATAAGGACATCCTTCACCAGCAGACAAAACATTGATACTATAATAATCTCCTATACTAAAAAACTCTCTTGAAGGTAAAGTAACTCCCTCCAACACTCTTTCATTAGCCCCTTCATAAAGTCTATTTTCTAAAGTTCCACTGTTTACAGCTCCTAAAACTTCCTGCCAAGCCAATTCACCAGGCCCCTTAACCACAGCAGCTCCAGTACCCAAAGAATCCTCTATTGCAACTGTTGTGTGCGGACCTCCTAGAACAATAGCAATTCCTCTTCTGGTAGCTTCCCAAACCAAATAAGCCGCTCTATCACTAGCAGCAGTAGTACAAGAAATACCAACAACATCAGGCTTTTCAACCATATCCCATTGACTTGGCGAAAAAGGTTCAACCACATCATCAAAAATTCGTAAACTCGTAGGTCTTCCATCGATAATCTTTGGAGTAGCTGTTGCAATACGCAAAAGCCCTAAGGGAGGAGTAGATAGACTACTCTTATGAGACAACTCCCCAAGAAATAGATTTCTGGCTAAGCTTCTTTGCCCAGCCTCCTTATGATGTTCAACACCTGCCTCAACAGGATAAATTAGGTCAATTTTGAAATCTTCATCCATAATATGAAAAGTATACAATAAAATTGTAATAACTCAAGAAAGGCTTTTACAAGCCATTTATCTATGGTGGGCGCTATAAGAGTCGAACTTATGACCTTCTGGGTGTAAACCAGACGCTCTAACCAACTGAGCTAAGCGCCCTAAAAATTTTCAAATGCCAATATTTTCTATCATATAGGCTAAATTTTTGCAATATGATAAAATCCGATCATGGTCGAAACACTCATCCTTATCGCTCTCCTCGCATTCGTCCTAACTTTCATCGACGTATCCTTCGGAATGGGGTTCAGCATAATGGCACCCACCCTCATAATCCTCAATTTTTCGCCAAAAGAAGTGATCCCGGCAGTACTTTTTTGCAGTGTGCTTTTCGGAATACTGGGCGGCATTTCCCATCATAAACACAAAAACGTAAATTTCGGCAAAAAAACCAAATCTCTAAAAATCATGTTAATAGTTTCTGCCATCGGAATTGTGGGAATTTTAGCGGGAGCAATGCTTGCAATAAATCTTCCGGAAAACATAACAAAATTTTACATTGCAGGACTGATGATAGTCTTGGGATTAATTCTCCTCATTAAACATAAAAAAGAAAAACATACTTTCTCCTGGGCAAAAACTCTATCCTTTGGAGTCATAGCATCATTCAACAAAGGTATTGCTGGAGGAGGTTACGGGCCGGTCCTAACAGGAGGGCAAATTCTTTCCGGCGTTGATAGCAAAAAAGCTATCGCAATCACAACTTTATCAGAAGGTTTAATAAGTATAGCGGGAGTTATTACATTTTTTATTTTTGGTGGAGTAAAAGTCTTTAATTGGTCTTTGATAATTGCACTAACCGTCGGAGGACTTATTTCTATACCAATCGCTACATTTACAGTCAAAAAAATGCGTCACCACCACATAAAGGTATTAATTGGTCTTGCAAGCATCCTTCTCGGAATCGGAGTTTTATTCACAACCCCTACCCTAGCATAAAACCATTATTCCTAAGCCATCTCTCCGCATCCTTATATTCTGGCATCGCTTCTTCTACCAAAGCCCAAAACACGGCCGAATGATTCATTTCCTTCAAATGAGCCAATTCATGAATGCAAACATATCTGAAAATTTCACGAGGTGAAAACAACAACCTCAAAGCAATATTTATATTCCCCTTTGAACTACAACTCCCAAACCTGGAACTCACTCTTTTGAATCGAACCATATTGTAGTTTTTCTGAAAATGAAGTTGATTCAATTCATCAATCACCTCTTTCAAATACGGCGTCTGATCTTTGATAATTGTCTTTTCAACCAATTCCCGAACTTCACTCTTTTTGTTTGCAGAAACCTCTATAACTCCCCCATCCAGCAGTTTCACTTTTTTTCTCCCATCGTTAACATTCACCTTCAACTCGTAAACTTTGTTGTGAGTAACAATAGAAGTCCCGTTTTCAAAGCTTTGTTCACCAAAATCACTTTTCTTAACTTTTTTGAGCTTCTTTTCCGCCCATTTCAAAAACTTCGTCACTACTTGATCCCTGGCACGACCAAAAGAATACCTACTCAATTTCAAAACAACCGCCCCGTTTTTTATCCTAACGGAAGAAGTCCGTTTCAAAGCTTTTTCATACAAAACCTTAAAATCTCTATCCCCAACTTTTATTTGAGAAGGATAATCCATTATTTTTTATATCCAAGAACTGCTCCAAAAATTGCTCCAAGCACTGCCCCCGCCCCCATTCCTAAAAATGCTCCTAGAGCCATAGGTATTCCTGCATCGGGAGTTTGCGGAAACAAAGAAACAATCCACGCAATCAAAACTCCAAATCCGAGTCCCAAAATAATTCCCGCCAAAATTCCCAAAACAGCCATCATAATAACTTTTCTGAAAACCTTTAAAGTATTGTCTTTTCCAAACATATTTTTTGGTTAATAATTTTTGCACTCCGTCCGCCTCTGGCGGACTTCGCGCTATGGTGCCCAGGAGAGGACTTGAACCTCCACGGACAAATAAGTCCACTAGCCCCTCAAGCTAGCGTGTCTACCATTTCACCACCTGGGCATATTTGAGGTCTCTGCAAAGACCTCATTTGCACCAAGATTCTACCTCCATTTCAAAAAATTGCAATTTGCAATTGGGAAAATACCCTTGCGCTCAAACCCCAAATCCATAAGAATATTCACGTATCTAACCACATCCTCATGAGCGCAATTCAATCACAGGACCAAGACGTTTACGAGGCAATTGAACGTGAAAAACAACGACAATCGGAAGGAATTGAATTAATTCCATCAGAAAATTACACATCAGAAGCTGTAATGGAAGCATGCGGATCAGTTTTGACAAATAAATATTCCGAAGGGTACCCGGGAAAACGATATTATGGAGGACAAGAAAACATCGACACCATAGAAACACTCGCGATAAACAGAGCAAAAGAATTATTCGGAGCAGAGCACGCAAATGTGCAACCATATTCCGGTTCGCCCGCCAACACAGCAATATATTTCGCACTACTGGAATTCGGAGACACGGTAATGGGACTAAAACTGGAACATGGAGGACACATCACACACGGCCTCCCAATAGCATTCTCAGGTCGTGCATACAATTTCGTCCAATACGAAGTAAATATCGAAACCGGACGAATAGATATGGAAAATGTTCGTAAAATGGCATTAGAAAATAAACCAAAAATGATCGTAGCCGGCTACACAGCATATCCACGAGATATTGAATGGAAAAAATTCAAAGAAATAGCAGATGAAGTTGGAGCTATCACAATGGCGGACATTTCACACACAGCCGGACTCATCGCCGCAGGAGTACTACAATCGCCTGTTCCATATTTCGACGTTATTATGACAACAACACACAAAACACTCCGAGGACCACGAGGCGCAATAATTCTTTGCAAAGAAAAATTTGCAAAAGCCATCGACAGAGCAGTATTTCCGGGACTCCAGGGAGGACCACATGAAAACACAATCGCCGGTAAAGCAATAGCCTTCAAAGAAGCAATGCAACCGGAATTCAAGCAGTACGCAGAACAAGTAAAGAAAAATGCTCACCATTTAGCGGAAGAACTCAAAAAACGAGATTTCAAGTTGATCTCAGATGGCACAGACACTCACCTATTACTCATAGATCTCACGAACAAAAACGTTCCGGGAAAACAAGCACAAGAAGCCCTCGATGAAGTTGGAATGACTCTCAACAAAAACACAATTCCGGGCGAACCAAGATCTCCATTCGACCCATCCGGGATCAGACTCGGAACCCCGGCAGTAACAACCAGAGGCATGAAAGAACCGGAAATGGAACGCATAGCGCAGTGGATGGACAAAGTAATTTCAAACATTGACGACAAAGAACTACACGCTCAAATAAAAGAAGAAGTCAAAGAAATGTGTCTCGGCTTCCCCGTTCCAGGAATTACCACTCATTAATTGAAAGGGTGTGAATATTTATTTTTTCTGCAGAAACAATTCGCAGCGTAGCGAGGACGTTTCAAAGAAGAAATTAATAATTTATACCCTCTTCAGCACAATTAGAGTAATATCATCCCTCTGCTCAAAACCGTCAGTAAATTTCTTCACATCGTCCAAAATCATCTGCTTCAACTCCTCCGCGCTTCGAGCAACTGCTCCGGCCTGCTTCACAAACGCCTGGAACCTCTCCATTCCATAATTTTCCTTTTCATCCTTCCAAGCTTCAGGAATTCCATCACTATAAATCACAAGAAAATCACCAACCTCAAAATCCACGTCCTCAACCTTAACCAACTTCGAAATATCAGAAGTCATTCCCAGAGCCACACCTCCCGCCGGAGTCAAAGAAGCATCCTTAGTTTTAGCTGTGTAATGAATAAGCTGTTCATGTCCCGCACTAATATATCGGAAATTATTTGAAGTAGAATTCCATTCCATCAAACAAAGAGTCATAAACATATTTGTCATAGTCTTAGCCTTCAAGACTCTATTCACATTCACAATAATTTTCTTCAAATCCTCAAATCCACAATATCCATAGAAAAGCGCACTGGAAATCGAACTCACGATTCCAGCCGGGACACCATGTCCGGTCACATCACCCAAATACAAGAACAATTTATCCTCTTCAACCTTCAAAAAGTCATACATATCTCCTCCAATTTCCGCCGCAGAAATCAATTCTGAAGCAATTTCCAATCCCTTCATCTGTGGAATCTGTTCTTTTGTAGGAATAATTTGATTTTGTATCTGTGCAGCTAACTCAAGCTCATGTGTCACTCTTTCTTTGTATAATTTTGCTTCTACCGAGGATTCCAAATCCCGGGCCATCCCATTAAACGCATCACCCAAGAAACCAATCTCATCTCGAGTCTCAATCTCAACACGAGTTTGAAAATCACCGGTCGCAATTCTTTCCGCACCTTCAACCAACTTCGCAACAGGTTTAGTAATTTTCGCAGATAAGAAAAACGACATGATGACGCCAAGCATTACACCAAATATCGCCAAATAAATAATCCTTCTTATCATTATTGCAACTCTCTCGTCCAGATTATGATAATCAATCACATATACAACAGAATATTTCTCGGTTGCAGGAACAACCAAATAATCAATCAAAGTTCCAATTTCAAGTGGCTCAATCGCCCTCTCGTTTTTATCCACAAATGTTACCTCACCAAACTTATCCGTTTTCAGATAAACGACCGCGCCATCAAGGACTTTCAAAGAAAGATTTTCAGATTTTATTTGCTCCGAAACCATATCATCAATACTACGAGCTCCCCCTTCATGCTTCTTATCCGTGTCTAAAAACGAATCATACAAAAGCTCTCCTGTATAAGAAACCACCTTCAATCCCGAAACATCGTCATTTTGCTCAAACAAAGATTTAACCTCCCTATTGAAATAAACAAATCCACTCTGCGCGAGATAAAGATCATAATTTTCCGTAACTTCAGTAGCAGTCAACTTCGCAAATGCCAAAGTGTTGTGATAAATATCGTCCGCTATCTCAGTTTTCTTTTCTTGAATAAATAACCACGCAGCAGCAACAAATACTGCTACCATTAGCAGTGAAATCGCGATTACAAATTTGCTACGAAGATTTATTCGCATATTATTTTATATTAATTTCATCAAAATTAATAAGTCCATCAATACGTGGAGAAAAATCTAACTCCTCCACAAAACTATATACAGTTTCATATTCAAACAAAGGCACTCCAACCACATCATCCTCCACCACCACCCTCATCGCTTCCTGCAACGCCTCCCGCCTTTTCCCTGGATCCAATTCCTCAGCCGCAAGATCGATCAAATAATCAACATTAGAATTTTCATAATCAAAAGTATTGTAATCACCTTCACTATGTAGTGTCGTTTCCAAAAACTCACTCGAATCCCCAAGCTCAGACTTGAATCCCATAAAGTAAAAATCAGCCCTTCCATTATCAATACTGTCAATAAAATCCGGAATTTGCAGATATGAAACAATCACATTAACTCCGACTTCCGCCAAATTCTCACGAATATGTTCGCCAAGAACATCCAAACCAATCGGCAAATGCAACTGCAATGTCTTTCCTTGAAGACCGGTTTCAACCGCCAAAGCTTCAGCTTTTTCAAGGTCAAATTCATGATTCGAAATACTTGAATCAAAGCCAAAAATTCCATTACTAACAAACTGGTTGACTGGCCTCGCATACCCACCTACTTTTTCAACTAACGCATCCTGATCAATAATATATGAAATTAATTCTCTATTCTTAATGTTCGACAAATATTCAGATGCAAAATTGAACATAATCAGTTGAACTTCAAGTGTCGGAATCGTAGCTATTTCAAACCCAAATTCCTGTACAATTTGAACAGCATCATATGAAACAAAAGCCAACATATCGGCATCACCACTCAAAAATGCATTCACCCTGTCAGACTTGTCCGGAATAGTAATTAATTCCACCGTTTCAAATTTCGACTCCTCCCCCCAATAATCATCAAATTTATCCAAAGTCATAACACTATCTTCATAAGCATTATATTTGTATGATCCGGTTCCAATAGGATATGAAAGATCCTCAGCTTCATCAGAATAAATAAGAATCAAAGCCAATTTTTGGAGCATAAGCGGATCCGGATATTTTGTTTTAATTCTAATAGTCAAATCATCAACAATCTCAAATGACTCAAAAGAATCGATAAATTGAGAATCCAAAGTCGAATCGACGTCATAGGCATCGAATTTTGAGCCATCATGGAAAACAACATCAGGTCTGAGATTAAATTCCCAAGTAAGGTCATCTATCATTCCCCAAGACAACGCCAAACAAGGACGTAAATTGTAGAACGCATCAAACTTCACTAATGGTTGATAAATATTTACCAATCTTTGTCGTGCCACAGGATCGCCATCACGAGGATCTAACACTGCCGGCTCATTTGGGAAAACAACTCTCAAATTTTCGATATCCACTTTTTCAACCTGGTTAACACCAAACAAAGAATGTGCCATATTCTCGATTACCTCTATTTCTTTTTGGAAAAATAATTGTCCAAGCACCCAAAGAAAAACAAGTATAAACAGCGTATAAAATATGTACGGAAGAATTTTCCCTTTTTTAGGGATTTTTACTTCTGTTTTTGTTTCTGTTTTTATTTTTTCTTGTTCCATTAGTATTTTAGACTCAGAAAAATCCCTATATTATACCAAAAAACCAGGATTTATATAAGGGCACACGTGTTGGCATATCTCCTTCTTATGCTGTGGCTAGAACAGGATAACTTTACACTTGCTTCAAAGTATCTCTCACGCTCTGAGCAAGTCCGCTATCTCCAATCTTTTGGGCTAACTGAAGCATTTTTTGATATGTAGACTTATGATTTTTAATATCTTGCAATGTCTTATCCCCTGAAACTTTTCGCACCAACTCATTATATTGTTTTCCATAACACGCTTTCTTCATTTTCTCATCGCCCAAATTAGTAAAAATAGTCAACGCCTTATCTATACTCCCACTATTAAAATAATAAATTCCCTCGTTGTGCTTCACAGTCTTTTCCAAATCCACCATTCCACTCTTACTCGCATACAACCTGGCTTTCTCAAAATTCTTATTACCCATGTAATAAATTGTCGCATTTCGGTAAGCATTGTGCAGAGCCTCCCTATTATTAGTTTTAGTAAGATAAAAGATTCCGGTCTCAAAATCATTTGCACGAAGCGCACCGGCAGCCAAATTCTGATAAGCAATTTCCAGATTTTTCGCCACCAGAGTTTTCAGACTACTAATCGCATAAGCTAATTGCGCACTTTTTACCACTACCCTAGGCGTAATCTCCTGAGCCTCTTCGCGAAAATCCAACAAATCAAGCAAATTCGTAGAAATTATCTCTGTGATAGGAAGAACATCCTTGTTTTCCGTATACTTTTGAAAAGTTCCATTTGTCGCTTCTATATCAATATTTCTGAAATGCAAACAAACATGCTCCGGAAGCAATTTTATTCTCAAATCCTCAATCGGGAATTTTGTTGAATATAGATAAGAATAAAGCGTGACAATCTGGTTACAATCCCCTTCCAACACTCTTTCATTCGGATCCCGCACCAGTTTCCCAAAACTAGCCGTCTTTATATATTTATAATATTTCCCCGGCTCCAAGAATTTCATAATACTACACAAGCACTTAATCTGCTCTTCCTGCCCGGTCGGAAAAGTAAGGCCCTTAGCCTCTAATTCTGCTTTTACATTTTCATTTTCAATTGGATTTTGCTTCGTAAATTCATTCCATTTCGCCACAATTTTCTTCTCATCTTCATACATTTTTTTACGAACGTTTTTTGCAAGATAATTGTACCCTTTAAACTTTTTCTCCATCCAAACATTCACAACAATCAAATTCTCATTCATAAGATCAAGAAGTTCTCTTTTTATGCTCGAAATACTATCAGTCGACTTAATACGTTTGAAAAAATGGTCAACTTTCCTCTCAAAAGAGTTGGCATAAGGCGAGAAAAGTCCGAAAAACCATTTTAGAAATTTCCACATATTTTGTTTTTACTTCTGTTAATTATAACAATAAATAGTGGTTTATGGAATTAAAAAGCCTCGCAGAAACAATCCGCAGGGAACCGAGGACGTTTCGAGAAGCTTTTTAATTCCATAAACCACTTTATTTTGAATCTCTTTTAAGCACAGCCAAAAACGCTTCTTGAGGTAGCTGCACTTTCCCCACCATTTTCATCCTCTTTTTTCCAGCTTTTTGTTTTTTCAAAAGTTTGTTTTTACGGGTAACATCACCCCCATAAAGCTTCGCAGTAACATCTTTCCGGAATGCTGGAAGAGTTTCACGTGCAATAATTTTTCCTCCAATCGCTGCCTGAATCGGAATTACAAAGTTCGCTCGTGGAATAATTTCCTTTAATCTCTTAGTCAAATCCCTTCCCACATAAAAAGCTTCATCCCTATGAACTATCAAACTCAGTGCATCTACACGATCATCAGCTACCAAAATATCTAATTTAACTAAATTCCCCTGACGGAAATTCAAGTGCTCATAATTCATTGAAGCGTACCCACTCGATACACTTTTCAGCTTGTCGTAGAAATCAACAACGATCGACGCGAGCGGCATCTCGAAGCTCAAAAGCACCTTTTTTTCATCCAAATATTGCATGTCTTTTGACACTCCTCTTTTTTCTGAACAAAGAGTCATTATTGCCCCAACATAATCCTTTGGCACCAATATTTCCACTTTTACCCAAGGCTCCTTCAAATGTTCAACATAAGTCAAATCGGGCAAATGTGCAGGACTTGAGATAGTTATTTCCTCACCATCCTTCATTGCCACCTTATATGAAACAGATGGAGCGGTTACTACCAAATCCAAATCGTATTCCCTCTCCAACCTTTCCTGCACAATTTCCATATGCAAAAGCCCCAAAAACCCACATCTAAATCCATGCCCAAGCGCCCCAGACTGCTCCGGTTCAAAACTAAGAGCACTATCATTCATCTGCAACTTCTCCAAAGCATCACGCAAAAGCGGATATTCATCATTAACGGTACAAAAAATACTCGCAAAAACAAAAGGGCGAACCACATTATAACCAGGCAACGGCTTCGCATCGTCCATTTTCACTTCACCATCACCGGCCCGCCAAACGGTATCACCCACTCTAGCCTCCCGCACACTTTTTAAACCTGTAACGATATATCCAACTTCGCCCGAATGCAAAACCTTACTTGGAACATATTGTGGCTTAAAATAGCCAACTTCTAGAGCTTCGATTTTCTTTTTAGTATTCAACAAACACACACTATCTCCACGTTTTATTGATCCTCCAAAAAGTCGGACATAAGCCACAACCCCTTTATATGAATCATAAACAGAATCAAAAATCAAAGCTTTCAATTCATCCTCATCACGAGCAACCTCTGAAGGCTTAGGAACCTTCGCCACAACGGCCTTCAAAACTTCCTCCACATTAGTTCCATCTTTCGCAGAAACCGCTATGATATCCTCTTTTTTCACTCCCAAGGCATCCACCAACTCCTGAGCCCTCTTCTCAACATCCGCCGCGGGAAGATCAATCTTGTTCAAAACCGGAATTATCTCCAAATTATGTTCAACAGCCATACAGCAATTGGCCAAAGTCTGCGCCTCAATCCCCTGCGCCGCATCTACGACCAGAATCGCACCTTCACAAGCCGCTAAACTCCTTGAAACCTCATACGAAAAGTCCACATGTCCCGGCGTATCAATCAAATTCAGTACATACTTTTCCCCTTCATATTCCCAATCCATCCTCACAGGCTGCAACTTTATCGTAATTCCACGCTCCTGCTCCAAATCCATTGTGTCCAGCATCTGTCCATGCTTCATATCCCTTTTCGAAACCGTACCGGTAATCTCCAAAAACCTATCGGCCAAAGTTGATTTCCCATGATCAATATGAGCAATGATACAAAAATTTCGAATATTTTCCTGTGACATGTCTATAAATTAAGATCCTGCGCATTCTACCACCATTTCATCATTGATAAAACACCGAATTTATGCTAGAATAAACGGATAAAAATAAAAAAATATGCAATACAAAGTCCCACAGGACGTACAACGAGAAGACACAATAATCGGACCAATTACATTAAAACAATTGGCAATACTTGGTGGAGGTGGAGCTGTTGCATATGTTATTTATGTGAGTTTGGTCAAAACATATTTCTGGCAAATCTGGCTTCCACCCGTAGTAATTGTAGCAGGAATCACACTTGCATTCGCGTTTCTAAAAATCCATAGTCTACCATTTCATAAATTTTTAATGAACTTCATCGAATATCACATTTTACCAAGACAAAGAATTTGGATCCAGGGAACCGCAACTCCATTCGTTTCATCATTCGATCAAACAAAAGAAGTTAAAAAAGAAAAACCAAAAGTTGCAGAGATAAAACAAAAAAGCTTGGAAGAATTAACAAACATTGTAGACACACACGGAGAATCAAAAATTATTAATCAAAACAATAAATAACATGGGATTACTAGATTTCATTGCCCCGGGCAAAAAAAACAGAACAGAAGGTCAACCTGGAAGCACACAAACACACCTAAGAATCGGGGAAATCCGAGATAACACCTTGGTATTAAAAAATGGCGGAATTAGAGCGGTACTCAAAACATCAAGCATCAATTTCAATCTCAAATCTGAACAAGAACAAAATGCAATCATTAACTCATATCAAGGATTTTTGAACTCATTAGAATTCCCAATCCAAATTCTAATCAAATCAAAAAAACTCGACATCGACGACTATATAGACCAAGTAGAAAAACTTGGAGAAAAACAAGAAAACAAACTTTTACAAGATCAAACATACGAATACTCTCAATACATTCGAAAACTTGTAGAATATGCCGATATTATGCAAAAAGATTTCTACGTAGTAATCCCACACAATCCTTCCAGAGTAGCTGGTTCAAACATTTTCCAATCATTCTTCCAAAGATTATCACCAAAAGACACGTACGGAGACATCAAAAAACGACATGGAGAATTTAACAAGATTGCAAAAGATCTAAATCAAAAAATCAATATAGCAAAATCAGGACTCGAAGGTTGCGGCCTAAAGGTTGAACAATTAAACACTCAACAACTAATCGAACTCTTCTATAACAGCTACAATCCCTCGATTTATAGAAGCGCAAAAATAAAAGACCTGGATAACACCA
>JBDRIE010000038.1:0-2969 GCA_043816165.1 Nitrospirota bacterium | reverse complement strand
CACCACATTACGGTAATTAATCACTTCCTGAATGTCCCGTTCCCTGGCCAGCACTTCCTCGCCGGCCATCACTCTTTCTGCTTGAGAATAGTTCAACTCGTTGCCTTCAATTCTGGTGCCGAAATGCACTGTTCTCACCTTGGCTTCCTCTTGAAACTTAATTTCCCAGGCCGGCACCATCACTGCGTAATCCACCACTTCCTTGGCGCCTTCAATCTGGCCGATATATTTCAAAATCGCGTTGGAAACAGTAAACTGTGGTTTAAACATCAATTTATTGTATCCCTAATCATTAATTTCCGCAACATTAACCGCAACTTCTACGGAGAAAATTAACTTTAATTACTCTTAAAAACCGTTTTTCTTCATTTCTTTATATAGATTCCGTCAAAAGACACATTCAACCCTCCACAAACACTATCCTGCTTTTCTTTAAGAGTGGTTTGATTGTTACCAAAACTAAAGTCAATTTTACAGCCGTCTTTTTCATAATATGCTTTTTGTGAACTTATTTTAATATTGCCAGAAATTTCTCCTGTATTTGTAGTGCTCGATCCAACCCAATAGGCTCGGCCATCCACAGAAATTTTGCCATCCGATGCTGTTTTTATATTTATATAATTACAAGCGTCTTTAAATTGACAATATTCATAACGCCCGTCGTAACCCACATTAAATTTAAAGGTTGAAAGAATCTGATCTCTTATTTCTTCTGTTGCCGTCGCTTTAGACTCGTCGCTGCCGTTGGGATTTATTGAAATGTCTATAAAGTATTGACCAAAGGGAATTACCGCTGTGGAAGAAAACTCTCCTCCGGAGGCGACTGAAGACGTCAAATAAGCGGTATAAGAACCGACACTTTTTGTGGAATTGGAAAACTCTTTCAGGTTTTCAATGTTGTAAGCCTTAGAATCTGAGCTCAATCTTAATAAAAGGGAGTATTGATTATCCCCAACGAACAATTTAACCTCCTCACTCTTATATATTGTTCCTATGGGCTTCTCAATAAAACTATTGGGATACTTGAACACGAATCCAACATCACTATTGGAATAAGTTTTCCAGTTTATTGTTGGATCAGAAACATTTGACAACGAAGGTGAAACAACATTTAGGGGTTGAGGTCTTGACAAGTAGTCTTTATAACCAAAATATCCAACCACTCCCAAGATCGCTATTGTTAAAATTATTATTGTTGGTGCAAACCCGTTTTTCTTCATCTTATTGTTTAGTTTGGATTATCAATATTCTTCTGCAAAATCGGGTCGTAACACTTTTCAGCACTTTTAAGTTGATGTGGAACCTTATATTCGTTTGCCAAATCGCATCTTAAATAGTCCTGAGTTTCTGATATTTTAATCCAACCAGCAGGACTTTTCGTCGCATATATTCCCGCACCCGGCCCGATCAATGAGTTGCTGAAGAAGTAGTAATAATTTCCATAATTATCGACCATATCTAGAGCATTTCCAGATGTCCCAAAGGCTAATAAGTAGTCAAGTTGTGAACTTATCGATTTATTAACATTCTCCGCTGTGTTACAGTTCAAGGAACCGCTTCTAAAGAATTGTCCTTCAACATCTTTACCGCCGCAACTGCTTCCAAAAACTAATGTGCACATCAATCCTTGGTTATCACTTTGGTACCCAATTACACTACCGAGATCACTTTTAGAAAATGGGGTAGTAGAAAAGTAGGGATTAACAATTACTTTTTTAAAGTTGTTGGCTGAGAAATATTCACCCAGTTTAGTCAATGATTTGTCCATTTTGCTGGCAAAAAGAGAGTTTTCGTCACCGAGATTGCCACACAAACTTCCGATTTGTATCCCTGGACTAGATCCAATAGTAGCAACTGCCCCATTCGAAATCGGCCAATACAACTTGCCATTAGCAGAATATGAAATCTGTATTTTTGGATCCAAATTGTCAGAAAAGATTTTTGAAACTCCTAAAAAAATGCTTTTATATGGTTCATTTACTGTCGTTAATGATTCTTGTTGATTTTTAATTGGAGTTTTATAAAAGAAAAAGTAACCAATAACCACAATCATAACTGCCAAAACCAATATTAAAACTGGTGCAAACCCGTTTTTCTTCATTTTGTTGATTTAAAACTTGAGATAATTTTCCTAATGGTTTCTAAGACTTGCACATCATAGTCAACCGGCGTTTCAAAACCAGCATCACCAAACATTGAAATTGTTGTAAAATCTTCACCAAACTTTTTACAAATAACCCACCTCGTTATACCTTTATCTAAGTCCTGTCCAACCTTACCTACTCTATAAACAGCTATATCCGCACCCGAAAATTCTATCGAGTCAGAAACATTAATTGAGGGTGCTTCAGATTTTTCATTATCAAATAAACAAAGTGCTGGAGTGGTTGGAGACGGGTTAAAGCTTTTGAAAATATACTTTCCTTTCGATAATTCAATATCCTCCTTGAAAAAACCTCCGTCATAATCCACATTCTTAGATCTATCTATCAACTTCCAATCTGAGGGATAATCAAAAGAGTGTTCGCCATCACCGCTAGTATAAGTTTTCCAGGTTGAAGATTCCTGAGTCGTTTTAGTTTTTGTAAAAAAATAATAACCCCCAACAACAACTAACAATACCGATATTAAAATTAAAACTGGTGCAAAGCCATTTTTCTTCATTTTCTTAAGTATGAATTAAACAAAATTGAAAGTCAATAAATAAACTTTTGCGTTAAAAAACAAGCCAAGCCTCCTAGGCGACCGAAAACACCTCTTTCCCTGTTTCCTTAATTTCCCCAACAACGCTTAAATGACTCGCCTTAAGATATTCATCAGGGGTTAAGCCAAAAATATCCATCGGAGTATCTTGTGTTTCAGGATTTTGCCGGGCGGCGTACAACAAATCAAAACGCTCATTATCATTCATTTTGGCAAACAAAGAAGACACAATTAAAAGATCAATATCGCTGTCTTGATTATATTTT
>JBDRIE010000037.1:0-67062 GCA_043816165.1 Nitrospirota bacterium | reverse complement strand
TCTCAGTTTGCCGGTTTTTTCGTTCACAAGTTCGTATTCGTATCCACCTTTTTCCAGAGTGTCGATGAATTCATCATCGTCCGAGCTCTCGATCAAGGGGTAAATCGCGGACTCTTTTGCTACGATTATGCTTTTTGGATTTATTACATCAAATTGACGCTGGATTCTGTTTATATTCGAGATTATGGAACTTTCCAGATCCAGGATGGTTTTTTGTGAGAAGTTGGTTGGTAGTTTCTTTATATTGCTTTGTATGTATCTTGATATTGCGTTGAGGCCGGCGTTTTCTTTCGTCCAGATAATAATCTGATTGGCTTTTTGTAAACTGGTGCTTTCCTCTGTCAATTTTTTTGTTAAAATTTCTTCGGAAATGAATTCGGTACTGCTTCCAAAGCTGTCTATCAGTTGTATGTAAACACCTTGTTTTTCTGCAAAGTCTTTTATAATTTCGATTCTGTCTTTTACTGCTGTTTGATCACTTATTAATACTATTAGTTTTCTGTATAGGAATACGCTTTTTGTTGTTACAGATTCGTTTACGCTGTCCGATATTGTTAATGTAACCGTGTGCGGACCTTGTTCTATATATGCGTGCAGTACTTCTATTCCTTCGTTTTTATTCCCATCTCCAAAATCCCAATTATATGTAATTTCTCTGTCTGGGTATGGAATGAATGACTGCGAAGCATCGAAAATCGTACTTTTGCTAACTTCAATAGCTTCGTCAGTGTTAATGACGGCTTGTAGGTATGTTGTTGTATTTTCGTCTGTGCTTGCCAGAGCAAAAATAGGTGGAACAAATGTAAAGAATAACAGAAAAAATAATAATACTTTTTTACCCATAATATTGATTAGTAATCCCGAAAATCTTAGCAAATATGTGATGTTTAAGCTAGTCGTTATTAAACTTGACGTAATTCCAGGTTGTAGCCTTGTGGATTGAACGAAATGCCGTTTTGATGTATTATATTTGGATGTTTAAAAAGATATTACATTCACTGGCGTTTATTTCATTGCTTTTTACTACCGTGTGCTACGCGAGTAGCCCGAGTATGGAAGCATATGGTCTCAACACAATTGCGGGTTATTCCACATATTTGAGAACGTCACAGCTTGTGCCAAATGCTTCGGTGACTTTTAGCGTGACTGATCCTGATGGTGAATCGACTTCTCTGAGTGCAATTACCAATCAGAACGGGATTGCCCAAACTGAATTGTCAGATTATTTCACGAGGACGTCTGGCGACTATTCTGTATCTGTTAAATATGAAAATGATTCTAATTACGGAAAAGTAGGATTCTTCGAGGTTTATTCCGGAGAAGTTTCGCAATCAAATTCGCTAGTTTCTCCAACGGAACAAGTGGTTCGATCATACGACGAGGATTCAACAATAAAAGTAAAATTGTCAGACGATTATGGAAATCCAATAGAGGATCATTTGGTGAAATTGATTTCAAGTTCAAGTTATGATTTCGTGACTTCACCGTCCCAATACACAGGTTCTAACGGAGAAATAACTTTCGAAGTTTCATCTGATGAAAAAGGAACAGTTACTTATTCTATTTATGATGTGACCGCGGATGTTGTGTTGGATTCACGATCAAGAATAGTGTATTTCACCGATAGTGAATATGTATTCGTGAATGATGTTCCGGAAAAATATATTTATGCGGCAACTGGAAGTCCCTCTTCCGCAATTGATTCTTTTGAATTTGATAGTGTGCCGGAGCTGATAGGTGTTGGGGAAAGTATAACGTTTGATCTTATTGCAAAGGATGCTTTGGATCAGGAAGTCACGAATTATGAAGGAACGGTGAGGTTTTCCGTAGTTACGGATAATTCGTTCTTTGCCAGTCTTCCGGAGGATTACACATTCACGACATCTGATTTGGGTTCGCATACTTTCAGTTTGGCAATGAGTTTTCAGCAAGCCGGTACTTATACAATTGAGGCTCGTGATTTGGATGAAATTACTGTTTCCGGAGAATATGATTTTATTGTGACGGAAGGTTCAAATCTATCTGCGAGCACAATAAAAATTACAAATCCAACTTCCGGTACATATAGCAATAATATTCAAGTAATTAGCGGATCGGCGCCCGCCGGTTCAGCTTTGAAAATATTTGATAATGATGTTGAGCTTGCTTCGTTGGTTGCAAATGCTGCGGGACAATTTTCATACACAACAAGTGCATTGTCAGACGGCAATCACTCTTTTTATGTGGCAACGGTGAATGAAGTCGGGACTATAACCGGTACGAGCGAAAGCGTTAGTGTGATTGTGGATACATCCGGTCCGGAGGTGGCACAGATCGTTTTGGATCCAACTGGTGAAGTAGATCCGGGAGCCATTATTACCGCAAAAATTTATACTTCTGATGATCTTTCACAGGCAGCAATTTTGTTCCAGAATAGTATTTATGAAACGGTGCATAATACTGGCGGATATTATGAGGGGTCATTTGCGGCTCCGATAGAATTCGGGGAATATCCCGTTGGCGTGGTTATTGTTGATCAATTAGGTAATGAAAATAAAGTGGAAAATCTGGCTACGGTGAATGTCGGGGTTTTGTCCGGACTTAATGCTGAAGCTTTGGGAGATGTTAACGGTCTAACGGCTGTTTCTTCGGATCACAGAGTTACGTTGGAATGGAATCCAATGCAAACATTGGGAAATTTGATCACAAACTATAGGGTTTATTACGGATTGACGCCAAATCAGCTTACTGAGGCGGTGGATACATTCACAAACTCAACTACATGGTATCTTCCAAATCTTAAAAATGATGTTGAGTATTATTTCGCAGTAATCGCCGTTGATGAAAAAGGCAATGTGAGCGAGCATTTCAGCAATATTGTTTCCAGTACGCCCGGCCCTGATATCGTTGAGGTTGCTTCCCCGGAAGTGACGATGGGGACAGCGGGTGAGGATGCATTGGGGGAAATGGATCGTGATCCGAGTGAGGCTGGCCCTGAAATTAAGTGGCTTGTTCTTTGTTCGTTGCTTGGTGGAATGTTTTATATGTTTGTTAGGAAACAAAAAGAAGCTTTATAGCCGTTGGACTGCGGTTTGCATTTTATTCCCCTTACATTGACAATCTCTTTTTGATAGTATCATTGGCGATAATTAATTTTTTATGGATAAGTATCAAATTATTGCGTATACGATTAATTTTCTGGTAATTCTAGGGAATCTGGTTACTTATGCGATTATTGGTAGAGTTTTGGTTTCATGGTTCACGATGGGGCGTCCCGGAGCAGGCGGGCCGGTATCGCGGTTTTTGATTGAAGTAACCGATCCTGTGATCAGGCTGGCTCAGAAATTACCACACAAAATAGGTATGATTGATTTATCCCCGATTATAGCTTTGATTGGGGTTGATTTGATAATTAGATTGCTGGTGATTTCATTAAATAAACTTGTGATGTTATGATTCAGATTTATGACACGAAGTCGAAGAAGAAAGAAGAATTTGTGCCTTTGATTGACGGGAAAGTCTCGATGTATGTGTGCGGGCCGACAGTTTATGATGTGGCGCATTTGGGTCATGGGCGTAGTGCTGTGGCTTTTGACGTTATTCGTAAATATTTTGAATATCGCGGTTTTGATGTGAAATTTGTGTCGAATTATACGGATATTGATGACAAAATGATAAAGAGAGCGAAGGCGGATGGGATTTCAGTTTCTGAGTTGGCGGACAAGATTATTCCAGAGTATGAGAAGGATTATGCGGCTCTGGGAGTTGCTCGTGCGGATGTTCAGCCTCGTGCTACTGAGAATATTGACGCGGTTTTGGAGATTATCGGAAAGCTGGACGAAGGCGGATATATTTATGTGATTGATGGGGATGGTGTGTATTTTGATGTTACGAAGTTTTCTGAGTATGGCGAGCTGTCGGGGCAAAATTTGGAAGATTTGAGAATGGGTGCTCGTGTTGAGGTGAATGAGGCGAAGAGGAATCCGTATGATTTTGCGTTGTGGAAGTTTAAAAAGGAGGGCGAGCCTGCTTGGGAAAGTCCATGGGGGGAGGGAAGGCCGGGTTGGCATATTGAATGTAGTGCTATGAGTTACAAGCATCTTGGTCGTGAATTTGATATTCATGGAGGTGGGCTGGATCTGCTGTTTCCCCATCACGAATGTGAGGTCGCACAGAGTGTTTGTGCTTTGGGTGAAGGGGCGTTTGCCAAATATTGGATCCATAATGGTTTTATAAATGTGGATAATGAAAAAATGAGCAAGAGTCTTGGGAATTTCTCGACTTTGAAGGAGATTTTTGAGCGGTATGATCCGCAAGTGGTGCGATTTATGTTTTTGCAAACGCATTACCGCAATCCAATCAATTTTTCTGATGAATTGTTGGAACAGGCGAAGGCGGCTTTGGTAACTTTGCATGGGTTTGTGAAAAAATTAGAGAATTATAAGTCCACTTCCAATGAGGATCCTTTGCAAATTGAGTTTGAGGATCTAGCTGGTGAATCGATGGACGACGATTTCAATACTTCTGGTGCTTTTGGAACAATTTTTGTAGCTGTTAAAAGCGTAAATCAAGCTCTTGAGGATAAAATGATAAATTTGGATAGTGCTTTTATTCTTGAACAGTTAAAAAGATTAGACAAAGTTTTTGGTGTTATTTTTCCTACAAAGAAAGAGACTAAAGCGACTATTGACGAGGATATTGAAAAGTTAATAAAAGAACGTGAAGAAGCTCGTAAAAACAAAGACTTTGAGGCTTCAGATCGGATTAGGGATGAGCTTCGTGAACGTGGAATTGAGCTTGAAGATACCGCGGAAGGTACGGTTTGGAGGAAGGGGTAGAGGTTGGGGGTGTTTTGAATCGTGGTTGGCGTAAATAATTGAAAGTTTTATAATAACAAAACTTAAACATGAACATTGTGCAAAATAATTCATTAGAATGGTTGGTAGGTAAAAGTGTCATCAAAATTGATGACACTTTAGAACATTTTCTCAATCAAAAAAAAATTGCTCGTGAATTCAGGAATGCTTTACAAAAATTTAAAAACATACCAATTGAAGAAATACTGGTCAAAGCTCTCGAAATCAATTTTGATGACTTATCCAAGCTTCCTACAGAATTTACTTTCTATGCAAAAGATCTAGCATTGTTTGAGGAGGCAATACAAGAACTTTCAATTGCATCCAATAACAAGGGTTAGCCAATTCGCTCGTTAAATAAAATTATTTTCTAACAAAAAAAACATGATCAAATTTATAAAAAAATACATTGGAGAACTTGTAACATTAGTAGGTGTAACTATGACAAGTTATAACATGTTTGGTTTATTTAATGTTATTCATTATAAGAAATCAAAATCAGTCCCTGAAGGGACTGATTTTGATTTCTCAATACTGGAACATATTTATAGCGATACACAAACGATATTGATTACAATCGGAATAGTATTAATTGTCACAGGAATATTTATAATAAGAAGTCGAAAATAATTCTATTTTTACCGCTCACTCACGCAAATTTGACGGGTGTACGCCTACGGCATATTATACACTTGTCAAATACATACTAATCCTAAAAATATGAATCAATGTCCAAACTGTAAACATGAATGCTCTATTGATGAGGAGTACAAATGTAAAAACTGTGGAGAAGTGTTTTGGAGAACACAAGAAGCATTTGAAAAACATCACAAAGAATATATAAATAAAATAAAAAGCAAACAACAGAAAAAAGAGCAGGTTGAAGAGTATGTTATCGATAAAAACAAGCACAAAACCGCTATTTGCGATAATTGTAAAAAGGAAACAATCATATCGGAAAAAAGAGGAAGTTTTCCGTATACGCATAAAGAAAAATACTTTTGCGATCACTGCGGCAATTTCATGGGGAAAAATATCTCTGGAATGATTTTAAGAGGGATTATCGAAACATTGGGCGCGTTCGGTGCTTTTATTTATTTTATCAACACATTCATCAACACAAATTTAACAGCCTGGAATATATTGGGACTTATAATAGTATTTACAGGTTATGACGGTCTAAAATGTTTATTTGCAGGATTAAAGGCAAGATCTGATTTAAAAAATAAATCAGATAAATTAAAATAAAATTATTACACGGATGAATAAACTCAAAATAAATCCAAAAGAAACTGGCTATGATTGGGCAATTTTTCCGCAATTTTATTTTTTATCCGCAAAAATTCTTTGCAAAAAAATACAAGATAATTTGGAGTTCATAGGGAAGCCTGGTTTTAAAAAAATATTTTTTAATAGTAAAATCAGCACGGAATATAAATTCCCAGGACATCCTAATTCTTACTTGATCTTTCCTATCATTTTTAATCTGAAACACGGTATTGAGATTTATATAAAGACATTAAGTAATTTAGATCATGACAAATATCTTACAGAACATGACTATAAAAAATTATTTAATTATCTTATTGATAATGCTAAAAATAAAAAAAATAAATCTATTTTCGAAAAATTAAAAAAGGACATCTGGCCTATTATAAGTAAATACTATTTTGGGACTTTTATTCAAGAAAATATTGAATGGGATGGGGATATTCAGAATCAAGCGGAAAGATATCCGCACAGAGAAAACTGCTATAAAATACCCAGCAACTTTCATTGGATTACTGAAGATTTAATTAGAACAATATTGGATGATATAAATTCACTTCAATATAATTTTCGTGATGCTTGGATAAAAATAGCGCGCAATGATCATTATCCCTGTACAGCAGTAAAATTTGCAGTAAAATTTGCAGAAAAATTTAAGAGGATTCGTAATTAATTTTAGCACATATTTGCCAGCGATCTGTCTTTGGCGTATTTTATATATCGTATAGTCTTTGTCATTAGCTTAAATGCCCCCATTTTTACTGCCAAATTATGAAATCAGGAACATTAATGATTTTAGGTCTAGATCAGGAATCAATCGGAAGAAAAGTTTTCGACCTTAAAATAATTCAAACATTTCCAATCATTACAACCGATTCAGGCAAAACAAAACTTGTCGCTGATGGGATTGAAACCGAAATTGACGATTATCAACATTTTTCGATCCCTTCTGATCTGAATCTCCACCTCACAAAATCCTTAGGCGAAGATAGACATCTAAGGTTTAATACTAACTTGGTCAATCAAGAAGAAGGCTCATTAACAGAAGATTTTATTAGGCTTTTTACGTGGCGCAGCCGTCCCATATTGACCTACCGTCAACCAATCGGTAAATGGTATCAAGCACAAATAATTTGTCTTCCCAAAGACACTCAATTTACAAATAGCACAGGGATTTTTATAGATTTTTTTGTTCATAAAAATAGGGAAAGTGCTCAAAGAATCCCACAGTTGCCATACCTAGGCAGTCGTATGCGCTATGTAGGAGATAATTCCGGCAATATCACAGGACCTTATGAGTTCAATGAAATTGTTAGAGGAAATCATAAAGTGAAGCCAAATTATCTGTTTACAATTCGTTTCGGTTACCATGAAGTAGAAGATGACTGTGCCATTTTAGACGTTCCATTTCCACTAAAATAAATGGGCGGCACATCAGCTAAAACTCTTTGTTTTGAAAAAAATAGTAAATTTTATTCTTAATAATAAATTTATGAAAACTAAAACAACCCTTTTGCTTTTGTTTATTACCTTAATGTTAAATGGCTGCTCCACTTTATCTTCATCTAATCTAGAATCCCAAGAAAAATGTAGCAAAAGTGCGAAAGGGTTTTTTAGTAACTACATGGAAAATTATGGCATGGAGTATACGGGGAATAGCTATAGTTTTACGAATCACTATAGCCAGAATTTAAATAAATGTTTTATATTGATAACAAATGATAATGAGCCCTATGAATTTCATGAGATTTTATATGATGTTTATGAAAATAAGGAATATGGTGGTATACATACTGCAGATCAAATTTCTGGAATTTGTGGCTTAGGTCTTGGTGACTCGTATAAAGCATGTGAACATTTGGGGGAAGATAATTCTGCTGTGCATGCCAAAGAAGAATTTAATGACATGGTTAAACAATATATGGAAAATTAGAATTATTATTAATATTAAATAATATGAAAAAACAAAACTTAATTCTGACAGCAGTTGTACTTCTCTTTGCAATTATTTTCGGTTGGTACCTGTTTGTAACGAATCCAAGGAATACAAAAGCAGATATTTACTTAGATAACTGCTTAAAATCAGGTCTGGCCATAGAAAATATAGATATCAAGGATGTATTCACTAGTTGCGAAATGGTAGTTGGTCTATATAGAAAATATGGAGAGTGGAAGTTTTAAAAAATTTAAAAATGAAAACAAATAATGCTCCCTCAGGGATCGATGAATCTTCCATTGAAAATGAAAATCTTCCTTTGGGAGATTATCGGGTCGAGGTTGCCTTCAAAAAAAGAAACGGTGAAGATTTTACATTGCCTTTTGATGATCCGGTTAATCTTCCGGAGGGAGAGACTGTTGAGGATCTTCAGAAAAAGGCTGTATCAGAGGCCTCTGCGGTCGGATTGCATAATTTTGGGATGGATATGTATGTGGGGCGATATCCTGAGGGACATCCGGTTGAATTTACTTTAACCCATGAATCCGGCCAGGAAATCAAATTTATCCGTGTGTTTGATGGGAATGGATATCCTCGTTAAATGTGCTATTTATTATAAAAAACTTGAAATTTTCCGAAAACTGTATATAATTTGATCTCAACAATCTCTTAGCAATTCACAATGAAAACAAGAACATTTGCAGACCGTGTTATTGCCTACAAAAAAGATCATAACTATCTTGCAGTGTCTTTGGAGTTTGATCTTCTAGCTGAAGGAAACAGTATTATGCAAGCTCTTGAAAGGTTGCATGATGCGACTTCAGGGTATCTGGAGATGTGTTGCAAAGAAGAGGAATCCGATGAGGAAGTTTATAGAAAAGCTCCGAAAAAATATCAGGATATGTATGATCTTTTTGTGGAATTATCGGAAAAGAAACGCAAAAAGGAAACAGAAAAGAGAAAAGAAATGACATTTATAAAAAAGGAGACTTCTTTGTCCCAATGGACATATAGCTCTGAAAATCTTTGTAATGCGTAAACATCGACAAATACGGCCTGTAAAACCGATTGAATGCGAACGAGTTGCTTTGGCGTTGGGTTTTGAGCATAAAAATACAAGAGGAAGTCACAAACATTTCAAAAAAGATGGAGTTGGTAAAGTTACTATTCCCCAATATTCCGAAATAAGCGGTGATTTATTTCAGAACATTTGCAGACAGCTTGGAATAAGTAAAAATGATTTTTTTAAGATTTTGGATAAATAAGTTGAAAATGAAAAGTATCATTTGTAAATTAAGACGACATGGTCGAACCTTCTCGCTATAATGTGGTTGGCTGTTCTCTACAACATTCTATAAATATCCGTTATGTCCCCTGCTCCCATTGTGATAATTATGTCGAATTTGGAGCTGTTTTTTTTGATGTAGTCGGCGGTTTCCCGAAGGCCGTGGCCGTTGCTTGCTTTGTGTTTTTTTGCGCGTCCGCTTCGCTTCCGCGTGTTGTTGATTTCGGCAACGAGGTCGTCGGTGGAGACTTTTTCGATGTCTTCCTGTGTGTCGCGGACGCGGTAAATGTTTGGGATTATTACTTTGTCGACGTCGTAGAATGATCGTCCGAATTCTTTTAGTAAATGGTGGGTTCGGCTGTATTGGTGTGGTTGGAAAATGCAGAGAATTTTGGATGTAGGGTTTTGCTCTCTGATCGTGGCAAGTGTGAGTTGGATTTCGGTTGGGTGGTGGGCGTAATCGTCTATGAATGTGCATGTGTAACCTTTTTTCCGTTTTATTTCCATTCTTCGCCATGTTCCGCCAAAGTTCGATATGACTTTTTCTATAATTTTGTTGTCGATTCCGAGGGTTTTGCATGCGGTAGCGGCGTTTTCGGCGTTTTCGATGTTGAATTTACCGGGGACTTTTGGTTTTAGGTTTCCGGTATTTTTCCAGGCGATTATCGGGCATTTTGCATCCCCCACTATGTCTTTCAGGTGCGCGCCTTTTTCGTTAATTATTATCGCTCCTTTTTTTGAAACTCTTTTTGCCAAATCTTTAAACGCGTTTTTGTAATCTTCCAGGTCTTTGTAATAATCCAAATGGTCGGCTTCTATATTCGTCAAAACGAGGATGTCGGGATGTACGTGCAGGAATGTTCTTTTGTATTCGCACGCCTCTATTATCAGCAGGTTGCTGTCTCCCACTCTGAAATTTCTGTTTTTGAATTGTTTAATTTTTGTTCCGATAACGACGGACGGATCAAGGCCGGCTTTTGTGGCGATGAGAGCGATCATTGCTGTGGTTGTGGATTTGCCGTGAGTTCCGGCGACCGCAATCGTGAAATGGTCTTTTGTCAGTTGTCCGAGGGCGTGTGAATAGGAAATAGTTTTGATTTTGAGCTCCTTTGCTTTTTTCAATTCAGGGTTGGAATTTGGGATTGCGGGAGAGTATACGATTAGGTCGTGTTTTTTGTTGATGAATGATTCCTCGTGCCCGATTTTTACATCGATTCCCGAAAGTTTTAGGCTTTTGGTTAACTCTGATGGTACTAAATCTGATCCGGAAATCTTTTTCCCTTTATTATGCAAAATCTGAGCAATTGCAGAGGTTCCTATTCCACCAATTCCTATAAAATGAATGTATTTTGCTTTGTTTATGTTCATATGGGGTAATACTAGACGTTTTGCGTTTAAAAATAAACTGTGATAATCTCTTTTTGTTCTAAATTCGTCTATGTCATCACGTTTTTCACATACATCAAATCTCACGAAGATTATAATAATAATCGAGTTTTTACTAGTGGGATATTTGGTTTATTCGTTGACCAAGAACGTGTATAACAGCTATCAAATTGATAAATATATCGAGACTTATCAAACCGAAAATGAACAAGTTGAGGAGGAAAATCGACAAAAGCGAGAGGATTATTTGTATTTCACATCGGAAGAATATATAGACAAAATTGCAAAACAGAATCTGGGTTTGATTAATTCAGGCGAAGAAGTAATTGTGCTTTCCTCTGATGTTTTGAGCGATGATATTGTGCTTGATAACTCTGATGTTACGGACTTTGCACGCTACTCCGGAATGAGCAATTCGGAGCAATGGTGGGACTTTTTCTTTGGAAAATAAGAGGAATTGACATTAAGCACGAATTGCATTAGCTTACTCACGCGGGGTAGAGCAGTGGCAGCTCGTCGGGCTCATAACCCGGAGGTCAGAGGTTCGAATCCTCTCCCCGCAACCAATGTTTTTAGGCGTATGTGTCAGGGTAGCTCAGTTGGTGAGAGCGTTGGATTCATAACCCAGAGGTCGGGGGTTCAAATCCCCCCCCTGACACCATTTGCGGCTTTAAATAGAGCCTTTTTTGTGGTATAATTAACGGAAATAAAAATAAATATGGGAGATAAAAAAGAAGTTGGAAAATTAGAAAGAAATAAGCAACCATTGAAGTTGCAAATCACTTCGCAAAAAGCTGTAATAAAAAAGGCTGCAGCGCAGCGTTTAGTTTTAAGAAAGGCAACGTCCGGATCTTCTAGAGATGTGGTACGTGAAAGTCTCGAAAAGCGCGGTGATATTCACAAAGAGTATTACAAAATGAGTGAATCTGAAACTGACAATGAGAATGTAAAAAAAATGAGAAAATTGAAGCCGACTGTCCTGGTGGGATCAGTGGATTCTACAAGATTCACGCAGAAGTGGCATGAGGCGAAATGGTACAAGCCTTATATTAATGCCGCATCTCAAATATCAAAATTGGAAAGTAAATTGGATCCTGCCACAAAAAAGTGGTTCAAGGACTTGAAGCCTGCTCTTGATGTTTTTCTAAAACTGGGTACTTATACCGGTTCCGATAGAGTATTGAAAAGAAAGTATCAAAAAGATATTTGGGCGTTGGTGAAGAAGAGTGGAAGCGATATTGTTTACGGGAAAAAAGGAGTTTTAAACTTTCTTTTGGCTTTTAGGCGGATTACAAACGTTAATTCAAATTTAGACGATTTATCGGTAGAACAGATCAAGTTAACGCTCGGTGATGGTGTGGGAAAAAAGAAAGGCGCAAAAAGCAGATTTGCATATATGATTGTGAAGGAAGAGCAGAAAGCTCAGCTGAAGGTGAAGCCTAAGGTGAAGCCTAAGGTTCAGCCGAAGGTGAAGCCGAAGGTTGAACAGTTTGGCAGTGAGGAATTTTGCAAAAAATATGAAATAGCTAAGCCGGATGTATTCAAAAAGGATCTGGATCAATTTAAGGAATGGATTACAGATGATAAAATGAAATATCTTCAGGATAAGGACTTCTGGAAGGAAAAGCCCGGAGAGACTCCCGGGCAGGCGGATGCAAGGTTTATGGGATTGTTTTCAAGTAAGCGTGCCGGAATTCGTAAATTGTATACTGGTTTAACTGGTCTGGATTTATATGAGAAATGGTTTGCGGAAGCCAATGATGATACATCAAGGAAATATAAACTTTTGTATTTTTGGGTTGTTAAGAGAATGGCGGAATATACGCAAAAATATGTGGCTGATCCAAGGATACTAAAAGACAGTTTACTTCATTATCATAAGAAGGTGATATTGACAGAGGGTCTTCTGAAAGGAAAAAGTGATAAAGTGGTGCTTATGCAGTTGGTAGATTCTTCGGAATATTTGATGGAGAATGATGATGACGCGAAGGAAAGGGAAAGATGGAAAAAGTTGAATTCCAAATATAAAAAGGAATTTTCCAAATAAATAGTTATGCGAAAAGCTCCTTCTTAGTGACCCCCCGGGCGGGACGTCAAGAAGGAGCTTTCCTCTAGTTCTACTGTATGGGATTAATTTGGTTCTTCGTGGCTGTGAAGTGCGCAACCTCCTTTCTGTTTGTTGTACCTATGGTTTTGGGCAAGCCCTCAGATCGCTACCGCACAGCCGAGGCGTCATGCGTTGGCGCTTTTTTAGGCCGACATTGATGCGCCGCTTGTTGGGCTTGGTGGTGGCGGTGGGACTGTCCGTGTCCGTCGGCGGGGTTGAAGATATGAGGCCCGGTGACGGGTTGACGCGAACGCGCTTCGGATTTGCTCGTCTGGAGCGGAATCGGTCGGGAGGAGTGACGTCGTGCAGCCTTGCTGACCCTTGAAGTAGCACTCTGATGTCTTCTGTTGAGAGGTAGTTGATGTGGTTCGGGTTCAAGACTACCCTGCACGTCGATAGGTAGTAGTCGAGCGTGCGACAAACGGCGCGCCGAATGATCTTCTCCAGTTTGACCTTGTAGCGCTTGAAGTGCCTTTCCGACATCTTCTCGAGGCGGACCCTGACTTGAGGGATCGTGCCCGGCATCCCCAGGTCATGGCTTGCCGCCAAGAAACAGCCGTAGTTCTGACCCCAATAGCGCTTGAAAAAGGGATCCTTCGCATTCGGGTCGTTGGCGGCGAACTCGTAGCTGAACGGCAGTTCGGCGCACCGGTTTTCCGGTTCGGTGGGCTCGACGAGGGGGGCGGGACTTGCCGTCTTGTCCGTGGGAGGGGTATTGGCTGGTGGCGTCGCGCTCTTCTTCGTGTCTGCGGGCTTGGTGGAGGTCGTGGGAGCGGCCTTCTTGACCACCGCCTTCTTGACCTTGGCGGGCTTCTTTACTGCCGCCTTCTTCTTCGAAGTGGGTGGCATCTTGGTGGTGATGATGGGGCCGCGGTCGCGGTCTTTGGGTTTGGCCGTCCTGGACGAGCTCAATGCATTATTGATCTCGTCGCGGTAGACCACTCCCAGGACTACCGCGATGGCGAGAATGGAACCCACTCCACACCAAACGATTGTTTTCTTTGTTTTTGCCTGCATCTTCCTTCTCCTTGTCTGAGGTCAAAAAAAATTGCCGGGATTATTCCCGGTCTAAAGAATGTTTTGTCTGTCATACCCGAAACTGTAATCAGTATCGGCAGATGTTGAGAACCAAAAATCAGGTTTTTGATCCTTAATATCTGCCGATAATTGTTTTTAAATAATCCCATTAAAAGTAGAGAGAGGATCCGGCTCTTAGACGATTGACTCTCACGCACAGATGTGCCGAGGTCAAGCATTATTTTAAGAGACAGATTGCTCTCCACTTAAATTGTCAAAGATCTAATTCCTTCGATAAAAATAGAAGTATGCAAAATTACCCTGTTTTCGTGGTTTTGTCAATAAATTTACTCTTCCTCCTTCTCAGGCTGAGGCTCTTCAGCGCCGATTGGAGGCTCTCCCCCGCCTGCGGCTAGAAGATTAGCCATAGCATTGCCTTCCGGAGCTTGTTGCATATTTGGTTGGCCTGGCAATTTGCTTATGTCTACAGGTGGTGCATCAATGTCTATGCCAATCCTGGTAACGATTTCTTCATTCACAAATTCTTTCTTCCTGGCATGTTTCAATCTGGAGTACTCACGTATTACTTCAGCTATTTTGTGGTTTTGACCAGTAGTATCCCAAATTGTGTTAACTGAGAAAGGCCTGGATGTGGAGTTTTTTATGTTTAATTTGCAGTACATTTTGTAGTTGGAGATTCCAATTACGTCCTGCTCAGTCAATAATGGGGCATATTCTTTTGCGAGATATTCGGCGTCATCGGCGCCCACCTTGAATGAGCACAAAGTACCCACGTTACCGAATACTGCATCACGGATTTGTGTTGAAGTTGTGCCGTATTTTGATGTAACCAGCTGGTTTATGTATTGATGAGCCATAATTAGGTTCAAATGGTACTTTCTCGCCTCGGATAAGATTGCACAGAAGCTGTCCGTAGCGAAATTCTGGAACTCATCCACATAGAGGAAAAAGTCCTTACGTTGATCTTCAGGCATGTCTGCACGACTCATCGCGGCCATTTGTATTTTTGAGACAATAACCAGTCCTAATAGTTGCGTGTTTAGATCCCCTATTTCACCTTTGGAAAGCTTTACTAATAGAATTTTTCCTTCATCCATGACTTTTCTAAAATCAAAGGAAGATTTTCTTTGCCCAATCGTATTTCTCATTATCGAATTAGTAATAAATGGACCGAATTTCGAACTGAAATATGGGATCATTTCCTGTCTTTCTCTATCTCCGGTGTTTGCATATTCGTGTTGCCAAAATGATTTAACAACCGGATTTGTAGCCTTTTTTACCTTAAATTTTAAAAATGCATCATCGGTAAACATTCTAGGAATATCAATCAGTGTTGCACCTTCTTCAGTGTCTTCCATTAAGGTCAAACAAGCATTTCTAAAGTAATGCTGGATTCGAGGTCCAAAAATTTCATCTCCGAATAGCTTTATGAATATTTCGGTTGCTTGTGATGAGATTAAGTCCACCTCGGATGAATCTTTAGCGTCCAGCATGTTTAATCCCATAGGTCTTTCCTGATCTGCCGGATCAAATATAATTACGTCTTTTGCTCTTTCTTTTGGTATGTATGTGAGTATGTCTTCGATCAAATCACCATGCGGATCAATTACACATACCCCCTCTCCGTTTATTATGTCTTGCCTTGCCATAAAGGATAATAGGGCGGATTTACCGGAACCAGATTTACCGATTATATAGTGGTGTCTCGATCTGTCTTCTTTCAAGAATCTAATCTCTTTTTTGTTTCCTCTGTATACGTTATGGCCGATCAATATTCCTTCTTCAGGTACGTTTGTAGGGGCCGGAAGAACCTTGTAATCCATCCATCTAATCGTAGGTGAGTAGTTGTATTTTGAATTTGGGAAATGGAATAAGGAAGAAAGTTCATCTTCTGCCAGGATCTCGGTTTTTTCCCCGATTCCAAAAAATCTACAATCAATCATTCTTTTCCTAAAATTGAAATTAAACCACCAGTCGTTCAATGAATCTATAAAGAAAATTCTTCGAGTTTGAAACCAGTTTGAGGATGGATCTTTAAATAGGCTTAAACCGATAATCATGTTATTGCTGATTTCTTCTGCTCTTTTTTCTGTGCTGGCAGAGGATAATAGCCTTATGACAGTGTCAAAGCCGGATTGAGACGATTTCTCACCCATTCTCTTTGCAACTTCTTCTTTGGATTGAAGCATTCGGACATATCCGTCCCCACCTTGTTTTGGCTGAATTTCCATCTTTTCGTATCCCAGGAAAATTCCCTTAAATACGTTGAAAACCCATCCAATTACCGGGATTTTTATTCCTTCAGATTTTTTGCCTTTGAAAAATGTTTCACCCATTTCTTCGGCTTTTTTGCTCCATTTGTCGCTTTTTGGTCTAATAACTATCTGAATTACTGCGGTTTCATCAGATTCAAGCTTGGAAAAAATGTTGGTGAGGTTGTTTAGCGGGTCGTTTTCAACAACCTTGAATGTTTTGACAGGAAACCAGTATTTTTTCTGAGTATATGCGTAATATCCTTTCATTTTACTGTCTTTCAGCATTGGTTCGTATTCCTCCAGGGCTTCTATGTCGGCGTCAGGGTAGTAGGATGTTATGCCTTTTTCTATAATCCCTTTGTAGTATTTCGGAGTAGAGATGTAGAAATCTACAACTTTTTGGTGTGCAACAAGCTCAAATGTAAAAATGTTGTGTCTGAATAACCAAACTTTAATTTGATTCCATAAGTTCAATTCCATGGTTTCGTGAAGATTTCTATAGAATTGGGACATTATAGATATTTTTTCTCTAAAATCTTTTTCCACCTGTTTATCTTTGTCTTTGGGCGATTCTTCTCTTGATAGCGTGACTCTTAGGAATACTAATTTTTTAGCCATATGTAGCCGATACAGATATCTCATTAATCTTAAACCGTAGTAAGCAAAGAGTATTACCGCGACTACGATTAGCAAAAATGATATTGGTTTGCTGATTATATATTTCCAAAGGCCGGAAAGCATGCTTTTTTTGTTTTAGTTTTCCCTATATTTTAGCAGAAAAGAGCGGTTTTAACAATGGTTAGGGAGGGAAAAGTTTAAGTTTCTAATCTTCGCTCAACTTGAGCCTAATTTTATTAGGCCAGATTCGCTTGATTATAAATTTACAACTTTTCCCTCTCAAGCTTGATTAAAACTTCAGGATTTCCCCTTCAAGGAGTTCTTTGATCGCTACTCTTTTCTGCTTTGTTGTGTCTCGATCACGAATAGTGACTGTTTTGTCCTCAAGAGTGTCGAAATCGACGGTAACGCAGTATGGCGTACCAATTTCATCTTGTCTTCGGTATCTTTTACCAATAGTTCCCGCTTCATCGTATTCTACTTTCATTTTATCTTTTAGCTCATCAAAAATTTTTTTTGCGGTTTTTATTAGCTTTTCCTTCTTCATTAAGGGAAAAATCGCGACTTTTACCGGAGCAATTGCCGGAGCGAAGCGCATAACCGTTCTTTCTTCATCGCCAATTTTGTCTTCGTCGTATGCGTCTAACAGTATGGTCAATGTAGATCTTTCGGCACCGAATGATGGTTCTATGACATCAGGTAAATACTTTTCGTTAGTAATCGGGTCTGTATATTTCAAATCTGCGCCGGAATAATGTTCGTGCTGAGTAAGGTCAAAGTTTCCTCTATATGCGAGTCCCATTAATTCACCCCACCCAAACGGGAATTTGTATTCAATATCGTATGTCATTGTAGAATAATGTGACAATTCGTCCTTGTCGTGCTCTCTGTAGCGTAGATTTTTCTTTTTACCACCAATTTCAACATACCAATCAAAACAATCCTTTTTCCATTCATCAAAAATTCTCTTAATGTCTTCTTTTTCGGTAGGAGAAACGAAATATTCGATTTCCATTTGTTCAAATTCACGTGTTCTGAATGTAAAATTTCCCGGAGTAATTTCATTTCTGAATGATTTCCCGATTTGGGCTATTCCAAATGGAATTTTTTTTCTGCAGGTTTGGACGATATTTTTGAAATTGACGAATATTCCTTGCGCGGTCTCCGGTCTTAGGTAGACTGCCGCTGCTGTTTCTTCAATTACACCTTGGTGAGTTTTAAACATTAGGTTGAATGATCTTGCTTCGGTAAAGTCACACTTTCCACATTTTGGGCATTGAATTTTTTCTTCTTTAATGATTTCTCCAATTTCTTTCAGTGTTTTGCCAACAGCTGCTTCTACTCCTAATTTGTTTTCGATTAATTGATCTCCGCGAACTCTCTCTTTGCAATTCTTGCAATCCATTAATGGATCTGAAAAAGAATTAACGTGCCCGGATGCTTCCCAAACTTTTGGGTTCATAAGAATTGCAGAATCAAGACCGACCATGTCGTCTCTTTTTTGCACGAATGTTTTCCACCAGTGCTGTTTTATATTATTTTTGAGCTCTGTTCCGTATGGACCATAGTCCCAAGTGTTGGCCAGTCCTCCATATATTTCAGACCCGGGGAATATAAAACCTCTTCTTTTGCAAAGGGCTACTACTTTTTCCATTAAATTTTCCATTATTCTTTTTGTTTATTTTTGTAATCTAAAATAGCATTAGAAAGAATTTTTAGAAATGATTCGGCGGTTTTGTGGCTCATGTTAACCCGGCTTACAACTTTCAGAATCGGCTCGCTTGCGTTTGGAATGACGTATGCCATATCCACTACGCATTCATTTGAATTGAAATGGACCGATGCGGCATTTGCATATACTCCTTCTTCTTTGTCTTCAGGAAGTTTAACTTTATATTTTTTCTTTTCTTCAGCCATATTTTTTTTGTTAATTGATTAGCTTTAGTTTACAAATCTGTTGTACATTTATCAACAACACTTTTTTCCGGTCGTTATCCTTATAAACAAGCCAATCCTGGGTCGTTGGTGAATATAGATTTTGAATTTATTGCTTTTCGCTTTATTAAATTAGTACCAATAATTTTTTAATATGTATAAAGAAAAAAACTATTTTGATTTTGGGGTGTTAAAGTTAGACAGAAATTCTCGCATACTTTTTATAAGTAATCGAAGAGTTTTTTTACGGAATAAAGAATTTAACCTTATGGAATATTTTATGAGAAATGTAGATATTGTTTTGAGTAGAACAAGAATTTTGGAAGATGTTTGGGACAGGAATATTTGCTGTCCAACAAATACTGTAGATGTGCATGTAAGCAAATTACGACAAAAATTATCTACACATAATTGCAACGTATTTATCGAAACAGTACACTGCATTGGCTACAAATTCTCTCCATAATTATTAAATAAGAAACCATTTTGACAACAATCACAAGACCTTTTTTTTGCTCATTTGGCAAAATCTTTTTATAATCGCAATTAGAAAAATAACCCTCATTCCATGAATACTTCCACCAGTACACCTATTATACAAACGCTGCTGGACCTTCCTCCATTGATCAACAATCTCCTGTTATTGCTTTCAGACAAGGAAAAATCTGTAATTAAAAAAAGGTTCAATCTGGATGGAAGAAGAAAACGCACGCTAGATGAAATAGGAAAAGAATTTTCTGTAACCCGAGAACGAATAAGGCAAATAGAAAAAAATGCGTTATCAAAAATGAGAAGAAATGTCTTTAACACAGCGTTGAGAAATCTACATGATTTCGTACTTTCTTCGGTAAGAACCAATGGTGGATTTATAAAAGAGGACCTTCTTCTAAGGCAGTTTGATCAAATTGTGCCCCCAAATGTTGAATTGAGTAAGAATAATTTGCATTTATCATTTGTTCTTCATGACGGTTTGGAATGCATTGGCAACACAATAAATTTTCACCCATATATTAAAGAAGAGAAATTTGCAGATTTTTCTTTGAAATATGTTTCGGATAAATTGGTGAACCAATTGCATAAATATGGTGATGTTAAAAAAATAGAAAAAATTCATTCAGATCTGAAGAATGTAATGGAAGAATCAGAGTTTGACTTGAAGAGAACAAAATCATTAATCAACATTGATAAAAGAATAACGATGATTGATGATGATTTGGTTGGTTTGATGGAATGGAGGCATATTCATCCAAGAACTTTAAGGGATAAGATTTTGTTTATACTCAGAAAAGAAAGAAACCCTATGCACTTTGTAGATATGGCCGAAAAAATTTCAGCGGCTAATTTCGATAATAGAAATATCAATGTGCAAGCTGTACACAATGAGTTGATAAGGCATGAGCAGTTTGTTTTGATAGGAAGAGGCATTTATGCGTTGGCCGAGTGGGGATATGAAAAAGGAACGGTTTCAAAAGTAATTGAAAGGATCTTGAAAATGGAAAAGGAACTTACGCAGGAGAAAATCATAGAATCGGTTCTAAAACAAAGGCAGGTAAAAGAGATTACAATTGTTTTAGCATTGAAGAATAACGATTGCTTTGAAAGAGTAGGTCGTAAAAGATACCAATTAAGAAAAGCTTAAATTTTCACAAATTGGCTCTTGTCAGCTTCATAATCTTTTTTTAGGGCCGGAAGATTTTCTTGTACGGATTTGATTGCAATTTCTCTTGTTTCATTATTGACTTTACGTTCAGCTTTTTCTTTGATTTTCAAAAGTTTTTTATTTCCTTTGTCTACGGCTAGCAATTCTTCGGCGACTTTTGCCGCCTTGTCGTATTTCCCAAGCCTCATTAGGGTATCTAGATGCGTATTCGATTTATACATATATTCCCCTTTTTCATCAACTTGTGTTCCATGTTGTCTCGTTTTCAGATCTCCCTCAAGATCGCTGATGAGTTTGTTGTTTTTATCAATTTTTTTCAATTGAGAGATAAAATGGGATATATCGTCAAATTTTTCAGAATAAATTAGATCTTCTTTGCTTTTTATTTTTCTTTTTATCAATCTATCTCTGTATTCTTTAGTAATTCCTTGTACTTGTTTGTTCCCGGGACTGTTTTTTTCCATTGAAAAAAGTTCAGTCAGTAGTTCTTTCTCGTCTTTTTCTAATAGTTCGTTCAACCTTTCTTCATGTTTTTTTCTAAAGTCCTTCTGTAGATTTTCAACTTCTTTTCTATATTTATCCTGTGCTTTTAGTATAAGACTTTTTATTTTTGAGTTGTTGGGCGCAATTGCTAGCAATGGTTTAAGCTTGTTTAAAATTGCGACATAGTCTTTTTTATCCCAGAGGGGTTCCACTTCATTGATTTTGTCTTTGATTACTTTGTCGTTTTTTTCTTCAACTTCTTTTTCGATCTTTCTCATCAAATCAGCAAAAACGTTTTCGTCAGGATACTGCGACAAATAGCGCTTACATTTTTCGTAAGCTTCTTTTAACTTACCTTCAGAAATCATTATTTCTATATTCTGTTCGACTTGTGTGAAAAACGCTTTTTCAGACATTTTTATTTTTATTTTACAACAGAATTATAGCAAAATTTGCTCGATATGTCGATCATTTAGCCTTTTACAAGTCTTTGAGAAGCGCACGCGATTTTGAGAGTTTGTCTTTTTCGTCCTCAAGTCTTTCTCTGTTTTTCTCTACGACTTCTTTTGGGGCATTTGCGGTAAACCCTTTGTTGGAAAGTTTCTTTTCTAATGATTTAATGAATTTTTGCTTTTCTTCAATTTCCTTTTTTAATCTAATAGCTTCTTTGTCTGTGTCGATAAGATCCTTTAATGGCAAGTATGTAGTAGTTTTTCCGACATGAATGACTTTTGATTTTGGAATTTTTTCTCCTTTGTTTTTAATTTCCAATGACTCCAATCTTGCCATCCTCATAATAGCTTCTCTCTTTTCCTCAATGTCTTTTGCTTTCGATCCACCGTAAATAATTGCATGGATTTTCTTTACAGGTTCAACTCCTTGTTCAGCTCTTACGCTTCTAATTCCACTAATAATTTCGTGGATTAGCTCCATAGTTTTCTTTTCTTCTTTGAATACAAGATTCTTGTCGAATTTAGGCCAATCTTCGGTTATGAGCATGTTTTTGTCATCTATGAATTCCCATAATTTTTCGGTAACAAATGGGACAAATGGATGTAGTAGTTTCAGTGATGTTTTTAGTGCGTAGAGGAGAACAGGCGGGTTTACGTGCTGTCCTTTGCAAACTTCAAGGTACCAATCGCAATAGTTTTTCCAAATAAATTCGTATATTTTCGTCCCTGCATCGGAGAATCTGTAGTTTTTCATATCTGTGTCTACCTCTTTTATAAGTGATTGCAGTTCAGTCAAAATCCATTTATCAGCAAACGATTTGATCATTCCAGGTTCAAACTTTTTCTTTAAATCTTCTTTTGAAACGTTCATAAGAGCGAATCTCGCAGCGTTCCAAATTTTGTTTATGAAATTCCTGTACCCTCCAATTTTCTCTTCATAAAGCCGCATATCGCTTCCCGGTGTGCTACCAATCACAAGGCTCAAGCGAACTGCGTCCGTGCCGTATTTTTTTATCATTTCTAGTGGATCAATACATGTTTCCGGTTTGGATTTACTCATTTTGTTTCCATGTCGATCTCTAATTAATCCGTGGAGATATATGGTGTGGAATGGGATTTCTTTGAGAGTGTATGTTGTCATTATTATCATTCTAGCTACCCAGAAAAACAGGATGTCATAGCCTGTTTCCATAACCGAAGTTGGATGGAAGTATTTTAGATCTTTAGTTTTTTTCGGCCATCCAAGGGTAGAAAACGTCCATAATCCGGATGAAAACCAAGTATCGAGAGTGTCTGCATCTTGCTTCCATTTATCATCTTTACATTTCTTGCACTTGTTTGGTTTTTCTTTGCTTACCTCTAGGTGGTCGCAATCTTTGCAATACCAAACCGGGATTCTATGACCGAACCAGATTTGTCTGGATATGCACCAATCGTGTAGGTTTTCCATCCAGTGGAAATATGTCTTGTTAAATTTGTCCGGTAATATTTTGATTTCTCCGTTTTTTACAACTTCGATTGCTTTTTCCTTTATTGATTTTTTCTTGTTCCCTTCTTTGATCACGGGTTTATCAACATTTATAAACCATTGCTTTGATATTAGTGGCTCGATTGGATGATCGCATCTATAGCAGATGGATAGGTTGTGACTGTAGTCTTCTATTTTTGTTATTTTGTTTAATTTATCGAGATCTTTTACCAGTTCTTTTCTGCATTCCAGGGTTGTCATTCCTGCGTATTTCCCGCAGTTATTTTTCATGATGCCTTTTTCGTCAATAACTGATTTTATCTGCAAATCGTTTCTTTGTGCGATTTCAAAATCTACAAAGCTATGTCCAGGAGTTACTTTTACCGCACCGGATCCGAATTTTGGATCTACTTCTTTGTCTCCAACCACAGTTACTTCGAAATCTCCAAGTGGTCCGGGTATCATTACTTTCTTGCCGATCATCTTTTTGTATCTCTTGTCGCTTGGATGAACTGCCACAGCTGTATCCCCTAGCATCGTTTCGGGTCTGGTAGTTGCCACAACGAAATCACCGTATTCTATCCAATATAGCTTTTCCTTTACCTCTTTGTACTGCACTTCGTCATTTGCAAGTGTGGATTCGCAGCGTGGGCACCAGTTTACGATTCTATCGCCTCTGTAGATAAGCCCATCTTTGTGCATCCTGATGAATACTTCCTGGACTGCATCCGTAAGCCCTTTGTCGAGTGTATATCTTTCTCTGCTCCAGTCACAGCTGGATCCCATTTTTCGAATCTGGTTCCTGATGGTGTCTTGAGATTTTTTTACGAATTTATGAACTTCTTTTAGAAAATCTTTTCTCCCAAGATCGTATTTGGTTTTCCCTTTTTTAGCTAATAATTGCTCGACTTTGTTTTGAGTTGCTATAGAAGCGTGATCTGTGCCTGGTAGCCACAGAGATGGAGTGCCTTGCATTCTGTTGTATCTGATCATGATATCTTCCAGTGCGAGCATTACTGCATGTCCAAGGTGAAGAACTCCGGTAGCGTTTGGTGGTGGCATAGAAATCACAAACGGCTTCTTTTTGGGATCAATTTTTGGCTTGAAGGCTCCACTTTCTTCCCATTTTTTATAAATCTTGTCCTCATATTTTTTTGCTTCATATGCAGATTCTATGTTGAAATTCATTAAGTTTTCGTTTATATGATACTTGATCATTTTACAGAGTAGGCATTGTTGTTACAATCCGTTTTGCCAGGCACAGATGGTTGACAATAAGCCGTTTCTAGTTTAAAATTTAGTAGTGTAATTATAAAAAATATGGTGTCAGATTCACAAATAAATAAAGTAAGCAATAAGCCATCTTTGGAGACGAAAAAAGAGTCTGTTTTTAAGAAAACAGAAGAGAGTAAAGAAATCCGGAAAGCCGGGGTTGGAAGAGAGGCGATTCAAGAGGCGGCTGATTATGAAGAGTCGGTAGAAACTACCGGAAGAGTTAGTGAGGTTATTAAAGATCAGTCAGAGCAAAAGGGTGGTGGAGCGACTGGAGCGACTGGAGCGGCTCAAAAAGGATTCGCACCGGTTGATCCAGAGACAATTCGGGCAAATTTGCTAAAGAATCTTCCAGGTGAAAAACTGATGCGTAAACAAATCGAAAGCGAAATTAAGAAAGAAATTAAATATCTTCACAAAAAAGCAGTAAAATTGATGGCCGTACCAAGCGGGATGAGCTTTTTTGAAATGACAAATTTGATGAAAAAAATACGAGAATTGAAAGGGCTTTTAGTTCAACTGGTTAAAGCTTCTATGGAAAATCTTAAAACTCTTTGGTTGCGGTTTGTTCATGGTGTGATGTAGTTGTTTTATAAAAGGCGTAATGTATAATTTCTTTCCGGGGAGATTAATTTTCGATTATGAGCGATATTGTTGACCAAATCCAACAACTCAAAAAAGAGAAGAACGCAATAATTCTTGCTCATAGTTATCAGAGGCCGGAAATTTATGATGTGGCAGATTTTATCGGTGATTCGTTGCAGTTGTGTCAGGAAGCGGCTAAAACAGAAGCAGAGCTGATCGTTTTTTGTGGAGTTCATTTCATGGCTGAGTCTGCTTGTCTACTGAATCCGGGCAAAAAAGTCATTGTTCCTTATATTGATGCCGGCTGTGCTATGGCAGATATGGTGGAGGCTGAGGATTTAATAAATTTCAAGAAGAAGCATCCAAATGCGACCGTTGTTTGCTATGTGAATTCATCAGCAGCGGTAAAGGCAGAGTCCGATGTTTGCTGTACATCATCAAATGCAGCGAAAATAGTAAGTCAGCTGGATGCAGATGAGATAATTTTTGTACCGGATAAGAATTTGGCGGCCTATGTGCAAACTAAAGTTCCAGAGAAGAAAATTATACCCTGGAAAGGGTTTTGTCCGGTGCATCATTCACTTACGAAGGAGTATGTTGAGAAAATTCGAGAAGATCATCCGGAGGCAAAGATTATTGCACATCCTGAGTGTAGACCCGAAGTTTTGATGTTAGCAGATCATGTTTGTAGCACTACAGGTATGATTGAAGCGGCGCGGCGAGATCCGGCCAGGGAATTTTTTATACTGACTGAGTGTGGAATGACCGAAAGATTGAAACGTGAATTGCCTGATAAAAATTTCTACGGTCTTTGCAATATGTGTTTCGATATGAAGAAAAATACATTAGAATCAGTTCTCGACTGTTTGATAAACGAAAAAGTGGAGGTCAAGGTAGAAAAAAGTGTAGCGGACATGGCTAGAACTACGTTAGATAAGATGCTTGAACTTTCTTAATATGGACCGAAAATCGATAGTACAATTTACTCACAAAGCGGATAATTTTTTGGAAATTGGTAATTCTGCTTATAAGCAATGGGTTTTTAGGTATACTTTTTTGGAATTGGAAAAAGATTTAGGGACTAAAGGAGACGTCAGTACAAATCTATTGTTTGCGGATGGAGAATTTAAGATTACGGGGAAAATAGTTTCCAGAAGCGAAGGAATAATAGCGGGTATAAGGGAGATTAAATACTTCTTGATCGATTCTGATCCAAATTTTCGACCAAGTTTAAAAGGGGTATTTGATATAGATTTTAAGGTTAATGATGGAGATTTTGTAAAAAAGGGGGATGTGATTATGAAAATTACAGCAAACGCTCAGGATCTTTTGGCGGCTGAACGCGTGATATTGAATTTACTTATGCGAATGAGTTCTGTGGCTACATTTACTAAAGGAATTGTTGATATTGTAAAGGAGTATGATGTTTTGGTAACACCGACAAGAAAAACTTTGTGGGGATTATTAGACAAAAAAGCGGTTTTGATTGGTGGTGGTGGAACTCATAGGATCAATCTTTCTGACGCAGTTATTCTGAAAGATACTCATTTGGACGTTTTGAAGAGGGATTTTGATGATGTTTTTGCGAGAATCAAAAATAGTGAGAATGATTTTAGATTCCTGGAAATCGAGGTTGATAATGCTGAGGAGGCAAAAAAAGTTGCTGAAAAGTTTTCAGAATTAACAAAAAATAAGAAATTGAACTCAATTGGAGTGGTAATGATGGATAATATGTCTGCTGCTGAAGTTTCTGCGGCTATGAAAGATATAAAGGGGCAAAGATACTATGATGATGTGTTGTTTGAGGCTTCAGGGGGGATTACAGAGAAAAATGTCTTAGAATACGCAAAAACAGGCGTAGACGTCATTTCTATGGGATGTTTGACGAGAAATGTGGAGAATTTCGATATTGGGATGGAGGTAGTTGGATAAGGTATTCGCTTCGCTCATACTACGCTCGCCTTAGCTCGCGACTTGCTCCGCTTTGCTTCGCAAGCATGGTGGGCGAGGAGGGACTTGAACCCTCACGGCTTGCGCCACTAGTTCCTAAGACTAGCGTGTCTACCAAATTCCACCACTCGCCCATAATTCGCTGCTCCACAATATTACTGGGCAAAAATTAAATTGCAATATAAAAGTTATTATTAAAAATAATTTTGACATATATTTTATAATGGTGTAAGTTCTCCTCTTAAATGGCTTATGCGTTTATAAAACATAGTTGCGGTTATATCAACTTTCTTGCTTGACAATTAACTGCAAAGTCAATATTCTTTATTGGCCTTACTGGGGGGCGCATATTAATCATTAAATTATGAGCAGTAATACGAAAATTAATCTTGCTGATGTCGTAGAAGAAATGTTTTTAGTCCTTACGAATAAAGAGAAAGATGTTATCGTGAAAAGATTTAGTTTAGATAATAAACCAAAACGGACCCTGGAGTTTATTGGTCAGCAATTTTCAGTTACAAGAGAACGTATAAGACAAATTGAGAAGATCGCTCTTGGTAAGCTAAGAAGAACTGTTCAAACTACAAGATTGAATGTAGTCAATGATATCGCCAATAAAGTAATTGCAGATAATGGAGGAGTTTTGCTTGAGACAAAGCTAATTGGTGAAGTTCTAAATCTTATCAAGTCTAAAGAAGATGTTGATGCTAATATTATTAAATTGGCATTGAATATTAATTTGAATATTGAATTGGCTGAAAAAACTAATATTTTTAAACCTTTCTGGAGAATCAAAGAGATAGATGTTGCTACAATTTCGTCGGTAATTAGTTCGGGTATTAAAATTTTGAAGAAAAAAAGCGAGGTTCTTTCAGATTCGAAAGTGATTATTCAAATTAGACAACTGCTTGGCGACTCTATTGAATCTTATAATGATCCAATGATTATTTCTTGTCTTGAAGTAGACAAGAGACTTAAACGAACAGAGGATGGATTTGGTCTTATGGTTTGGAGACATATTAATCCAAGAAGTATTAGAGATAAGGCTTATATAGTTTTGAAAAAAGAGAAAAACCCACTTCACTTTGTAGAAATTGCGAATAAAATTACAGAAGCCGGATTTGACAAGAAAGTAGTGACGACTCAGGCGGTTCATAACGAACTTATCAGATATGATCAATTTGTGCTTGTTGGTCGTGGTTTATATACTTTGAAAGAATTCGGATTTTCTAAGGGTACGGTAGCGGACGTTATTGAAGGACTTTTGAAGAAAAAAAGCCCAATGACGAAACAGGAAATTATAGAAGGGGTTCTAAAGCAACGTCAGGTAAAGAAAGGGACTATATCCCTAAATCTACAAAAAAATCCTCAATTTGTTAGGGTAGGTCGAGCTGTTTACCAGCTTGCAAAGGGAAAAAAGACAAGGTAAATTGTTCACATGTCTGATGATTGCATTTTTTGTAAAATTTCTTCCGGTCAAATGGATACGGAATTTCTGTATGAAGACGACCAGTGCGTTGTTTTTAACGATATTAATCCAAAGGCAAAAACGCATTTGTTAATAGTTTCGAAAAGACATCTGCCATCACTTGCGGATGCGCAAGAATCAGATGCGGAACTGTTATCGCATATGCTCCTTGTTGCTAAGAAAGTAGCGGCAGATAAGGAGTTGAAAGGGTATCGAGTGCAGATTCATACCGGTCGTGAAGGAGGGCAAGAGGTGTTTCATCTTCATTATCATCTAATGTCACCATTTTAGATATGTCATTTGTAAATCTACATTGTCACTCTCATTATAGTCTGCTTGATGGATTTGGAAGTCCGGAGGCTATCATTTTGCGAGCAAAAGAACTGGGTTATCCAGCCGCTGCATTAACGGATCATGGAGTTACTTATGGATTGGTAGAATTTTATAAAGCTGCAAAGAAGGAAGGAATTAAACCAGTTTTAGGGTGCGAAATTTATATTGCGCCGAGAACACGTTTCGACAAGGAACCAAGGATTGATGTAAAACCGTATCATCTAACGCTATTGGCAAAGGATAACGAGGGATATAAAAACCTTTTACAACTGGTCACGAAGGCGAATTTGGAGGGTTTTTATTATAAACCGAGAGTTGATTATGGACTTTTAAAAACGTATGGAAAGGGTCTTATAGCGCTTAGTGGGTGTCTTCAAGGACACTTGCCGAGACTGATTTTGGACGAAAACGAAGAAGATCTTCATGATAAGATAAAGGAGTATATAGATATTTTTGGAAAAGACGATTTTTACCTGGAGATGCAAGATCATCCGCTGCTTGAAGATCAAGAGATCGTTAATGAGCGTTTGAAGAAATTGGCAAAAGAATACGATCTGCAGTTAGTTGCTACAAATGATTCACATTATCCGAGACCGGAGGACAGTGAGGCTCATGACATTTTGCTCTGCATACAAACCGGTACAAATGTGAATGAGGAAAATAGAATGAGATATACCGGTGATTTCTCAATAAGAGAAGTGAACGACTTGAAAGTGGCATTTTCCGACACTCCGGAAGCTATAGAAAACACAGTAAAAATTGCTGAAAAATGCAATGTCACATATGAATTCGACAAGTTCTTGATCCCCTCTTTCGACACTCCACAAAACGAAGATCCACATGTTTATCTGAGACAATTGTGCGAAGAAGGTCTTAATAGTCGATTTAATGGAAAAAAAATCCCTAAGGAATACAACGAGAGATTGGAATATGAGCTAAAAACAGTTCATGAAATGGGATTTGATACTTACTTTTTAATAGTTCATGATTTTGTTAAATACGCGAAGGAACAAAAAATAGTAGTAGGGCCGGGACGTGGATCAGCTGCAGGTTCAATATTGGCTTGGTCACTTGCTATAACGGATCTCGATCCAATTGAATATGGACTTTTCTTTGAAAGGTTCTTGAATCCGGAAAGAGTGAGTATGCCTGATATAGATATTGATTTTGCTGATAATCGTCGTGATGAAGTATTGGAATATGTGAATGAAAAATATGGACGTGATAATGTTGCTCAAATCATAACTTTTGGAACAATGGCTCCACGTGCGGCAGTGCGCGATGTCGGAAGAGCTTTGGGGTACCCATATCAAGAAGTAGATCAATTAGCCAAAATAGTTCCCACACCGGTACTTGGGAAGCATGTGCCACTTGAGGTTTCTATAAAGGAGTATGCTGATCTGAAAAATGCGTACGAGACTGACCCGAGAGCTAAAAAGCTTTTGGATTATGCTATACAGCTGGAGGGAACAGTTCGTCACGCCGGAACACATGCATGTGCGGTTGTGATTTCTGAAAAGCCATTAACTGAATATACCGCTCTGCAGTATGGAGCGGGTGGAAAAGAGGAAGTTGTCACACAGTTTTCGATGAAGCCAATTGAGAGCTTGGGTCTTTTGAAGATGGATTTCTTGGGATTAAAGAATCTCACTGTTATAGAAGAGACCTGTAATTTACTTAAGGAAACACAAAAAAAGGATGTAGATATCAACAAAATTCCAATGGACGATGAAAAGACTTTTAAGTTGCTCCGAAAAGCAGATACAACCGGGGTGTTTCAATTGGAGTCTTCCGGGATGAAAAGATATTTGAAGGAGTTAAAGCCAAACATGTTTGATGATATCGTGGCGATGGGCGCTCTGTATCGACCGGGACCGATGGAATGGATCCCGAATTATATAAACGGAAAACATAATCCGGATAAGGTTCAGTACCTTCATAAATCATTCAAGTCCATTTTGGAGTCAACATATGGTGTAGCGGTTTACCAAGAACAGATTTTGCAGTTAGCGCGTGACTTTGCGGGATTTTCATTAGGTGAAGCGGATCTTTTGCGCAAGGCGGTTGGTAAAAAAATCGCTTCACTTTTAGAAGAACAAAGGGAGAAGTTCATAAATGGTGCGGTAAAGAATGGGTATGATGAGAAATTTGCAGAAGAAGTTTTTGAGAAGGTGATAGAGCCGTTTGCAGGTTATGGATTTAATAAGGCTCACGCTGTTTGTTATGGGCTTATCGCGTATCAAACTGCATATCTAAAGGCTCATTTCCCGGTGGAATTTATGACAGCATTGCTTTGTGCAGATGCGAATAATACGGATCGAGTTGTTTTGGAAATAAAAGAGTGCAATGAGAAAGGGATAGATGTACTGCCACCTTCAGTAAACGAATCATATAAAGATTTCACTATTGTAAATAAAAAGAAGATTAGATTTGGATTGCTGGCTATCAAAGGAATCGGTGAGGGTCCGATTAAAGAAATTATAGAAAAGCGTGAAAAGGATGGCCCGTTTAAATCACTTGAAGATTTTGCCAATCGTGTTCCTGCACAAAATTTAAACAAAAAAGTCGTTCAAGCGTTGGCTTATAGCGGTGCGTTGGATGAATTTGGAGAAAGAAATCAAATTGCAGAAAATTATGAGCAAGTCACAAAATTCGCAAAATTATCTCAACAGTCACGGTCAGATGACCAAACGTCGATTTTTGGAATGCTGGATGATTCGGAGCCGGTTCATGGTGGGCTAAGGTTGGATAAAATTCCTGAGGCTTCGCAGCTTCAATGTCTAAAATGGGAGAAGGAATTATTGGGGATGTATGTTTCTAATCATCCACTAAGAGGTTTAAAGAAATACCTGGGAAAAAAATCTCATTTGATAGCAACTCTGAGCAACAAAATGTTGAATAATAATATAAAGGTTATTGGTTTGTTGTCCGAGGTTAAAAGAATAATGACAAAAGCTGGAGGTTATATGGTAACTTTTACTATTGAGGATCCAACAGCGAAGATAAATGGAATTATGTTTTCAAAGGCGTTTACGCATTTTGGGGACGCACTTGTTGAGGATAATTTGGCAGTTTTAACCGGTAAATTCGATAACAGAAGAGGTTATTATCAAATCGTATGTGATTCCGCTAAAGTATTGTCGATAGAAACAATGATTAGTAATGCAAAAAATACAAAATTATACGACCCAGATGAGCCTTTTGATCTTTCTGCAAGAAAAATTGACGATATCATTTCGGAGAATGAACCGCCTGAGAAAGAGAAAAAAACCGCTCCCCTATTCACTATAGAGGTTCCAAAGGAAGCGGATAATGCAAAAATGAAGGACTTGAATGATTTGTTGCTCCGCCATAAAGGTGAAACGCCGGTTTCTATATCAATTCCGTCAGCCGACAAAAAAATAAAGCTTCCGTTCGGTATAAATCTCACTTCTGAGCTGAGAAAAAGCGTTGATTCTTTGTTGAAATAACTTACATTCTCCACTAAGATTATTTCTGAAGTCTTTTGTATTTTTAATCTATTTTTATGTATAGATCACATACTTGCAATGAGCTTACTGAAAAACATATTGATTCAGAAGTTGTTCTGTCCGGATGGGTTCACAGACGGCGTGATCATGGTGGTGTAATATTCATCGACTTACGTGATCGTTATGGGTTAACTCAAATTGTTTCTGATCCTGTTGAATACTCTGAAGCTCATAATTTGATGGATAATACTCGAAGTGAATATGTCTTAAAAATAACGGGGAAGGTACGAAGTCGCCCGGATGGTCAGACAAATACAAACCTTGATACAGGAGCGATCGAAGTTTTGGTGATAAAAGCTGAAATCTTAAATGCCTCAAAAGTTCCACCATTCGAAATCGATCAGGATAAAGAGGTTGGCGAGGAATTGCGTTTGAAGTATAGGTACTTGGATCTTCGCAGAGAAAGATTGCGGAATAATATTGTGCTGAGACATAAAGTCGTGAAATATATCAGGGATTTCATGTCAGATAATGAATTTTTGGAAATAGAAACTCCTATTTTGATTAAAGGAACTCCTGAAGGAAGTCGTGAGTACTTAGTGCCATCGCGCTTATATCCGGGACAATTTTTTGTTTTGCCTCAATCACCACAGCAATTGAAACAATTATTAATGATTGCAGGGTTTGACAGGTATTTTCAAATAGCACGATGTTTTAGGGATGAGGATCAGCGAGGAGATAGGCAGCCGGAGTTCACTCAATTAGACGTTGAGATGTCTTTTGTTGAGGAAGAGGATGTAATGAAACTCAACGAAGAATTACTGATAAAACTGGTTAAAGAATTTGTTCCACATAAAAAAATTATGCAAGAGCCATTCCCGGTTCTGACATACGATGAAGCTATGAATTTATACGGTTCGGATTCTCCTGATATGAGGTTCGATATGCCATTGTCGGATGTTTCCGATGTTGCAGCTGAATGCGACTTCAAGATGTTTAATGATGTTGTAGAAGGTGGAGGGGTTGTTAAGGCATTGAGGGTTGAGGGAGGAGCGAAATTTACTCGCAAAGAAATTGATGAATATACAGAAGTAGCGAAAATTCATGGAGCTAAAGGACTTGCTTATATAGTGATGGATGATGGTGAATTCAAATCGTCACTAGTGAAATTTTTCAAAGAAGAGGAGCTTAAACAAATGGCTGAGAGATGCCAGGCCACGGATGGTGATATTTTATTTTTCTGTGCCGATGAGTTCAATACGGCATGTGAATCGTTGGGGCATGTAAGACTGGCCGTAGCAGATAAACTAGGTTTAAAGGATGAAAAGTTATTCGCTTTTTGTTGGGTAAAGGATTTTCCTATGTTTGAATACGATAAAGAGGAAAAAACATTAGCAGCTGTACATCATCCGTTTACTTCACCAAAAAACACTAAAGATCTGGAGGAAAGCCCTGAAACTGCATTGTCAATTGCCTATGACGTGGTTTTGAACGGGACAGAAATCGGTGGCGGATCAATTAGGATTCATGACCAAAAAATTCAAGCAAAGGTGTTCAAAATATTGGGAATTTCAAATGAAGATGCTGAGAGAAGATTTGGACATATGCTGCAGGCATTCGAGTACGGCGCTCCTCCTCATGGAGGAATTGCATGGGGAATTGAGCGATTAATCATGATTTTTGCGGATGAACCTAATATCCGGGAAGTAATGGCATTCCCAAAAGATCAAAAGGCTAAAGACCTTATGCTAGGCGCTCCATCAGAAATGCCCGCAAAGCAAATAAAAGAATTGCACATCAAAATTGCCACATGAGCCTTTTCGTGCTAAAATATTCAGATATAATTATATAAATTTTGATGAATAACTGGCTATTAATATCGTTGCTCGTAATTGCATCAGTAATCGTTATTGCTGTAGTTATCAAATTTGTGCGATATAAAATGAATTTGGAGCGGTCCTTTAATATGGTTTTTTTGGATATAAGAGTTCCAAAAAAGGAGTCAAAAGAGGATAGAGAGGTTGAAGGAGAGCAGTATTCACAGTCGAAAGACTTTAAAGAAATTTCCGGAGGTGTAATGACTCAGTTTTTTGAATCGCTTCATGGTATTTATACAAGTAGGGTTAAAAGGGTGCTTTTGTCACAGGACTTTTTATCTTTCGAATACGCAGTTTTAGAGGGTCAAGTACACTTCTTTATAGTTTGCCCAAGGAGCCTACTTCATATAGTAGAAAAGCAGCTTACGGCTTTTTACCCGGATGCTTATGTGGAACAAGTGGATGATTATAATATATTTAGGCCAAAAAGTAAGGTGGTTTCTACGTATATTACGACTACAAAACCATTCTCTTTTCCGGTGAAAACATACCAAAGATTTAATGCGGATCCTATTAATACAATTATTAATTCTTTGTCGAAAATCGGATCCGATGACGGTGCTTCAATACAAATAATGATTAAACCTGTGAGTAATAGTTGGCAGGAAAAAGGTAGAAAAATCGCCCACAAAATATTTCAAAGTGAAGGTGGAGCGAATTTCACATGGTACAATCCCCTCTCCTGGCTTTCAACACTTTTTGATTTTTTCACAAAAGGTGAAAAAATGGATAATATTGGAGATGTCCAAAAGGGAACTACCAGGACAACGCCTGTCACAGATGATGAGGTGAAAGCTATTGAAGAAAAAAATTCTAAACCGGGATTTGAAACAATAATACGAATTGTGACAGCATCAGATTCAAAACAAACGGCTGCAAACAATCAATTGTCCATAAGAAGTGCATTCACTCAATATTCAGCTTCAAATTGCAATAGTTTCGATTACACAGCATGGCATAACAATAGATGGCTCGTGACGAATTATATTTTTAGGAATTTCCGAATAGGATTGTTGGAATGGTTATTTGGTAAAAAGATGATTTTGTCTTGTGAAGAGTTGGCTTCATTATTCCATATTCCTAATATTAGGTTTAATAAATATCCATGTATATCGTGGCAAAACTTTAAAATTGCGCCTTCACCTCCAAATATTCCCGATGAAGGACTTCTTCTTGGTCACAATATTTACAGAGGCGAAAAGAAAGAGATAAGAATGAAGACTGAGGATAGATTTAGGCATTTTTATGTAATTGGACAAACTGGTACCGGTAAATCTTCGATTTTGCAGGTAATGATTCGACAGGATTTGAAAAATGGAAATGGTGTGTGTGTAATAGATCCGCATGGTTCTTTGATTGAAGATATATTGCCTTTTGTTCCAAGAGAACGAGCTGATGATGTAATTCATTTCGATCCTTCTGATTTGGAAAGACCGCTTGGTTTGAATATTTTGGAAGGAGACACCGAGGAGGAGAAAGAAATGGTAGCGCTTGATGCGATGAATATCATGATTAAGCTTTTTGATGAAGAGGTGTTTGGGCCTAGAATCCAGGATTACTTCAGAAATGGAGTACTTACGCTGATGGCAGATCCTCAAGGAGCGGCGTTGACTGATATAGTTCGGTTATTTACTGACGATGATTTTGCAAAAATAAAGAGACAACATGTTAAAAACCCTGTCGTCGCTTCATTCTGGGACCACCAAATGGCAAAAACCGGTGCGAGGGAGAAGCAGGAGATGATCCCCTACTTCGCGGCTAAATTTGGTCAATTCGTTACAAACACAATGATGAGAAACATCATTGGTCAGACAAAGTCCGCCTTTGATATCACAAAGTGCATGCAGGAAAAGAAGATTCTCCTTATGAACTTGTCAAAGGGTACTGTCGGTGAAGTTAACTCAAAGCTTCTTGGTTTGATTATGGTGCAGAAACTGCAAATGGCTGCTTTAAAAAGACAAAAAATGCCAAAAGAAGAACGGCAAGACTTCTTCCTGTACATCGATGAATTCCAAAACTACGTTACGGAAAGTATCGAGTCGATTCTATCTGAAGCAAGAAAATATCGTTTGAGTTTGAATGTTGCTCACCAATATCTCGGTCAATTGGAAGAAGGAGGTAGCGCAAGGAAAAAAGGAGTAGGTATCAAGGAAGCGGTTTTTGGCAATATCGGTTCAATGATGTGTTACAAAATTGGTGCACAAGATGCGGAGCATATGGCCAAGGAAATGGCTCCTGTATTTAGTGACCAAGATCTTATTAATATCGACAAGTACAAGGCTGTTATGAAGCTCTCTATTGATTCGCAGCCCAGTCGCCCATTCAGTATTACCCCTGTTAATCCTTATCTGGAAGAAGGCGATAAAGAAGCTGCTGAAGCCTACAAACAACTTTCGAGGCTCAAGTATGGTCGTGATAGAGACTTTGTGGATCGAGAAATTTTGAGGAGAATTGGAGCAGTTTAGTAAAAATGATTAAATAACCTTCCTTTTCTTTTGGCAAGTGTTGTTTTCCCATTTGGCTCCCGTTTTGTGGTATAATTTTGTGATTTAAAAATAAAAATAAAAACAAATGAATCTACCAAAACATCTAAAAAGACGGCTGTTTGCATTCGCGGTCTTTACACTGGTTTTGATTTCAATTGGACCTTCTACACCTCCAAGTATAGCTGAGGCGAATGAACTTGATGGTGTGTATACCAAAACATTTACCATTTCCGCTTACTATTCTCCACTACCATGTCAGGCAAAATATACGACAGGAACTTATAAAGGAGATATTCGTCTGAATGGTAATGGTACGAATGGCGCAGATGGTACTCCGGTATATCCAGGTATGATAGCGGCGCCGAAATCTTACTCATTTGGAACCAAGATGTATATCCCGGGAGTTGGTACAGTAGCAGTTCATGATCGTGGAGGAGCAATTGTCGAAAATAGTGGAGAAAATGGTGTGTATGACAGACTGGATATTTGGATGGGTTATGGAGATATTGGACTGCAAAGAGCTCTGAATTGGGGGAAAAGAAATGTTGACGTAACAGTTTATGGAGTAAATTCAGCGATAGCTGAAGAAATTTCATTAACAAATTACTCTGCATCAGAGGCGTTTCCACAAGATTGTTCATATATAGAAGAAAGAGAGCCGGAAATATATGATGTTACCGATCACATAGAAGTCGCGCCTCCGGTCATGGAGGAGCCTGCGATTGATGTTGAATTATCAGAAAAACTGGGATTAACTTTGCAGTTTGGAGATCAAGGCGACGCCGTGGCTTCACTACAGACAGAGCTAAATCAATTAAATTATTACAAGGGGGCTATTCACGGTATATATGATGAACTTACGAAACACGCAGTCTTCAAATTCCAGCAATCACAAGGATTAGTAGCGGATGCATCATCTTTGGGAGTAGGAATTTTTGGTCCAAAAACAAAAGACAGATTGAATGAGATTATAACAACCAGAAATTATACAAATGTACTTGTAGCTACAGTTACAAAGGAAAAATCGGAAGAAAGTGTTTTGATAGCTGAAGTAGCTGAGATGGCTGAGGTTGTTGAGGTGCCTGAGGTTGCTGAAGAAAAAGCGGTGGCTCAAAAATATCTAGTGAATGAGATGGATTACGGATTAGTAAGCCCTGAAGTTGTGAAATTACAACAATTTTTGAGGGAAAATGGGTATTTTGCTGGAGTTCTGATGACGGATTACTTTGGTCCACAAACACAAGAGGCACTATTGGCGTTCCAATTGGATCAACAAATTATTTCCAGTGTTGACGACCATGGTGCAGGTCGAGTAGGTCCATCAACTTTGGCTTCTATCAACTCGTACTTCTAATATTTCGTCTTTTTTCATCTATATATTCCAGATAAATGTTGATTCTGTGTTCAGGTAAATATTTTTCCATCCTGTCTGCCCATTCGATAATGATTATATTTTTTGGATTTTCAATTAGTTCCTCAATTTCTTGAAGTAAAAGTTCATCAATATGGTTTAGGCGATACAAATCGATATGGTAAATGTTTCGGTCATGCGCTTCGTGCTTTCGTATAAATGCGTAGGTGGGGCTTTTTATGGTCATTTCTTCGAGTCCGAAATACTTGGCAATTCCTTTAGCCAAAGTTGTTTTGCCGGTTCCTAAATCTCCAAACATGCAAATTACCCCACCGTTCTCTACTTTTTCGGCTATTTCGTCTGCAAATTTTAGTGTTTCTTCCTCACTATTGGTAATTGGCATGGTGATTGATTTTTTTGGCTATATTTGGTATAATTTTATAATCTTTTTTTAAAATAAAAACAAATAATAAAAATGAAAAAGTTCCTAAAACATAGTGGTGGACGGCTTGCGCTGTTGATTTTGATACTTTCTGTGATTTTTACATCGTCATTTTTGGCAGGAGATATTTCTTATTTACTTCGAACAAGTATTATTGGTTATCCTGAACACGAGCCGTTTGACGGGACTGTTTATCCTATACAACAAGTGCCTGATTGGATGGCTATGGACTCTGATGAATGGGATTATTCTTATGGTGCTATGAATAGTGGAGACCTTGTGAGTATTCCTTATTACGATCCTGATCAACTAAAGACAAGTGCGGACAACTTGGAATGGGGTGATGCTTCGGATGATGTTATTAGAAATGCGAAAATTACGTATCCAGTTGTGTATATGGGAAATTATTTATTGGATGGTTATGAAAATGCCGGCTCACACCCTGCCGTAGATATAAAGGTTCCAAACGGAACTCCGATTTATTCTATTGCAAATGGAACTGTGGTGAAGGCTGTTAATCAAACTTCCGGGTTTGGTAATCATGTAGTCATTCAGCATAATAATTTTCCTTCTTTGAATGATCCGAATGCTAATGAAACTTTGTTTTCATCTTATAGTCACTTGGGAAGTCTTTTGGTATCTGAAGGTGATGTTGTAGTAAAAGGTGATAAAATTGCTTTGTCCGGTGACACGGGTACTGCGACCACACCTCATTTACATTTCCAGATCGATAATGATTCTGCGCCTTGGCATCCTTATTGGCCATTTACATGGCAGGAAGCTTCTGATGCCGGTTTAGACTTCTTTTCGGCTGTAAACGAAGGCTTGGGGCAAAGTGATGCGCTCTCGACAACGGTTAATTCAATGAAATATGTCCAAAAGTATTTAGATGGAAATGTTTCAACGGATTCGTATGTTCCAGAAGTTGATGAGGAGGAGGTTGTTGAGGAGGAGGTCGTTGAGGAAGAGGAGGTTGTTGAGGAGGTCGAGGTAATTCCGGACCCACCTGTATTGCAGTTCGATTATGCTGTTTCTTCAGTCTATTATGAGGGGCAAGATGGTGAATTTACGATTCTTTTGAGAGATCAGTATGACAATGCTTACAAAGATGGATTTGAGGGAGAAATAATCATTAAATCTGACAATGGTCTGTTTACTCCAAAACCTTCTATTGTAAGAAATATTGATTTTGGTAATGTTGGGAATTTGATTGGTGAATTTAGCCGTTTGAGTGAAGGTAGAGACAGATTTATTATAGAATATAATGGTGAATCGTATCATTCAGATTGGTTTGATATTGTTGGAAATGAAGTCACTGTAGTCTTCTCTGATTTATCAGAAAGTCATGAGTATTATTCGGCAGTTAATTATTTAGTAACTGAAGGTGTAGTTGCCGGTTATCCTGATGGGACATTCAGACCTGATCAGACTGTGAGCCGAGTTGAAGCTATTAAGTTTATTTTTGAAGGATTGAAACAAGAAATTTCAAATGGAAATTTGCCATTTTCAGATACAGATAAGTCGCAATGGTATGGCGGATATCTTTATACAGCATATAACAATGGAGTTGTGAATGGATATTCTGATGGAACTTTCAAGCCGGCGAATACTGTAAATAAAGCCGAATTTTATAAAATTTTATTTAACGGGATGGGTGTTGATGTGAATCCTGAGGTATCTAAAAACCCATACAAAGACGTGCTAAAGACTGAATGGTACGCTCCATATATTGCTTACGCTAAGGAACTTGGGATTATTAATTCCAGCATAACATATTTAGAACCTGACAAAGGGATGAGCCGTGGTGAAGTGGCTTATGCCATCTACAAATTGATGCAGGTGATGAAATAATTTCTAATACTTGATTGCTGCAACTTCTTCAGGTGTAAATGCTCTGTTGTAGATCGAGACTTCTTTTAGGTAACCTTTGAAATAATTCTCCCCTTCAGGAGATGCTCCTATAGAAGTTGGGCCGGTTGATGTTTTTAAATTTCTTCCAATCTTTCTAGAATCCAGCAGTTCTCCGTCTCTGTAGAGATACATTGTTTGTCCATCATATACAGCAACTATGACTTGGTCTTCATCCGTTGTGTAGTAATTCACGTCAGATGCGTCAACAAAGAAATTCTTACCATCTTCGAATTTAAATGTAGCTCGTATTTTACCTTTTTGGCCCGCCCAATATATTTTGTGTCCTGCATCTGTTTGCGCCAATATTCCATTATCCACATCTTTTGACCATTCTGTGTCTATTCTTCCTTTTATAACCATTGTTATTTCGTTGCTGTTTGCTAATGAAACTTCATCGATTAAATAATGGGTTTCGTCCATATTTTGCTTAAGAATCGCAACTATTTCGTCTTCAAAAACTGTTGATTTCACTTTCACCCATGCCAGATTTGCGCCTTCTACTTTTGCCTGAGAACTTAATTGATCAGAATTTGGTCCGTTTAAGAAATAATAGTTCGTTGTTGATTGTAATTCGTTGTAGTCTTTTGGTAATGGAATTAGTACCCAAGTGTCTTCTGTAATTTTTTCTTTTATTTTGGAAAGATTCCCTGCGATTCTATCAAAATCCGCGTAATCTTCAGGATTTAGCCCCCCATGGAAAAAAGTTTCACCGGATACCGTGATTGCTAACGGACAAAAATCATTAATTCCTCTATCGTCAGCTTTGTATATTTCTACAAAACCCGCTTCCCCTTCTATACATTCGTTTTCTATCGAATTATAGACCAGAGCCTTTGCCCAGCCGTTCTCGATTGGTACTATTCTTTCCAGGAATAATTCTGATGTTGTTATTTTTTTGTCAAAATATCTCCAGTTCAAGCCCTCTTCCAGCTTATTTTCATTACCTATGCCTTCGAAGGATGCAATTTGGTCTTTGCTCCACGAGAACTTGTTTTTGTCTTTTGTACTGCCCTGGAATGTTGTGCTCATGCTTTCAAGTGATGGTGGTTCTGCCTCGAGTCCTCTGTAATAAAAATAATAAGCCGCGCCGGCTGCCAAGGCTAATATAACGATTATAATTAGAATTGATTTTGTTTTTTTCTCCATGATATTTGGTTAAAATTTTCATTTTGGATTATAACACAAAAAGAACACTTTCAAGTGTTCTTCATTGCAATAGTTAACAAAAAGGTGCGGGAGTGAACGTTGGGAGGGATTGACGTTACTTGGCACCGTGGAAGGGCATGTGTTTCGTGTGTTACCTCTTTTTTTTGAGGAATGATGCGGTCAGTACGATCGCTATGATAGCGACTACGACGATGATCTCAGTGATTCCCGGCATCCTCTAGTACCGTTGGTCACGTGGACGCGGGATGCGTCGGACGTTGGGTCTGTGCGGCAAGCGTTCGTGAGACTCCTTGCGAAAGGTCAAACGGTTGTTCTTGATCATGGGCACGATCCCATAGACAACAAGTCCTAAAACCAAGATCCCCGCTAAACAGATGATCACGAACATCAGCAAGAACTGATGCCCGAGTGAATAGGCTGACGCTTGGTCAGCGGACGCAATAATGCTCAAGTGCATAGATTCCTCCTCTGTGAGTTTGTATTCTGTGATTCGCTTCTCCATTTGGGAAACGAACCAAGCAGAGTAAATTTTCCGTTCACTCCACCTTTTTATCAACTAAAATAAGTACAAATTTTCAAGGAACAAAGCATTGAATTTAACCATATTCTTCCTTTTTTGTCAACTCTTTGTTTTGGGATTTCAAAGACTCTACGTTTGCCTTCGGCAAGCCTCGCGTATGGTACCCGAGACAGGATTTGAACCTGTGACCTTCGCCTTAGAAGGGCGCTGCTCTATCCAGCTGAGCTACTCGGGCATAATTGTTTATATTGCTAAATTTCTATACTATTTCTTCAATTTTTACAACTTCTTTTAGGATCAATAACTCGATAGTGAAGGCTACTGCATTGTTGAAAGCGTGGAATGCGATGGCGGGAATTATCGATTTACTCTTGATTACAAGTGAATTTATGATCAATCCAAGTATAAATACAGGGATGATTGAGCTCGGCTGTAAATGTAGTAGTGCGAATATGAGAGCTGTAAGTATGCTCCCATAAAAAATACCCATTTTATTTGACAACGATCGCAACAAAAATCCTCTAAAGAAGACTTCTTCTATAACCGGTGCCACAGCAATTATCAATACTCCTGAAATTATTAGGGCTAAAACATTATCGCCAAATAAAGGCAATATCCGCTCCTGGACTTGATATCCCGGGATTCTGATGTCTGTATATAATGTTAATAAATATACTATGAAAGAGATTCCCAAAAATAATAAATATCCTGAAGCCACCAGTTTTATAATATTCCAAACGCTTACCTTATTTATTCCAAAATTCTTGAAGCTAAACTTGTATTTTATTCCTGTAAGCACCAATATTGGAGCCGCAATCAATACCCATTGGAACACAAATACAAGCAATAACCATAGTCCTCTGCTCTTTGAGCCTTCGATAAATTCCTTAACATTAAAAACATCCATCGCATAAAGAGAGATTCCGAGTAGACCAATTACAACTAATATGGTTATAATAATGTCCTTGGTGTTCCAGGGCGCTTGAAAATACTTTTTCATGGTTATATTCTACAATTATTATGCGATTACGTGAAGGGGAACGAATTATTAAAGTCATACATCATCATCCAACGCCTTTTGTATTGGATGTTTTAAAGGTTATACTTGGTAGTTTTCCATTTTTCTTGATGTTGTTTTTGTTTAGCCCGGTTTTATCTACGAAATGGGCTGTTATTTTGCACTTGATGGTATTTACGCTGTTTACTTTGGTTTTGATATACGTTTCTCTTATTTATTGGTTGGATAAAGTAATTATTACTAATGAAAGGATAATCCATATAGATTGGAAATATCTGACTGTAAGAGACGAGGCAGAGGCTTTTTTGAAAGATATTCAAGATGTACAGACGGAAGAAAAAGGAATCTTGTCCAGGTTTTGGATTTTTGATTATGGTTTACTCCGATTAGATACTCCGAGTTCTTACGTCACAATTGAATTCAAAGACGCACCTGATCCGGAAGGCGTTAGAAATTATATTTTTTCAACGAGAAATTTACATGATCGAAAGTAATAAAGAAAAAGCCGAAAAGGTTCTATCCCCTCTTGCGAATAATAGCAGTTCGCAATTTGAAAATACTCTTCGCCCGAAATCGTTTGATGAGTATATTGGGCAAAAAGTGATAAAAGGTAATCTAAATATTTCCATCAAAGCGGCAAAGAAGCGAAATGACTCATTGGATCATATTTTATTGCATGGAGCTCCCGGTCTTGGAAAAACCACATTGGCGGGCATTATATCAAAAGAAATAGGGTCAAGTATGAAGGTTACATCAGGCCCTGCTCTGGAAAAACAAGGAGATGTGGCTTCAATAATTTCAAATTTACAAGAAAATGATATTTTATTTATTGATGAAATACATCGCTTGAAACCTGTTGTGGAAGAGGTTCTTTACACGGCAATGGAGGATTTTGGGATTGATATTATTATTGGAAAAGGCCCCTCAGCGCGAAATATGCGTATTAATCTCCCAAAATTTACATTGATTGGCGCGACAACAAAGATGAATATGCTATCTGCTCCTTTGAGGTCCAGATTTGGAAATGTTTTTAAACTTCAATTTTATACAAATGAAGACATAAAGAATATTATTTTGAGATCAGCAGGTATTTTGGAATGCAATATAGATGAAAAAATGGCTAACATCCTTTCGAAATCATGTAGACAAACTCCGAGAATAGCTAATCGCTTGTTGAAAAGGGTTCGAGATTTCGCAGATGTAAAAAATGGCTCTATTATTGACGTAAACATCGTAAATGAGGCTCTTAAGGCGGTGGGGATTGACGATTTGGGCTTGGACATGACGGACAGGGAGATTTTATCTATTATTATCGATAAATTCGATGGTGGTCCGGTGGGTTTAAATACCCTTGCCGCTGCCATTTGTGAAGAACAAGGAACTGTTGAAGATATTTATGAGCCTTTTCTGATCCAACTTGGATTTCTGGAGAGAACGTCCAGGGGTCGAATTGCTACCAAACGGGCAGTCGATCATCTTAGTTTACAAAGATAGTTTACTTTTATATAATTGCGTTTGTTAAATTTAATATTTGATATATGAAAAAATTAGCTCTAGTGTTTGGTGCTTTACTTGTTTTTGTTGCGGGTTGTGGAATTGACGATGCTTTTAAAGATGAACCTGAATTAACAACCTTGACCGGTATATTGTCAGAACAGTCTACTAATGATTCCGTGGCAGGGACTCATTTGCTTAACGATGGTATTGCTGATACGCCGATCAGGAGCCTATCTGTTAATCTTTCCAGCAATAATTATTTGGAAAATAGAGTTCAAGTGATTGGTTTTTTGAATCAAGATGATGGAGTGTTTGAGGTGACCGGAATTTCTGTAGTCGAGGCTTTGCATGAGATAGAAAAGGATCCTGAGTTGGTTGAGTTCAAAAATACGGATTTTGGCGTACAATTAGCGGTTTATGACAATTATGAAGTTACAGAAACCGATTCTTTGATAGAATTTACAGCTCCTGACGAGTCCACTTTTCAAATTTCGCAGGAATTATTCCAATATGAACCGGTTGTTACTCCGGAAGGAGAAGAGGAAGGGTCTGCTATTTTTGACTATGCATCTAAAACATACGTAGAGATGGATGATTTCGCCTCTACTATCAGAAAAATCGGGTCAACTCCTTTGGATGCTTTGTATGTGGATGTGCTTGGTGGTGAAACTTATCACGTATATAGAAGTGGTTTTATCTACACAATTGAGCTGCTTTATAGCGAAAATACTGAGTCTGATACTCGAAACAACTTCGCTGAAATGTTGTCAGAATTCAAATTTACCGGATTTACTGTGGAAGATGAGGATTTTGATACAGAAGACGCAGAGGAGGATGTGGAGCTGGACTTTGGAGACGATGAGAGTGATGAACCTTTAGTTGATGAGACTGACGAGAATATGACAGTCCCGGATATGAAATTTGCAACTTTTGAGAGTTTGCCACATTTGTTTGCAGGTAAGTACCCTGCCAGTTGGTATTATGCCGGGTCATCCGGAAATGCAGATGTTATTCGTCATTACGGATTTAACGATGAACCGATAACCGACAATAATGAGTTGATTTCTTTGGATGTTATTTCCGGAGATGTTCCAGCCGGATCAACTATCGCAGGTGATGGAAAGACGTTGACTGTTGTACAGTCCGGGAGTCTTTATACAGTGTATACAACCCTTGAAGCTAAGACTTTTATGATCTCGGGGAATCCTGAATATAAAGACATTATGCTATATATGGCTAACAGTCTTTTTGCAATCGAAGAAGAATAATTTCCCCATTTGACATTGCTTCATTAGCACTCTATAATCAAGAGTGCTAATTGCCATATCACAATCATTCTAAAATTCGTAAAGGATAGATTAGCTATTGGAGTTCCAAGGAAGCACATTTTATGCTAGAATTGTATGAATTTCAAAAAATATTTAACTTAAAACAAACAGATTATGACTGATTTCAGTAATTTTAATAAGTTCACCAAAGAAGCCAAGAGGGCTCTTATTGTAGCTCAAGAAAAGGCTAAGGAATCCAAACTGAGTTATGTAGGTACCGAGCATGTGCTTATAGGTATCCTCTCACAAGAGAACTCTTTGGGTGCGTCGATCTTGCTAAATTTTGGCGTTTCTCTTGAGAACGTGAATCTGGTTCTGAAAACGGTAGGACGTACTAATCCCCCATCTTCGCAAAAAAGCGAATCTGGAGGACTAAGTGGATTTGCTAAAGAAGTCATAGAGGAAGCTGTCAAAACGGCGCATGGTTTTGGACATTCTTTTGTCGGAACAGAACATCTTCTGTATTCATTGGTTTCTCAAGACAATACAGCCGCAACAGTAATTTTGGAGAATATGAAGGTGTCACCTTCTGATATCAAAGAGCAAATAATGGAGATATTTGAACGCGCAAAGACAGGGACCACTCAAGAAACCCCAATGAGCGAAAATGGAATGCCACCAAAGAACTCTCAAATGATGAATCCTCTGGAATTCTTTTTATCAGGTTTGCAAGGAGTACTTTCAGGTCAACAAAAGGAAACTGCTGAATATAAAAAAGAGAAGAAAGATAAGAAATCCAGCACCCCAGCATTGGATTATTTTACTAATGACCTTGTTGAAGAGGTTAGAAATGGAAAAATAGATCCGATTATTGGGAGGGAAAAGGAAATTGAGCGAACTATCAGTATTCTGTCCAGAAAAACTAAAAATAATCCTGTGATTATAGGTGAATCCGGAGTTGGTAAAACAGCTGTTTGTGAGGGGCTTGCTCAAGCTATCGCAAATGAAGATGTCCCGGATAATATGCTTGATAAAAAAATTCTGTCTCTATCTATGGCTTCTGTCGTTGCCGGGACTAAGTATAGAGGTGAATTTGAGGAAAGAATTAAACAAATATTAGATGAGGCTGCTTCCCAGGAAAATGTGATTCTGTTTATCGATGAGCTGCATACCGTTATGGGGGCCGGGAGTGCTGAGGGAAGTCTCGATGCCGCGAATATCCTAAAACCGGCTTTATCCAGAGGGAAAGTACAGGCTATCGGTGCTACCACCACAAGTGAGTATAGAAAAAATATCGAAAAGGATCCTGCACTTGAGAGACGTTTTCAACCCGTAATTGTGGATGAAACTTCAGTTGAGGAAACTTTGGAAATTTTAAAGGGAATTCGTGAACCGTTTGAGGATCATCATAATCTTATTATTTCTGATGACGCATTAATTGCAGCTGTAACATTATCAAAAAGATATATTAATGATCGATTCTTACCGGATAAAGCAATTGACCTTATCGATGAGGCTGCTGCGAAAAAGAGAATATTGAATAAAGGAAATAACGATAAAATCAGAAAATTTCAAAAGAAATTAACTTCAATTATCAAAAAGAAAGAAGATTGTGTTTCGCAACAAAATTATGAAAAAGCGGCTGAGCTTAGAAATCAGGAGCTTGAAGTTGTTAAACTAATTGATGAACAAAAATTCGTAAAAATACCAAGAGAAAAGCGAGAAATGGTTTCTGCCGATGAAATTGCAGGGATAGTATCAGCTATGACCGGAGTTCCGGTAACCAGACTTGTTAAAAATGATATCACGCGACTAAAGGCACTGGAAAAGTCGTTGAAAAAGCATATTATTGGACAAGACGAAGCTATTGAGGCTGTTTCCAGGGCTATACGAAGATCCAGAGCAGGCTTTGCAGATGAAAAACGCCCAATTGGCTCATTTATCTTTATGGGACCAACCGGTGTCGGTAAAACTGAATTAGTAAAAACTATCGCCGCAGAGGTATACAACGACAAAGGTGCTCTTATCAAAATAGATATGAGTGAGTTTATGGAAAGGCATAATACTTCAAGGCTGGTTGGTGCAACTGCGGGATATGTAGGCTATGACGATGGTGGCCAATTAACAGAGGCGGTTAGGAGAAAACCGTATAGCGTAGTTCTTTTCGATGAAATTGAAAAAGCACATCCTGATGTATTCAACCTTTTACTCCAAATCCTTGAGGATGGTGAATTAACGGATGCAAAAGGTCGAAAAGTAGATTTTAGAAACACAATTATCGTTATGACGTCAAATATTGGTGCTAAAAAGCTTACTGAAAAAGCGGCTCCTATCGGATTCGCGTCTGATTTGAAAGAAGTGGAGCGAGCAAATGAGGATTTTGAAGAGATGAAAGGTGAAATCTTGAAAGAGCTCAAAGATCACTTTAGACCGGAATTCTTGAACAGAATAGACAAAGTCGTAGTGTTTAGAGCACTAACAAATCCGGATATTAAGAAAATCGTTAAACTACACCTTGGTTATCTGGAAGACCGATTGAATCAAAAGAATATCACTTTGACTATTACTCCAGGAGCTCTGGAGGTCCTTTCGGTGAAGAGTTATGATCCAAAATACGGTGCTCGTCCTGTTCGTAGGGCAATCCAAGAGTATATTGAAGATCCGTTGACTGCAAAGTTTTTGGATTCTGAATTCAAAGAAGGAGATAAGGTGAAAATCGTGAAGAAGGATGACGGAGTTGACCTTATAAAAGGAAAATAGCTTTAATCCTTGACTAGTTATAACTGTATCCCTATAATCCCCCTGCTGTTTGGTTAATTTGGTGTTTTTATTAGCAAGATAATCAACATTCCAAATAGCTACTAAATATTAAGACATCTTGCTAAAGAAGGATTATGGTTACTGTTTATACAGACAACAGTCCTGTCATGGATAAATTAATGACGGGTGCTCAAGAAATACAAACTCCTGCTCCGGGTACGCTCGTGAACGGTGTGGTAATTTCTGTTTCAAAAAATAAAGTTCTGGTTGATATGGATGGACTTTCAACCGGTGTAATTGCCGGACAAGAAGCTCACGACAGCTCCGGGACAATAAAATCTATAAAACCTGGTGACGAAGTCTCTGTGTATATTCTTGAAGAGGAGAACGAGGATGGTCTCGTTGTTCTTTCTCTACGTAAAGCGAGTCAGGAAAAAACATGGTATAAATTTGTAAATGCATTTGATACCGGCGAGCCAATTTCTGTTAGCGCAACCGAGGCAAACAAAGGTGGATTGCTTCTAAATATAGACGGGATCAAAGGATTTATCCCTGTTTCACAATTAGCCCCTCTTCACTATCCACGTGTAGATGGCGCAGACAGTACTGAAATTTTGAATAGATTGCAGAAGCTGGTTGGTCAGCCTTTGAATGTAAAGGTAATAAATCTTGATACAGAAGGAGGTAAACTGATTTTGTCAGAGAAAGCTGCTGAAGCTCTAAAGAGAGGTGAGGCGTTCGACAAATTAGAGGTTGGTCAAAAACTAAAAGGGAATATCAGCGGTATTGTAAAATTTGGTATTTTTGTCACTTTTGGAGGATTAGAGGGACTTGTACATATTTCTGAAATTGCTTGGGGACACGTAAAAGATCCACATGATTATGGAAAACTAAATGACAATGTAGACGTTCTCGTTATTGGTAAAGAAAAAGATAAAATCAGTCTTTCAATGAAGCGTTTAGTGCCTGATCCATGGATTGAAGCTACTAAAAAGTATAGGGTTGGAACGGTTATTGAGGGTGAAGTTAATAGGATCACTCCATTTGGTGCATTCATTAAGCTAGATGATGAAATCAATGGTCTTATCCACGTTAGTGAGCTCACTGAAAATGAAGGAGATGAAGCAGGTGATGATGAAGAAGCGTTGAAAGTTGGGGACAAGGTAAAAGCAAAGATTATTCAAATAGATCCTGATGACCATAGGGTTGCGCTTTCTATCAAGGCAATGAGTGAAAAGGCGGAGAAGAAAGAAAAGGAGGTGCCAAAAGCTGAGACTGAGGTTGAAGAAAAGGAGGAGCCAAAAGCTGAGACTGAGGTTGAAGAAAAGGAGGAGCCAAAAGCTGAGACTGAGGTTGAAGAGAAAGAGGAATAATATGGAACTGAATCCCGAACAAAAACTGGTAGTAGAGCATGATGAGGGTCCTTTGCTTATTATCGCGGGAGCCGGAACCGGTAAGACCCGCGCAATAACAGATAGGATTGTTCATTTGATTGAAACCGGTAAGGCGAAGCCGGGTGAGATTTTGGCGCTAACCTTTACTGAAAAAGCCGCCAATGAGATGGTTGAGCGTGTCGATGAGAAAATGCCACTTGGCTATGAGGAGTGTAGTATAAAGACGTTTCATTCATTTTCAGAGAAGATCCTGCGAGAATCCGGTTTGGAAATAGGAATTGACCCCGGATTCAAGATCCTTGGGCAAGTTGAGCAGTGGTTTTTCTTTAAACAAAACCTTTATTCGTTTAGTTTGGATTATTATCGTCCGCTGGGTAATCCGAATAGTTTTATTTACGAATTATTGACTCATTTTGGCAAACTAAAGGATGAACTGATTGCGCCTTCTGAGTATCTGAAATTCACGGAGAGAATTGGAGGTGATGATGGGGAAAAAATCAAAGAAATTGCTACTGTTTTTCAGGAATACCAGGATTTGTTGATAAAAAATAATTATTTGGATTTCGCTGATCTTACATATTTGGGTTTGCAACTTTTAGAAAAAAGACCCGGAGTATTGGCTGAATATCAAAATCGGTATAAATATATATTGGTGGATGAGTTCCAAGATACAAATTATGCTCAGTTTAAGCTCTTGTTGGATCTGTCGAAGAATCATAAAAATATTGTGGCTGTAGGAGATGATGATCAGAGTATTTATAAATGGAGGGGTGCGAGTCTTAGTAATATTCTAAAGTTTGACGAGGAATTTAAGGATCATAAGAAAATAGTTTTGATAGAAAATTATAGAAGCACAAAAAATATCTTGGATGCGGCTTATAATTTAATACAAAATAACAATCCGGATCGACTGGAATCAAAGACCGGTTTGAATAAACAGCTTAATTGTAATGTGGAAGGCGCTGAACCCGTAGAAATCCACCATTTCCCTACGTTTCTGGAAGAATCGGTATTTGTTGCGGAGAAAATTCAGTTTTTGCAAAAGGAAGGCGTCGATTTGGCAGATATTGCAGTTTTGGTACGCAATAATAATCATGCAATTCCTTTTACTGATGAGCTCAAATATCTTGGGATCCCCTATCAAGTTAGAAATCCAAAAGGGCTTATGTCGTTGAATGAAATCAAGGATTTGATTGCAGTGACTAAGTTTTTGGCAAATCCTGATGACGATATTGCAATGCTTCGAATACTAAAAATGGATGTATTTGGGATTCCTATGACGGATATATTGGAACTACTAAACGGAAGCAAGAAAAACCACTTGTTTAAGTTGATAAAGGACAGACTGGAAGATGAAAACATGACTATCCCGGGCACAGAGGACCCATTACAGACAGTCTTCAATTTGTTTACGAAATTGATTGATTTTTCGAAAAATAATCCGGTTGGAATAGTGCTTAATGAGTTTTCAAGGAAAATAAATTTAATCAAGTTTCTTATCGACTCTGAGAAATATGAGGAAGTGGGCAATATTGATCAATTTGCAAGAAGAGTTGATAAATTCGGGCGAGAAAACGAACACAATTCAGTAATAGATTTCTCCGCGTATATCGACCTTTTAAATGAAGCTAATGCTCCTTTGAGTTATGATGATTCACAAACAAAGGATTCTGTGCAGATTTTGACATGCCATGGTAGTAAGGGATTGCAGTTCAAATATGTTTTTATTGTAAATTTAGTCAATCAGCGCTTTCCTACCGGTAAAAGATGGGAACCTTTTTACGTTCCGGAAGAGTTGACCAAAGAAATTTTCCCTGAGGGCGATTTTCATTTGCAAGAAGAGAGGCGATTGTTTTACGTGGCCATGACAAGAGCGAAACAAAAAGTCTTTTTAACTTATAGTGATCAATACGAGGGCAACAAAAAGTGGAAAGTTTCTCCTTTCGTCGGGGAGGTGGAAGATAGTGGTTACGGAATACGTACGGATCATTCCGCCTCTGAAGATTCAGTAAAGAAACTGCAGGAATTCAAGTCTCCGGTTACCCCTATTTTCAATTTACCTCCATTTAAAAGTAAAAGAGTGAGTTATTCACAGTTGGATACTTTTAAATCGTGTCCTTTGAAATACAACTACAGATATATCATGAATGTCCCCGTACCTCCGTCGCATGCGGCAAACTTTGGGTCCAGTGTTCATGAAACTTTGAATGAACTTTATGAATTATTAAAAAAAGGGGAGAATGTAAGTTTAGAAAAGTTGAAAGAGCTTTACGAGAAGAGTTGGATTCCTTATGGATTTGAGAGTAAAGAACACGAGGGGATCCGCTATGATAAAGGACTGGAGATGCTCACTAAGTTCTATGAAACCAATTCTAGTCCTTGGGTTGTTCCTGCGTTTTTGGAGAGGCCGTTTAACCTGAAATTGGGCCAGTACATGCTATCCGGGCGAATTGATAGGATCGACAAGCTGGATGATGGCACATATGAAATGATTGATTACAAGACGGGACGTATGAAGTCGAATCCGAATCTGAAAAATGACTTGCAGCTTTCTATTTATGCGCTTGCATGTCGTGATATTTTTGGGATTAAGGTTAGCAAACTGAGTCTTTATTATCTGGAGGATAATGAAAAAATCTCTACGGAAAGAACAGACGAGCAACTCAATAAAATCGTGGATGATGTGGAGGAGACTGTTTCCGAATTGAAAAAGTCGGATTTCAATCCAACTCCGGGGTTTTTGTGTAAATTTTGCGACTATAGATTGATTTGTCCGGCTGTTTAAGCGGCCCTTCTTGCGGATTTTTTGCTAGCCGCCCTTGGTGTGTCAGTAATTACAAGGTCTACGCCTAATTCGTGAATCATTTTCTTGATTCTGCTGTCGTTTGCGCCCCAAACAGCTACTTTGATTCCTTTTCCCTTTATTTTCTTCACCAATTCTTTGGTTGCAAGTGCCGCTGGTATACAAAGATAACCGTTACTGCTTTTAATTGTTGCTAGAATGTCACTGCTTGGCAAATTTCTCCACATGTCGAAGTTGGTTTTGAATTTTTTGCCGACAGATTTTCCATTTACACTTAATCCGGTTTTTTCTAATCCTTCAGCTGTGCGCGTTCCGCCTATTGAATCGGCTGTATCAAGCATGCTTTTGACTCTTTTCCTTCCTATCAGTGATATTAGTCCACTCATTATTCCGTATTTTGCAGTTGGGAAATAATAATAAACCAGAGGACGAGCTCCATTTGAATTTTTCGCTTCCCTCAGTATGGTTTTATCGAATGCCATTATAAAATGTCTGTCTTTTAGCGATCTGTAGCCTGCTCTGCCCTTGAAAGATGTATCTACCAAGTTCATTGCCGCATCCAAAAGCTTCACCACGCCCTTTTCCTTAACATCAAAAAATATGGCAACATTTTGATTGTCACTTTCAGCAAAAATCTCTAATGCTTTATTTATGCTTAGAAGGTTTTTTACATCATTTTTCTTAATTGGGCCGTGGGATAAATATAATTTCCCGTCCGGACCTTTACGCAAATCTATTTCTATTTGTTTCTCTCCTCCATTCAGCGCGGCTTTCAGTCCTTCTTCCGAATTCTCTCTGTGTCTTCCGTACCCCAATGATCTGTGTGCAACTACAAACTCATCCATGTTGAATCCTTGTTTTGAAAGTTCCTTGGCTCTTGCGGTAATTTCTTCATCGAAGGCCGCGGCATCAAAAGTCCCCTCTTCTCCGGCAAGAAAAGCGTTCAAACTTATGAAGAAACTCGCTACTGCTCCTTTCCCAAAAGTCTCTTCCCAAAAATTCCTGATTTCCTTCATGTCGTTGAGCTCTTTTTGGGTTCTTTTCTCAATTACTCGTTCCTTTGATTTCTTTTCTCTGGTTTTCAAGGCTTTACTTGCACCGGTATTTTCATCCTTAAGTACAGACTCTGTTATTTTTTCCGGGAACGGTTGTGTTCCTGAGGATGTATCGTACATTTTTTACAGTTTATAATCTTTTATGATTTCGTTATTGCCTTCGTTGCTTTCTTTGATTGAATTCTCCCCGTCTACCACTACTTTTACCGTTCCTTCATTTGGGTATTGGTAAATTGTCTTTGAGATTGGATATTTAAAGCTAAACGCATCTCCAGGTGCTAATTCACTATAAGAATCGCTGTTTGAGAATACTTCCGTGTCATTGATGTATATGGTGTATGTGTATGGTGTTCCTCCGGGGATTGTGCCTTCTCCGATATTTTCCATTGTCACATCAATCTCTATGTCGTCATCGGCTATTTCCGGAAATATAATTTCTGCATTTACGGTCAGATCCGGCAATAATACATCTCCTGTTTCTTCTGTAATCTCATTCCCGGGTCCATCAAAGATCTGTCCTTTGAATAATTGAGAGTTTCGCGTTGATAAGGCGAATACTCCGAATACAAGACCAACCAGTAATACAACTACTAATGTTTTTGATCTAACTCCCATGATAATTTTGGTTAATTTATATTTGGTTTATCCAAAACGGCAGGATCGGCTTTACCGCCTGCGTCGCCGTCAGTGATTTTGTAAACATCTTTGTCGATTTTGTTGAATTCTTTGTAGGCTGAATTGTACATATTTACTGTTGTCCCAAGGCTGTTACCCATTTTTTGGAGGTATTCTTCGTAGCTTCCCATATGTCGCCCTAAGTCCCCTACTTTTTTGATGATTTCATGAACTGACTCTTCCATTTTTAGAGCTTTTAATCCTTGGAGCACGGTTTCCAGATATGCGAAGAATGAAGTTGGGGAAACTATGATTACGTGCTTTTTGAAGGCGTATTCGACGAAGTCGTTTGCGTTTATCTTCAATGAGCCTACTTTGTAGATTAGGAGGTTGTAGTAAATTCCTTCGGCAGGGATAAACATGAATGCGAAGTCGGTTGTGTTTTCTTTTGGTCTTATGTATTTCGCGGTTTCGTCTATTCGGTTTTTGATGTCCAATTTGAATTCTTTTTCTAGCTTTTCGCGTTTATCTGCACTCTTTTCCTCCATAATCATGTTGTATTTCTCGAGTGAGAATTTTGCATCGATTGGAATTATCTTATCTTTAAAGAAAACTGCTGCATCCACTATTTCACCACTATCAAATTTGTACTGCATTTGGTATTGATTTGGTTGAAGAACATGACCAAGTAACGTTTCCAGAAAATATTCTCCTAAAATACCTCTTTGTTTTGGATTTTTGAGAATGTTTTCCAGACTTTGCATTTGTTCTGAGAAATTCAGGACCTGCTTGTTTGTTTCGTCCAGTTTTGTGAGCTTTTGAGTAACTTCTGATATTAACTTAGAACTTTGGGAGAATTGTTTTTGAATGGTTTGTGAAGAAACCTCTAGACCTTTTGAGAGTCTCTCTTGGATAACATCCAGTCTTTGCTGTACCTCTTTGCGGTTTTCGGTTCCGCTTTCACGCATTTCTTTCCGTAATGCTTCTATATATTCAAAAACGAGCTTTTGATCATCAGGCTTCTTCATATCTCGCAGCTTATAAATTATGAAAGCCATCCCTAGAAGAACTCCAACTCCAACTACAAATAATAAATTTTCCATCGAGGGTCATGATATACTGTTTTTCTTTACAATAAAACGTTTTTTCCGTAGACTATTTTTGTTTTTTATACAGAAATCATATATGTCTATAAAACTTGCGGATTTAGCGGAAAAATTAGATATTCAGGTCAAAGATTTGAAGGATAAAATCACTAATCTGGGGTTTGATATTGCACCTAGAGCTCGTGTTATCGAAGACGACGTTGCTGAGCTCATTTTAGACGAACTTATGTCTAAAAAAGAGGCGGAATCTGCAGAAGCTCAAGGACCAACTGATGTTGCCGAAATATATGATGAAATTATTGCAGAAGAGAGAGAACGTGAAATTGTTAAGAGTCAAAGGAAGCAAAAGGCCGGTAAAACCGTAACAAAAAAAGTTGAGGAAAAGCCGGAAGAAACACTAGAAGTAGACACAAGTAAGCCTATTGAAATTCCTGATTCCATTACTGTAAAGGAATTTGCTGAAAAAACAGGGATAAAAATTGCAAAAATCATTGGCGAGCTGATGAAGAATGGAATTTTGGCTAATATTAATCAACAAATTGATTTTGATACTGCTCAAATTATTGCAGATGATATGGAGATTAAGATCAAGAGAAAGCGATCAGTGGCCGGTGTCGAGGAGTTGATGGCGGGTGACATTACAAAACTATTGCAGGAAGATGATTCTTCGGATTTGAAAGTAAGGCCTCCGGTGGTAGTGGTAATGGGGCATGTTGATCATGGTAAAACGAAATTATTGGATTCAATCCGTGAAACTGATGTAGTAGCCGGTGAGTCTGGAGGGATTACTCAGCATATCGGAGCTTATCAGGTGGAAAAAAGGGGAAATTAATAACTTTTCTGGATACTCCCGGTCATGAAGCATTTACATCTATGCGAGCACGTGGCGCAAAAGTCACAGATATTGCAATATTGGTTGTGGCAGCTGACGAAGGTGTTAAGCCTCAGACGATTGAAGCAATAAATCACGCAAAAGAAGCGGGAGTTCCTATCATTGTCGCTATTAATAAGATGGATAAGCCAGATGCTAATCCTGACAAAGTAAAAGGAGAATTGGCAGAGCACGATCTACAACCGGAAGATTGGGGTGGAAAAACGGTAATGGTGCCGGTTTCTGCATTGCGTGGTGATGGCATAGATACTTTGCTGGATATGATTCTTTTGACTGCTGAAATGGAAGATTTGAAGGCAAATCCAGATCGTGAAGCGGTCGGAACTGTTATTGAGGCGCACTTAGATTCAAGTCTAGGGCCTGTGGCTACTATCTTGGTCAATACCGGAACCTTGAAGATAATGAATAATGTGATTATCGGTCGTACGTATGGGCGAATAAAGCTGATGAAGGATCATAATGGAAAACCTCTGAGAATAGCAGGTCCATCTACTCCGGTACTCATAGCCGGACTTCAACAAACACCAAAAAGTGGAGATATATTGCAAGTGGTTGCAAATGAAAAAGTGGCAAAGCAAAGATCCGAAGAGGTTACATTGCAGACAAAACAAGAGTCGGAAGCCAGGATGTCAGGTATGAATCAGGTTATTTCAACGGTTAAGTCCGAAAAGATTTTACGATTAGTGGTCAAAGCGGACACAAAGGGTTCATTGGAAGCGATTAAGCAATCTATAGCTAAAATCAAGGATGAAGAAGTTGCAGTTAAAATAATTCATAGTGGAGTAGGAAGCGTAAGCAAGTCGGATGTAATGATGGCGGCAGCAAGTAAAGGGTTGGTCGCTGCATTCCATACAGATTTCGACTCGCCTTATGTTGATAAGACGGCGGAGCGTGAAGGAGTTGAGGTAAAGAAATATACAGTTATTTATGATCTTCTTGAGGATGTTAGGAAGATTCTTTCAGGGCTTTTGGATGCAGAGATAATCAAGAAAGTTTTGGGACGTGCGCAAATTAGACAAATTTTCCTTACTAAAAAGAAAGATATGATCATAGGATGTAAGGTTTTGAGTGGTAAGATTGCGAATAAAGCTAAATTCAATATTATTCGAGGCAAAGATGAAGAAGGTGAAGACGCAATTGCAGGTGAAGGTCTGATCACATCATTGCGAAAAGTTGATAAAGAGGTAAAGGATATTGGTGAAGGAAATGATTGCGGTATGAAAGTAAATAGTAGTGTTCCTGTTGAAGACGAGGACATTCTGGAAGTGTATATTGAAGAGGAAAAACACAGAACAATATAAAACTTTAAATATGCTATATAGTAATCTTTTTGGGAGGACCAGGCATAATCCTCCGTGTGATGCGGATAGTGTAAATGCTAAATTCCTTACTCAGGCCGGGTTTATCGAGAAGCTTGCGGCAGGAATTTATAATTTGTTACCGCTTGGGTATAGGGTTTTTAATAAAATTAATAATATTATTGAAGAGGAGATGAATGCGGTGGAAGGGCAAAGGCTGCTGATGCCGGCTCTACATCCAATTGATATTTGGAAAACAACCGGTCGTGATCGCACAATGGACGAAATTTTGTATCGAACTCATGCTTCCGGAGACAAGGAATTTGTTTTTGGGCCAAGTCATGAGGAGACTGTGACTCCCCTAGCGGCTAAGTATATAAATTCTTATAAGGATTTACCTCTTAGTGTTTATCAGATTCAAACAAAGTTTCGAGATGAGCCACGTGCGAAGTCCGGACTTCTGAGAGGGCGTGAATTCGGGATGAAAGATATGTACAGTTTCCACACTTCTGAAGAGGATTTGGATAAATATTATGAGCGTGTGAAGCAGGCATATTTGAATGTTTACGAAAGGTGTGATTTGAAGGCACATGTTATTGAGGCTTCCGGAGGTCCTTTTACTGATAAATTCTCACATGAGTTTTCTGTTGAAAGTGAAGTTGGTGAGGATACAATTATTGTTTGTGATAAATGCGGAATAGCACAAAATTTGGAGATTGCAGAGGGAAAAATTGCTGATCCGGATGTGAAAGAGGAGAAAGAGCTGCCGATGGAGCTTGTGAAAATTGAGCGTGGATTTACGGTTACTGATAATGCTAGGGCTCACGATGTTCCGGAATATAAAATTTTGAAGAGTGTTGTATATGACGTAGAGGATGAGGGTCTTGTCGGGGTTGTTATTCGAGGAGACCTGAATGTGAGTGATGTAAAGCTGGAAAACTATTTGAAAAAACGACTACGCCCGGCAGATCCTGAAGTTTTGAAAGAAATGGGTCTGGTACAGGGTTATATTTCCCCGGTAAATATGCCGGAAGGTGTGAAAATTTCCTTTATTGGTGACCATTCAATCAAAAATATTAAGAATTTCGTGACAGGCGCAAATGAATACGCAAAGGATTATAAAAATGTTAATTTGGCGAGGGATTTTATTGTTAAAGATTTTACTGATCTTGTGGAGGTTAAAAGTGGGTTCGATTGTGCAAAATGCGGAAAAGCGTTGAAGGAAATTCATGCTGTTGAAGTCGGTAATATTTTCCAATTGGGAACCAGATATAGCGAAGCTTTCGACCTTAATTTCACCGATAAAGATGGAAAATCAAAACCTTGCGTGATGGGTTGCTATGGTATCGGGAATACACGTTTGATGGGGACGATTGTAGAGGTTTACCATGATGATAAAGGAATTATCTGGCCTATCAGTGTAGCTCCTTATCAAATTCACGTCGTTTCTCTGGGAAAAGATGATGAAGTGAAAGAAGCGGCAGAAAAATTGTATAAAGATCTGCAGGAATCCGGTGTTGAAGTATTGTATGATGATAGGGATGATAGTCCGGGGGTTAAGCTAAACGACGCTGACTTAATTGGAATTCCTCTTAGATTGGTTGTAAGTAAAAGAACTTTGGAAAATGATGGTCTTGAATGGAAAGAAAGAGCAAAAGATAAAGCCTCTGATGTTAAATTCTCTGAATTAAACGATAAAGTAAAAAAATTCTTAAGAAAATAATTTGAAGATTCTTCTTTTAGGTAAGCTAGGGATGCTTGGTTCGCAAATGTTAAAGACTCTTTCAGGAAGTGAAGATTTTGAAATGTACGCCTTTGATAAAGACGACCTGGATATTTCTGACAAAGAAGCTTTGAGTTCGGTTTTTAAAAGAATTTCACCTAATTTTGTGATTAATTGCGCGGCTTATACTGCTGTTGACGCTTGTGAGACAGAGAAGGATATGGCTTTAAAAATAAATGGTGATGCTCCCGGTGCTATGGCTGCTGCATGCAAAGAAGAGAATGCCGTTCTTCTGCATATCAGTACTGATTATGTGTTTGATGGCGAAAATCCGGAGGGCTACAAGGAAGACGATCGCCCGTCCCCTATTAACGTATATGGTGAATCCAAGCTCCGTGGTGAGCGGTTAATAGCGGAAAACTGGGATAAGCACTATATAGTTCGTACATCTTGGCTTTATGGAGAAAATGGGAAGAATTTTGTAGAAACGATGCTGAAACTTGCAGAAACGAAATCTGAGCTTGATGTTGTAGATGATCAAATAGGATCCCCTACTTACTCAAAGGACTTGTGCGAAGAGTTGATCAGATGTTTTTTGATGCCATATGTTTCTAATTTGCCCAGACAGCATAACCGGACGATGGGTTCTGAGGGCGACATGGCTGGGAATGATTCCCCCGTGAAAAAACCTTCTTTTGGTGTCTATCATCTAACAAATTCTGACCACACAAGCTGGTGCGGATTTGCGAAGAAAATTTTCAAATTGGCGAAATTGGACGTAAAGGTAAATCCGGTTACATCTGAAGAATTTCCGCGGCCTGCGAAACGTCCACATTGCTCTATTCTCCAAAATACAAAGTTGGATTGCAGAATGAGATCGTGGAAAGAAGCTCTAAATGCTTATTTGCAATTAACTACTTGATGAAATCGGCTTTTTACTGTTTAATATCGCTGTTTAAGCAATTTTTATGAAAGGAATAATACTAGCCGGGGGAACAGGAAGTAGGTTATCACCGTGCACCAACGTCACAAATAAGCATCTTTTACCTGTGTTCAACAAGCCTATGATTTATTATCCTCTTTATTCGCTTAAGGAAGCGGGGGTTGATAATATCTTGATTGTCTCAGGAAAGGGTCATGCAGGAGACTTCTTGGAATTATTAGGTTCAGGTGCACATTTGGGCGTAAAGCTGTCATACGAGGTGCAAGAAGAGGCAGGAGGTATCGCACAAGCTCTCGGGCTGGCGGAACAATTCGCAAATAATGAAAAAGTTGTAGTTATTCTTGGTGATAATGTATTGGAGGATAGTATCGCCGGCGCAGTGAAAGAATTTTCGGCTCAACCCAGCGGAGCGAGAGTGTTTTTGAAAAAAGTACACAATCCTGAGTCTTATGGAGTTGCGGAACTTGATGGAGATAAAATCACCTCAATTGTAGAAAAACCGGAAAATCCAAAATCTGATTTTGCAGTAACCGGTGTGTATATGTATGATCCTCAGGTTTTTAATATTGTTAAAAGCCTAAACCCATCAAATCGTAATGAATTAGAAATAACAGATGTTAATAATTACTATTTGGAACAAGGAACTCTGAAATACGATATTCTTGAAGGATTCTGGGGAGATTGTGGCGAATCTTTTGAAGGTTTGCACAATGCTTCAGCCTTAGTCAAAAACAGTCATTTGGCTCAAATATCGAATGATTTATCAATTTTAGACCGAAAACAGGCAGGTCTTAACGAAGAGAATGAAAAATATTCTAGTGTCGGGCTCCATAGCCTATGACCACATAATGTTCTATAAGGGACGGTTCAAGGAGTCTTTGATTCCGGAAGAACTTGATAATCTGAGTGTTTCTTTTTTGGCTGATTCCAGGGAAACTTTTTTTGGTGGTTGTGCCCCAAACATAGCCTATACTTTGAATCTTTTGGGTGAAAAGCCCATGATACTTGGGGTTGCGGGTAATGACTTCGATGATTATAGAGATTGGTTGAATAGCAATCGAATTACATCTGAGTGTGTTCAAATTGACGATGGAAACCCTACAGCAGCCGCCTATATTTTGGCTGATAATTCACATAATCAAATTTCAATTTTTTCTCCGGGAGCATCGGCGGCTGTAGAAATTTGCAAAAATTTGTCATGTTGTGATCTTTCTAGTGTTGATTTTGCAGTGCTTGCCCCGGATATCCCAGGCAGAATGTTAACAATTGCTGAGAATTTGATCCGTGATAAGGTTCCGTTTCTTTTTGATCCGGGTCAGGCAATTTCCGCTTTATCAAAAGAATATTTGGCTATAATTATAGATGGGTGTAAGGGCATTATCGCAAATGAATATGAAACAAGTCTTTTGGTGGAAAAGATGCGCATGAATTTATCACAATTAACGGGTTGGGCAGGTTTTTATGTAGAAACTTTAGGGGAAAATGGATGTACAATTTTTGAGAATGGGGAGCAAACTCATGTTCCTGCAATAGGAGGTATGCATGTGGTTGATGTGACCGGATGTGGAGATGCTTTTAGAGCGGGATTTGTGCATGGTTACGTTAATGATAAATCTCTCAAGGAATCGTGTAAAATCGCGTGTACTGCCGCTTCCTTTGTTGTTAGCAAAAACGGCACTCAAACCCATTCATTTACAAAGGATGAGTTTGAATCTAGGTTGAGAAAATTTTACTAAGGATGTTTTTCTCGAATTCTCTATGTTTTTCGAGGAAGAGTTTGTTTGTTTCCTCTAGATCTTTTTTGATTTTTTCAGCTTTTCTTAATATAGACTCTGTTGTTTTTGTAAGCTGTATGTATGATTCAATTTTTTCAGCATCGAGCATATATAATTCCAGACCGGCATAGTTGAGCATGTCTTTGACCTTTGGAGCATAAGACAGTGCGAGGAATGGCTTTTCGGCTTTTATTGCAGAAATTATTGAGTGAAGCCTCATCCCCAGCAGTAAACTTGAATTACTTATGACGTCAAAGAGCTGTTTTGTATTGTCCGGAGTTGGAATGATTTTAACTTTTGATTTATTCCTTATCTCTTCAATGACTTTTTCATGCAATATTTCGTCCGCATCTTTTGACGGTGGCTCCTGAAAGTTTATTATATCTACGTCGTAGTTTTTTTCCTCTATTATCCAATTTAAATATTTTGCTATTGTTGTTATAAATTTCTTTTTAATTCCTGGGTGTTGCCTTAATGCAAGAATTATGGATTTTCGGGATCTTTTATTTGGTTTGTACGAAATATTGAAGGCCAAGTCCGGTATTACGTGGATTTTTTTGGTTATTCCGAGCAGTTTTAGCCTCCTTTTTGACTCTTGGTCTCTTACCGTAATTAGTTTTGCTTTTTGAAATATGTATTTAACCAGCCATTTTCTAAACTTACCTTTTAATTCCCCTACACTTTGCCCATACATAATGACCGGTTTTTTGTAGAAATAAGCCATTAGTGCTTGGACTCCCCAAATAATATTTGCTTTTAATGTGAGACTACCAAAAAGTCCACCTCCACCCAAAATAAAATAGTCGCATTCTTTTACTAATTTTTTAGTTTTCCTTTCTGATTTGAAAAGTGATTTTATTAGGCTTCTAGGGCCTGATGGGAACTTCTCGTCACCCCTTAACACTGTGATCTTTGCATCTTTTGTGCTGTTGTTAATTGCATTCATCAAGCCCTCGAGAATCATCTCGTCACCAATGTTTCCGGCGCCATAATTACCTGTAATAACTATTTTCATGACTTAATCTTATAAGTTTTCCTGTGTATTTCGCAACGTCCAAATTTCTTTATGTTATTTCTGTGAATTCTTGTCCCGTAGCCTTTGTGAATTTCAAACCCATATTGTCGGAATTCTTTTGCATAATGCTTCATGAGTGCGTCTCTGGTTACTTTCGCTAATATCGAAGCCGCTGCAATGCATTTTATAATTTGGTCACCTTTGATTACCGTTAAAAACTTAATATCTAGGATTTGCTTGTCTCTTCCGTCTATTAATGCGATATCCGGCTTACACCTTAGTTCTTTTATGCAATTATAGTTTGCCAATTTTACCGCTTCTACAATGTTTATCTTGTCGATTTGGGTATGTGGAATTATTGAAATTGAAAAATCTACAGAATTTTTTACTATTAATTCGAATAATTCTTCTCTTTTTTTGCTGGATAGTAGTTTTGAATCATTCAATCCCGGTATTTTTACGTTTTCTTTCAAAATTACCGCAGCAGAAACTAAGGGGCCGGCAAGTGGACCGCGACCTGCTTCGTCTATTCCCGCAACTAAACGGCATCCAATGCTTCTTAGCCTGGATTCAATGGGAACGAATGGGACCATAATCTGGATTTAAACTTTACTCTTTTTTTTCGGCTTCGGCTGGAGCTTCTGCTTCGGCCTTTGGGGCTTCTTCGGCCTTTGGGGTTTCATCTGCTGCTGGAACGCTTTCCTCTACAGCATTATCGTCATTTTCTTGCGCTTCGTCTTCGACTGCGCGCTTTTCAGCTAATTCCTCTATTGAACTTTCTACCTCCTTATCGCTTATGAAAGTTTCTTTTAGTCTTGCTGATTTACCGGATCTTTTTCTCATGTAATAAAGTTTCGCTCTACGAACTTTTGATTTCTTTTTAACCTCAATTTTCACAATGTTTGTAGAATAAAGCGCGAAAATCTTTTCAACTCCGATCCCACCTACGATTTTTCGTACAGTAATTGTCTTGTCTGCGCCAAAACCACTATTAAGTTTAATTACCAAACCTTCGAAGATTTGAATACGTTCCTTTTCTCCTTCTTTGATTTTTTGGTGCACTCTTACCGTATTTCCAGGTCGGATAACCGGAACTTTTTTCACCGCTAATTTTTGAATATCCTGTAAAATGCTCATTTGCGAAATTAAATGCTCGTGCAATATACTGAAGGTAAAGGTTTAAATCAAGGGAATTTGTATTTTTTTGTGCCCAGCTCGTACTTGACACTATCGCTATTTTGCGTCATGCTATGGCGCATTTTGATTTTATTTATGAATAAACTAAGTGAAACAAGTAGTTCAAATACGATCCCAAGGGCAAAATTGGGTAGATTAGGTATAGCTGGAAGAAGAATTAAAGATCTAGTGGCCGTTACCGCTTTGAGCTTGATGGCTGTGTTGGGGGCGTGTGAAAAGGGCGAAGATTCAAAGAAAGCTGCTATAGAGAGGTGTTATGACCCTGGTCATAGAAGACAATACCTATTTCAGCAAATGATCTTTGTAGCTCTCGCGATTCATATAGTCATGAATGATGATGGCGCTTCGGATATAAATGAAGATGCTATTAGGGTAAATATAGATGATTTACGTCGTGTATATGGTGATATGATTAGGGATTTCTATGTTGCCAGAGTTAGAAGAGTTCATGATAGTGCTCTTCAACCAAATATGATTCCGGGTGAGTCTCGTGACGAATATGAAGATAGATTAAGAGCTTATATAGATGTAAATGGTACAGATGGCGCTGTAGATATTATGTATATTCCCGGGGATACGGGGGTTAGTGGTACATATTTGACTACTCCAAAAGGTGAAGAATTTTTGGCATTATATACAGATGATGCTGGCACAACATATCTAAAAAAGGCGACTGCCCATGAAATGGGACATATATTAGAGTTGAAGCACCCTTTTGCGTCCGGGGGTGATGGTCTCGATGATACAGTTAATTATAGTGAGGCTTGCGCTCATATTCAGTCAATCACTACTTATATGAGCGGTGATGTTTGTATGGCTGCCTGCGGAGATGGGTCCAATGCGGCTCCGGCAAATCTCATGGATTATAACCTTTGCACCGGTGATGTCGGTCAAACACTTCAGGTTTATCCCGAGGAACTTACTTATGATCAATTGGAATTTGCAAATTGCGTACTACAAAGCGCAAAAACTGAGTATATTAATCCTGATTTGGATGAAGTCGACTTTTAGGCGAATTTGTCGATGAGGATTTGATTTTCGGGATCGGAGATTATTTCTGATATGAATTTGTCGTGGCACTCTTTTCTGTATTTAAAATCTTCTTCGTTCATTATAGTGAATTTCACTGATCTTTTGGTTCTTAAGTCTTCGCTCAGGTATTTTGAAAAACGCTCTTTGTCCAGGTTTCCGACGATTAGCATGTCGACTGTCTCAGTATCCTTGTTCAAAAATTGCCCGGATAAAGCCAATAATTTGATATCCCCCATTTTGGCGATGTCTTTTGCCACCTTGTCTTGAGATGAAATGGCTTTAACAATTATTCCTCTCAGTTCGTCAAGAAAGATAAAGTTTTTGTTCACGTGGTAATATTTCTTTCGGTTTTTTGCCCTAGCCTTGAGGAGTCCGATTTTTTTCAAATTGTCTAATTCTCTTCGAACGGAATTAATTTGTTCATCTAATTTTCGCGTAAGTTCGCGAATAAAGTACTCCTCGTCGATATTCATTAGGAATACAGTCAATAATTTTACGCGGGTATTAGATGTAAAAAGCCGCTTTAGCATTGTCCCTATTTATAATTGCCCATGAACGTACACAAAAAGTATACATTGCTTTCGTAACGTACATTTTTTTTAAACCGATTGCAATATTTTTTTATTCAAAATCAGCGTCCTCGTCTTCGTCCGTGCTTTCAAAGAGTTTTGTAATGAATGCGTGGTAGAAAAGTCCGGTGATTATTCCAATCACAGAAAATCCTAATATCACAATCGTAGGGTTGGATTTAACCGGGAAGAAAAAGAATGTCAATAGTGCGCACTGGGCTTGGATATTCCCAAAAGCAACGACCAAGATCATTACTGTGAAGATTATCGAACCCGATAAATAAAATGCTTTCATAGGATGATTTTTTATATTGTGACTATTTTATCCTTATGCGAGGACTTTATCAAATAATTTTCTGAGTGCGAGTTTGTTTGTGAGTTGATTTTTGAGTTGTCCTTCGTTGTACTCTTTGTCGACTTTTTCCGATTCTGCAGGCGGATATTGAGCTTTTATAAGTTTCAGTTCTTTCTTCAAATCGTCTTCGGTTACTTCTATTTTCTCATCTTTTATTATGTATTGAAGTGCTAATCTGATTTTGATTCTCTTTTCAGCTTCAGGTCCGTATTTTTTCCTTAGATCGTCTTCTGTGGTTTTTGTTTGTTCCAGGAATTTTTCAAATTCCATGCCTTTCATGGAAATGTCCTGTTTCATGTCTTGGAGAATGAATTCAGATTCTTCTTCGATAAGTGCTTCCGGAACGTCCACTTTCACTTTCTTCAGTAATTCTTCAATATACTGATTTTCCCTGTCTCTGATCGCTTCTGTGTCTTTTCGTGCTTGTATGTTTTTTTCAATTTCCGCTTCGAAATCTTTTACAGATTGTTTTTTGCCGGTCATTTTCTCGATAAATTCTTCGTTAATTTCCGGTTCGCTGCCCTCCTCGAGTTTGAGAAGTTCTACTTTGAATTTTATTTCCTTCCCTTGGAAGTCCTTTTTTCCGTAATCCTTTGGAAATGTTATGTCGAATTCTTTTTTGTCACCTTTTTTCATACCAATAATCTCGTCTTCGAAACCCGGGATCAGAGAATTTTCACCAAGAACGACCGGATGGTTTTGGCTTTTTGTGTTTGGAATGGCTTTTCCATCCTTTTCAAATCCCTCAAAATTCACTTCAGCCCTATCCCCTTTTTTCGCAGGGCGGTCCACATCTTTGTATTGAGTTCCATGTTTCTTCATGTCTTGTTTTACCGCCTCAATGTCTTTTTTTTCTACATTTACTTCTTTCTTCTTGATCTTGATTGATTTGTGATCTTTTACCTCTACCTCCGGCATTGTCGCAACGGTTGCGGTGTAAGTGAGCGGAGATTCCTTTTCGATTTTAACTTTTGGACGTGAAACCACTTGGATTTTTTCTTTCACTACAATTTCAGAGTATGTTCTTTGGATAGCGACTTCTTGGGTGTGAGCTTCTATGTATTTCTTTTCAACGTATTGTTCGAGTACATGTGGTGGTACGTGTCCGGGTCTGAATCCTTTTACTTTTACTTCTTTTGAAATATCGTCACAGGCTTTTTTGCGGTAATCTGTGAGCTTTTCATCGGG
>JBDRIE010000036.1:0-11498 GCA_043816165.1 Nitrospirota bacterium | reverse complement strand
TTATTTCTGAGTATTTGGTGGGGATTGGTGAGCGGGTGGGGCTTTTTACATCGCCTCATTTGTATGATATTCGGGAGAGGATTAGGGTGAATGGAGAAATGATTTCGTGTGAGCGGTTTGGTGAATATGTGGGAATGGTTGCGGGGTTTTTGGAGCGTGAAGGCGTGCGGATTACCCATTTTGAGGTTTTGACTTTGATTGCTTTGAAGTTTTTTGTGGATGAGGGCGTTGAGTTTGCGATTTTGGAGGTTGGTATTGGGGGAAGGTTGGACTCGACGAATATCGTGACGCCGGACTTGTGTGTTTTGACTTCGGTGGAGATGGAACATGTGGGCATTTTGGGGAAAAATTTGAGTGAAATATTGGATGAAAAGTTGGGAATTGTGAAAAGGGGTGTTCCGCTTTTGGTGGGTGGGCAGAGTGAAGAGGTTATGGGCTTGCTGAAGGGGAAATTGGATAGGAAGGTGGATGTGTATTATGTGGATGATTTTGATGTGGAGTTTGAGGGAGATGATTTGGCGAGGGTGAAAAATGCGAAGACTGCGTGGTGTGCTGTTGAGGTATTGCTTGGTGGAGTTGAAAAGAGAGTTTTTGATGAAATTTATGAAGGGTTAAGTATGCCCGGTAGGTTTGATGTTCGTGAAATTGATGGAAAAACAGTGGTTTTTGATGTGGCTCATACTGTAGAGAGTATGAAAAATTTGATCCGGACGTTGAGAACTAAATTTCCTGAGAAAAAATACGTTTTTTTGGTTAAATTTTTACCTGACAAAGATCGTGAGGGGATGATGGCGCAGATAAATGAGATTGCTGATGAAATTTATGAAGAGGCTGAGATGCGGGAGATTTTGGGGGATTTAAAAAGAGACCAGATCTTGGTTGTGACCGGGTCTCATCGTTTAGTTGGGAAATCGCTGGGATAATGTATTCGCTTTGCTCATGCTACGCTCGCCTTAGCTCGCGAGCGCGTTCGCTATGCTTCCGCGCTGGCTTGTCGAGCTTCTCTTCTGATTTTTGCTTTAGCTTTATTTCTTCGGTTTCGAAGTTTACTTTTTGGTCGAATATTTCCGACTAAACAGTGTTGTTTGCTTGCGTGTTTATTTGACATTGTTTTTTGATTATTTCTGCTGGCACAATTTAGGGGTTTTTGACTTTCTTGTCAATTTAATGTAGGTTTTTCGTCGTTGTGTGCTTTGTTAAGTTTCCACACACACTTACTAAACTTAACCAAAAAACTTATGAATGTTATCGATTCTGTTCAGGAAAAACTCCACTTAAAGGAGTTTAAGTACATCATCTATATAGCGGTGATTTTTGTTTCGGTTCTTTTGATTTCGAATGTTGCTTCGAGCAAAATTGTGGCTCTTGGGCCGTTTGATTTTGACGGGGGAACGCTACTTTTCCCATTAAGTTATATTTTTGGAGATATTTTGACAGAAGTGTACGGATATAGGCGCGTTAGGAGAATTATTTGGATTGGTTTTGTGATGAATATTTTGATGGCTTTGGTGTTTATAGGTGTAATCGCGCTTCCCGAGTCGTCTATAGGTGGCAATGGTGAGGCTTTTAAGGCGGTTCTTGGTTTGACGCCAAGGATTGTGCTTGCAAGTGTTCTCGCGTACGCGGTTGGTGAATTTTCGAATTCATATATTTTGGCAAAAATGAAAATCTGGACGAAGGGTAAGATGCTTTGGGCGCGGACTATTGGTTCGACTTTGATTGGAGAGGGATTTGATACCGGGATTTTTGTGATGATCGCTTTTTATGGGATTCTTCCGAACGATCTTCTTGTTGTAATTATTGTTTCAAATTACATATTTAAAGTTGGAATTGAAGTTTTGTTTACGCCGATCACGTATGTAATTGTTGGATTCTTGAAGAAAAAAGAAGGTGTGGACATTTATGATACCAATACGAATTTTAATCCGTTTAAATTGAACTAGTGAAAAAGTTTTTGTACATTTTGTCGCTGTTTGTTTTTAGCTCGTGTATTTCGGGTGGTGGATATGTGACTTTTGATAAGTGTGAGTTTTATGAAATTTCAAGGGAGGATTCCGAGGTGATTTACTATATCAGTTATCCACAGGCGGGTTCGATTGAGGAGGGGGATGGTGTTTTGACTATGGATTATTTGAATTGTTCGGTTGAGTTTGGTGAAGGGTTGAATTATAAACCTGATCCGAATGATTTTATTGAAATAAAGACTCATGAGGGAAATGGGGTTTCGTATCAGGCTTGGTACAAGGAAGATTTGTTGGTTCGGTATGGAGGAAGTTTGGCGAATTATGATTATAAATTTTGGCTTTCTGACTTTGAGGGCGGGGTTTCTGATTGTATTTTGGTTTTGGAAACTATGGCGGAATCATTTACTGACACTCCGTTTTATCACAATAAGGATTATGGATTCAAAATCGATTTATTGCCGGATTATAAGATGGAGTATTTGCCGAGTGGTGAGGGGGTATTGATGAAAAAATGGGTTGAGGAAAATATGTGTACGGATGAGTTTGGGGAAGAGTATGAATGTGGATATAAGGTTGAGATTTATGTTTTTGCTTCTGAAAATGTGATGGGATATCAAAATTTGGCTGAGTTTTTGGCTAATAAATATTCCGGGTATAGTGCGGAGTTTGTGAATTTTGGAGAGGATGCTGGAGTATTTATAGATGAAGGGTCAGGCGAGGATGCGATTCGGCATTATTTTATGATGGGGGAAGGGACCGGTGTGGTTTATGAAGCGTATTTAAAAGTTCCAAGTGTGAATTATTCTGCTCATAAAGAGGAATTTGATGAGCTTGTTGTTAGTTTTGAGATTTTGTAAGTGTGCGTGGAAACTCCTGGACAATATTGGTCATATGTATTATTGTTATGCACTAATTTTGCTCTTTGATATGTTGTAGACAGTCATTTTTACGCGAAGGCGTTGTGCGGATACCTCGAATTTGAGAGTTTCCACACACTTCGTGTGGAAATGTTCTGTTTGTCAATTTGCTCATCTAATTGGATGAGAGAAAGAAGATGCTTATGAGCGTAAGAGTTGGCAGAAAAGTTTTCTGGAGCACGATGGGCTCGGCTGGCTTGATTGCAATAGCGGGCTATAGAGCTCAAGTTGCGTTTGGGAATGATGCTATCACCGGTCTGGTGATGGCTGGTCTCGGGTCGCTCTCTTTGATGGGTTATGCCATTGTGGTCGCTTTGCATGACCCGGAAAGGGTGGTGAAAAAGGAGCAGGACTAAGTGTCGTGGGGAATCTTCGGAGGTTCTCATACGCACAACACGGGGGCGAACAATCGTTCGTCTCCGTGTAAAATCAATCATTCTTTCTAATAAATTTCCTTTTTATTGTAGAGGGTTCTGTTGAATGTTTTGCAGAAAGGAGTTCACGTAGTTCTGATGCCGTGTAAAGTTTTCGTTCGAGGAGTTCTTCACGGATTGTTCTATTGTTTTTTAGTGCTGATTGTACGATTTCTGCTGTTTCTTGGTATCCGAGGTAAGGAACCAGAACCGTTGCGTTGCATAGGCTTTCTTCCAGCTCTTTTTCTATTTTTTTATCATTTGCTTTTAATCCTTTGATGCAGTTTTTTCTGAATGTCGCCATTGCGTTTGTTAGGACTTCCATTGATTCTAAGAGTTTGAACATGATGAGAGGGCACATCACATTGATTTCGAATTGGCTTCTTTGTGCTGCTAATTCAATTGTTTTGTCGTTTCCGAGGACATGGAGTGCGGTCATGATAACTGCTTCAGGAAGTGAAGGATTGATTTTTCCCGGCATTATTGATGACCCCGGTTGGATTATTGGTAATTCGATTTCAGAGATTCCGGCTTTTGGGCCCATGCTCATTAATTTTAGATTGCTGCTGAAGTTTAGGAGGTCTGTTGCGAGTGATCTGAGGGCAGCGGAGAAATTCATAAACACATTCATATTGTTTGTCGTTTCTGTCGAATTTTTTGCTTTTTCAAACCTGATCCCAAGCAGTTTTGAGAGGTTGTGAATAATCATCTTTTTGTACATTGGATCAGTATTTATTCCTGTTCCTACTGCGGTTCCTCCGATTCCAACAATTTGTAATTCTTCCGCTTGTTTTTCGATAAAGTCTTTTGATTTTTTGAGTGCTTCTCTATATGAATCGAGTTCTTGACCCAGTGTTATTGGGACTGCGTCTTGTAGATGGGTTCGTCCGCATTTGACCAAGTTTTTATATTTTTCTTGTTTCTTTCCAATTTCTTTTTCGAGTGCGGTTAATTCTTGTAGTAATTCCGGAAGGAGTAATAATGCTGCGATTCTTGTGGCTGTTGGTATTACATCGTTTGTAGATTGAGCAAAATTTACGTGGTTGTTTGGATGAACGAATTCGTATTCTCCTTTTTTCCCGCCCAATATTTCATTTGCTCGATTTGCAATTATTTCGTTTGCATTCATGTTGTATGCCGTTCCGGCTCCGGCTTGGAAAACGTCCAGGTCGAATTCTTTATCAAATTTTCCATCGATGAATTCTTTCGTTGCCTTTTCAATCGCGTTTGCTTGTTTTTTTGTGAGTAGTCCAAGAGTGGAATTTGATTGAACTGCTGCCAGTTTCACCATTCCAAGCGCTTCTCTGAAAACTGATGGTGCTCGCAGTGAGCTAATTTGGAAGTTTTTTTGTGCACGTACGGTAAATGCACCATAGTATGCATCTTCGGGAACTAAAACTTTTGAGAGAGAATCTTTCTCACTCCTTGTTTGATTCGTTTTGGACATGTTGCGATTCTATTATTATTTCTTTTTTATGTCCAGTTGATGTAAAATTTTTCCCATGAGAATTAGGAATATTATTATAGGAGGGATAACTGTAGCCCTTGTCGCTGTCCTATATAATTTTGCGATTTTCGAGATTCTAGAGGTTTTCCCCGAGTTGTCTTTTGGGTTTGAAAAGTATGCTATTGGGGGTATGAGTTTTTATTTAATACTTTTTTTGAAGGATTTTTTTGTTGGAGTTATCTTGATGATTCTTTTTTCATTGGCATATTCTAATATTACTCACGATACGGGGGAGATGATTTTTACTTATCGGGCGGTATTTTATTTTGTTTTGTATGGGATTTTTGCTTTGGTTTCTTTTACAATTGGAGATTTGCTACTTATGAAAACATCGGAAGGAATGCTTCTGCTTTTGACCTTGAATGGTGTTGTGGAATCTTTTATTGCGACTATTCCAATAAGGATTTTTGCCGGGAAGAAGTAATTTAAGGTTGCCAATTGTTGGAAAGTTGCTAGAATAGCTCTGCTTTTTACGAATAATTATGTCTAAGGTTTGCGAAATCACAGGCAAAAGACCATCTTCTGGAAATAATCGAAGTCATGCATGTAATGCTACAAAACGTCGATTTCTCCCAAATTTAGTGAAGAAAAGAGTTATAGATCCAAAAACCGGTAGAATAAAGAAAATGAAAGTTTCCATGAAAGCTCTTCGTACCATGGACAAGCGTGCGAGGTAGATTTTTCGTCCATTTTTTGCTATAATTAGCGGATGGATATTGAAGTATTTAAACAGTTAGGTGTTGCCTTTGCGCTTTCCAGCCTTGTTGGTCTTGAGCGTGAGCAAAAGTATCAACAGACCGAGACTGTGAGTTTTGGTGGAGTGAGAACTTTTATCTTGATAGGGCTGTTTGGAGCTTTGTCATATATTTTGTCGGCTTATTCAATAGCATATTTTATTATTTTTGGTGTTGGATTCTTCTCGCTTATTATTGCTTCATATATAGCTACTTACAAAAAGTTCAAAGCAATTGGTGGGACTACTGAGCTTGCGGCAATTTTGGTGTTTGTTGTTGGGATTTTGTGTGGAATGGAAAGATTTGTTTTGGCGACTGTAATTTCATTGGCGGTTTTGTCGGTGATGCATTTTAAGATTTCGCTTCATAGATGGGCGAAGGGAGTCAAGAATCGAGAAATAGTTTCTGCAATCCAGTTTATCGTGATCGCCTTTGTGGTTTTGCCATTATTGCCAAATCAATATTATGGACCGTTTGGATTTTTTAATCCTTATGTTGTTTGGTTGATGATTGTATTTATTTCGGCGATTTCTTTTTCGAGTTATGTAGCGATTAAAATTTTTGGGACGAAGAAGGGGATTGGAATTACTGGATTTTTGGCGGGGTTTCTTTCAAGTACGGCTTTGACTTTGAGTTTTTCGGAACAAAGTAAAAAGAATAAGAAAATTATAAATCCTTATGTGTTGGCGATTGTTGTTGCGAGTAGCGCAATGTTTTTTAGGGTTCTTCTGGAAGTAAGTGTTTTGAGTCCGGGTCTTCTAAACAAATTGCTTGTTCCAATGATTACTATGGGTGTCGTTGGTATTTTGTCAGTAATGTTTTTCTGGACGAAAAAGGATAAAACTTCTAAAAAGTTAGAAGAAAAAATGATTAAGGTGGAAAGTCCGTTTAGTCTGAAGCCGGCTCTAAAGTTTGGTGCGTTTTTCGCATTCGTCTCACTTTTGACAAAACTTGGAATCGAATATATGGGTGATAGCGGTCTTTATTTGACCAGTTTTATTTCCGGAATAATGGATGTTGATGCGATTACAGTGAGTGTTGCTGATGATTTTGTGTCGAATAAGGTTAGTGAACTTTCTGCTGTTACTGCAATTACAATTGCTGCGATGACGAATACTTTTGCGAAGGGTGGAATCTTTTTATTTTTAGGTAATAAGAAAGTTGCTCTCAAAATAATTTCTGTTTTTTCTCTTATTCTTTTAGCTGGAGGCGCTTCGCTTGTTTTTGTTTATTGATTGATATAATCTTTTGGAGAATTTTTAATCTTATTTCCTATGAAAAAATTGATATCTTTGTTAATTTGGATTTTTGTTTTTTCCAATGTGGCTTTTGCTTCAACGGTGTATTTGCCAACAGATGATAGTGATGAATATTTGCCTACTGTGAAAATATTTGCTTATAGTATGGGGTATGATGGTAGTTTGGTTGCTGAGGCTTATGGTTCCGGAACGTTGATTGATTCGAAGGGAACTATTCTTACAAACAATCATGTAATTGAAAATTATTGGGATCCGGCTTCGCCAAATGATGCATTTCAGATTTGTTTGACGAAAAGTAATGATACAAATGAACCGATTTGTGAGTTTACGGCTTCTCTGATTACAAGAGATACGGACAAGGATTTGGCTTTATTGAAAATTGATAGTAAGGACGTGAGTGGGGGTTCTGTGAGTTTTGATTTCTATTTACCTTACAATAATAGTAGTGATTGTGCGGTGGGGGATACTGTGACCGTGATAGGTTATCCTGATACGGGTGGGAGGACTATCACTTATACCAGTGGGCTTATTAGTGGTTTTTTGACCGAAGGAGGAGTGAAATATATCAAGACTGATGCGGATGTTTCTTTTGGGAATTCGGGTGGAACCGCTGTGGACGGGCTTGGAAATTTTATTGGTGTGCCTACTTATGTGGTTGGAAGTTATTCGTATGAGGTGCTTGGTTATCTTTTTCCGGTGAGTGAAATTGTGAATTGGATAGGTGATAACAAAAATGATGATGTTGTGAGAAATGAGGTTGCCGATGCGGCTTTGAAAGATGCGATGGTTGCTTCTATTACTGCAAATGAAACCGGTATTTACAAAAATGATTACCCACCTTATAGGATTTCACTTGTTGATGGATGGAAATTTGGAAATAGCTTGGAGGGGTCTTTTGATAGTGAAAGTTATGGGTCATATTCCGGAAGTTCTGATGTTGTGATTTTCCCGGTTGATAGAGGTGATACTTCTCAGCTTTATGTGGAGGTTTCAGTTACGGATTATTCTTATGAAGTGACTTTGGATGATATCGAATATATTCTGGGAGATTATGCTGATGTTGAGGCTGTGTCCGGACATGAGAGGGTGGACTTTAATGGGAAATATTCCGCGGTAAAAGAAACTTATTCATATTACGATTGGTGGTATTATCAGAATATCAATACTGTTACTTATTACATTCCTTATGGCGATAAAGTGATAAATGTTTTGTATGGCTACACTGATGGAGAGGAGGATAGAATTGATGAGGTTGAGGGGCTTTTGGAAAGCTTTGAGGTGGATATGAGCAAGGTTGAATCGAGTGTCGTGGACAAAGTGGAGAGCAAGGATCCACAGATTGAGATTGCAAATACTATTCCAGGCGTTTATTTGTCAGATGATAGTTATGAATATGATGGAACTTATTATTTTGGAGCCAGTTTTGGGAAGAAGGATGATTATAATTTCGCGATAAATATTTATTCAAATGAATATTTTGATGATATTTATGTAGGTAATTTTGAAAAATTCAAGAATGCTACATTAGATGATGCTTCGCAGTGGTACGATGTTGTTGCACAAGGAAATGTTGAAATCGATGGACATCAAGGTTTTTATTATACCGATGAATATGACGATGGTTATGGGTACCAAACTCTTTACACAACAGTCTATGTAGAGAGCGATGATGACACTTATTTTTCAATTTATTACTCAGCAGAGGAGGATTCTTACAAAGATAATTTGGGAGATTTTAGAACTATTCTTAAGAGTATTAAGTTAAGTAATGGTGGTAATGGGAAATATACGGTTCCCAGCTTTTCAACTACCGGATCTATTGGTGGTATTTTGAGCGATATTAATAATTATGTTTATGAGGATAGTATTCGGAATTTGAATTCGGAAGGTGCGTTTGGGGATAATGTCGTAGCGAAATTTAATCCTGCCGGTCCTTTAACTCGTGAAGATTTTGTAGTTTGGGCGGTTAGAACTTTACAGGGGACTGTATCTTCAGATTTTGTTGAATTTGAGGAGAATTATGATGGATGTGGAGAGGTTTGTTTTGTTGATTACGATTATAGTTCCGGGAATGCTGTTTATATTGATTTTGCCAGAAGTGTCGGAGCAATTGGAGGCAAGGTTAATGGTACTTTTTCGCCGGATTTGGAGATAACTTTGATGGCTGCATTGAAGATTATTTTTGAATTGTATGATTATGATATTTGGGATGCGCCTGATTTCGTAGCTTGGTACATGCCTTATCTACAATTGGGCTACAAGGAAAATGTAATTCCTTATGGGGTGGAGAGTGCCGGGTATCTACTGACCAGAGGAGAGGGTGCCTATATTATCGATGGAGTGATGTATGGCTTTGGAGATTACTATGATGATTATTGGTACTAGTGGCAACTCGGAATGAGTTGTAGGAAGTTTCGACAGGGGCGAAAAATGGTTTTGTGTAGCCAGCTGTTTTTGTAGGATTTGAATTTCCGACAGGAGGTTTTTATCAAAATCTTATCTATTGAAATCCTGAAAATCAGGGAGTAATGGTGGGGTCAGTTATTATTAATTTTCATTCCTATGACTGAACAAGAATTAACTGTTAGGGGATATAGTGTAAAACCTCACACTCGTGAAATTACTCCAAGAGAAAGGGATTATGGGGATATTTGGGAGAAGGGACAGTCTCATTTGCTGGATTTATCTTACATCGAGTTGGAGGAAAAGAATCTCGAAGTAAAGGAGGAGAGGCTTAGGGGTGCGACTAGTGGAAGTATGAGAGAAAAATTTTTGACATATTTGGAACAGGAGAAGGGGATTCGGGCGGTGACTGTTTGTTTTACGGATTTGGAGGGGCGACTGCAAACTCTCGATTATGATAAGAAGTTTTTGGTAGGGTCGGAGGAAAATCTGACTTTTGATGGATCTTCGATAAAGGGTTTTACACCACAAAATGAATCTGATTTGCGTTTGAAAGTGGATTGGACAAGTTTTAGGTGGCTTCCATCAGATCTTTTTGGAGCGGGAAAGGTGCTTTTGTTTGCGAATGTATGTGATAAAGATGGATCTTTGTATGTTTCTGATTTTAGATCGAAGTTGTATGAGTTGAGTAGTGAGTTGATGGAAAAACAGGGGATTATGGTAAATGTTGCACCTGAGGTTGAAGGGTTTTTGTTTAAGGGAGCGAAAGCAGAGCAGGTGTTTGATGAAAAAGTTGGGTTTGAGCTTGCAACTATGAGTGGATATTTCAGTTCTTTGCCGCATGATGTCTTGCGTATTTTTATTGATAAATTTGCCGGGGTTCAGAGGGCTTTGGGATTTCAGAATGAAAAAGATCATCCGGAGGTGGCACCTGCACAATTTGAGTTGAATTACAGGTATTCTGTTGCTTTGGATGCCGCTGATCAGATTCAATTATACAAACTTCTTGCACGTCAGGTCGCGACTTCGATGGATCTTACTGCGTCGTTTTTGCCAAAGCCTGTGCAGAGTTTGAATGGAAGTGGTATGCACACAAATATTTCTTTGTCGAAGGATGGTGTGAATATATTTTATGACGGAAATGGAGAGAATAATTTGTCTGAGAGTGCTCATAAGTTTATTGGTGGAGTACTTTTTTACGCGAAAGATCTGTGTTTGATTATGAATCCTTCTGTGAATTCATATAGGAGGCTGGATCCTGCTTATGAAGCGCCGAATGAGATAAAAGTTTCTAGCGTGGATCGTGGATCTATGATTAGAATTCCGATTGGAAATGAAAAGAGCGCTCGTGTTGAAGTACGGACAGTTGCTCCCGATGCAAATCCGTATCTTTGTATTTATTCTATTTTGAAAGCGGGGTTGAAGGGGATGGAAATGGATGGCGCTGATGTTTCCGGGCTTGAGGTTGAAAAATTGCCCGCTGAAATTTATAGTGCAATTGAGTGTTTTGAAAAGAGTGAATTTGTTGAGGAAATTATGGGGAAAAGAAGTCAGGAGAAATACGCAAGTTTGAAAAGAAGAGGCGCGGACAGATGTCCAAGGTCACTTGGAAGCAAGGTTAAATCATGTGAAGTGTTGTATCATCATGAAGTGACTAATCAATTGCTATGGTCTGATTTCTAGTAAAACTGTGGAATGCGGATTAGGTAGGTTTGGGGATTTTAAAAACTTTCTTGTAATGACTTTAGGTTTTGTTACAAAAATATTTTACCAAAACCTAGCCACGGTTCACACTCGCTAACATGTACGCTTGTGTGAATAGCTCACCATCATGATGGTTCGCTAGTGGCTTAAAGGTATTTGTATAAGATATTTTTATAGCAAAACAAGTCAGTTGAAAAACTTATTTCCTCAATCCCTCAAAATATCTACCAACACTCCTTTTTACATGGTTCAATAATATTCCTCCGGGTGCGGTTGGGCGATTTCCCATTATACTTTCTTCCCTTGCTCTTCTCATTTTTCTTGCGAGTGCCAAAAGCATTAGGCCGATGAATGCGAGTTCGCCTGCAGGTAATTCGCCTTTTGAGGAATTACATCCTTCGGTACAGCTTGGTTTTCCGGGTTTGTCATCGCCTGCATCGACTCCTCCATCTGTTCCTCCATCCACGCCTCCATCAACTCCCGCATCGGGGTCTGTTACGTTCTCTTCCATATCTACAACTACTGAATCCTGGCTAAGTGCTGTTACGAGTTCGCCGTTTTTGTATACGCTTACTTGACCTTCGCTACATTCCACAC
>JBDRIE010000035.1:0-23965 GCA_043816165.1 Nitrospirota bacterium | reverse complement strand
ACAGCAGGGGTTGTTTGTGTTCCAACAAGAAATTCACCGTTATAGATAGTTGTGCCAAAACTCTCTGTATTATTTGCTGTTCCAAAAGCATCATCGTTTACTTGAGTCCATGTAGGACTTGTACCGCTGTATTTCCATACTCCTAGCCCAGTAGTCAAATTACCAACCACGGCATAAAGTTCATTGTTGTGTACTGCAAGTTGCATTCCCATATAATATCCCGCACGTCCATCAAAACTGTCCAAGTTTACCTGTGTCCAGCTGGTGCCACTTCCGCTGTATTCCATTACCCTATGACCTGTAAGCCAAAAATATATTCCGGCATAAAGTTTCCCGTTAAAAGAGACCATCGAAAATATAGTACAAGTATTATCTCCAATTGGATTTCCAAAAGCATCATCGTTTACTTGGGTCCATGAGGTCCCGTCATACTCCCAGACTTCTGCACCAGTTGACGGATTATATGTTCCTGCATAGAGCTTGTTGTCATTGACTGCCATTGAATAGTTGCCTAAATTGTTTGGATCTCCAAAGCCATCTGCGTTTATTTGAGTCCACGTTGTACCCAAACCGCTGTATTCAAAAATTCGCGTACCATCTACGTCGTTATACGTTCCTGCATAAAGTTTGCCATTATATATTTCAAGTTCTACCGCCCAAAAATCGTTAGAATCTCCGAAACCACTGGTATTTACTTGAGTCCATGAGGTATAGGCTAGTGATTGTGATGCGAGGAGTGTGAAAGTAAGAATTGCAACTATTAGTAATGCTGTTTTTTTCATAGGATTTAAGAGTTATTATTTCAATCCGAATCCTAACAAATATGAGCAAATTTGTAAAAAAACAAAAGTTAAAAACGCTTGACAACTTCCTTTGCTGTTTATCGGACAAGAAGCCTATCGCCATTACTTCGCACTCTCTAAGTCCTTCTTCATATCCTCCACAGCTTCCCTCGCCGCTTCCGCATAAGAAGACTCATCAAACCCATCCTTTTTCTGATAAGCAAATGTAATCCCCCGCGAAGAATTCACTATAGCTCCCAAACCGTCTGAGTTGAAACAAGGCTTTACATCAGCCGCTCCCCCACCCTGAGCTCCGTAACCCGGAACCAGAAAAATCGCTTTAGGCATTATCTTACGCAACTCCGCAGCCTGAGCCGGAAAAGTCGCCCCTACAACAGCCCCAACCAAGCTATATCCACTTTCACCCACATAATCAGCTCCCCAACTATCCATTAACCCACCCATCAACTCATAAACCCTACCACCTTCCTTTAATTCCAAATCCTGCAAATCAGATCCACTGGGATTCGACGTCTTCACCAAAGCAAAAATCCCTTTTCCATACTTCGCACCCTCCTCTACAAACGGCTTTATTCCATCCCATCCAAGATACGCATTTACAGTGAGACTGTCCGCGTCAAACATCGGCATCACAACCTCCTGATCAGTATCCTCAAACATCTCAACCTCCCCCAAAAAAGCCTGTGCATACGCCGCCGCAGTCGAACCGATATCATTCCGCTTAGCATCCGCAATAGTAATCAAACCCTTCGACTTCGCATATTTCAATGTTTCCTGATAAGCCCAAATTCCATCATGTCCGAAAATCTCATAAAACGCGATCTGAGGTTTCACCACCGGAACAAGATCCGCAACCGCATCAATAATTCCTTTATTAAACTCGAGCAGAGCCTCAGCCGCCGCCTTCGTAGGCGTTCCCCCAGCCTCAAGAGCCTTCCTCTTTAGATGAGAAGGGATCAAATTCAACCTTGGATCCAGCCCAACACAAATAGGATTCCCCTTCTTCTTTACCGCCGCGATCAATCTATCTGCAAAATTTTTTTCTGACATGACAAGAGTATATCACAATCTACGTTCTGCTTTTAAAGTAAAAAAAGTCCTGGGAACGAGAAGCTCTCCACATAGAACCTGACAACTCCATCCAATTTTTAAAATAATTACAAATATCCGGATATCTCTCTTCCCTTCGCTCACTCGTTGCCCTCACCAAAGCCCCGGTCTGTAATCCATATACTAATTGGTACGGTTTTATAATTTCAATTCTCCCACCGCTTGCTAGAGCTTCCATCTTGTTATAAGCAAATGGTACGGGAAAATCTCCACCCGTGTATAAAACATGATCTGCGTTCTGATCTCCATATCCAATTATATCAAGAGATCTCATTAATTTGACCCTATCCAAAATCATGCGTGCTGAAGTCCCCGGCTGAGGAAGCTTTACTTTTGGATAAAAATACTCATAAGCTTCATCACCCAACTGAGGTATTTGACGTCTGGCAAATGCAAGTCCAACGTGCTTCTTTAATTCATAAGAACTCTCATACGCAAGCGCCAATTTTTCTATATGTATTGGTTCCAGATTTTCCAGAACCATCGAATAAAACGAAAGATCCTCTGCCAACAAAGATGGGTCACCACCATATGGAAACTTCCTTCTCTCATCCCTAAGGCTGAGAAGAGTTGTAGCCCACTCCATAAATCGTACACAATTTTGACCTCCCGCATTTGGATTTTCAGCATCTTCAGAAGTAGCATAAACAATCGCCAAATTCGGCGACACTTCCACCTTCAATTTTTTGGTACTATCAAGCGACTTCCCATCTTTATCAACCAACAACAAGCATCTTTCCTTCGCAGATTGAGACAAAAGATCAAATGGATCACTTTCCACGTTTTCCGAGCTTTCCAAAGACATAAACATATTACGCTAAATACTAAGGGACGAATCCTATAACATAAACGTGAATACGTCAAGTTAAATCCCTACACACCATACTCAGACCTATACTTCTTAATTGTCTCCATCATCTCATCCTCAATATAGACTTTCCCGTCTACTTCCTTATTATATAAAGCTTCAATAACTTCATCCAAATTCACAATTGGAAAAACAGGGAATCCATAGTCTTTCTCGATAGCTTTCATAGCACTAACACCTTCATTATTTTTTTCCATTCTATCCATCGCTATAAGCACTCCCATAACTTTAGGATTGCCATTATTTTTCAAAGTTTCCAAACTCACACGAATAGCAGTACCTGCCGTAATCACATCATCAACTAATAAAACTTTTGTGTTTTCATCCAAAGAAGCTCCCACTAACGCGTCTTTCATCCCATAACTCTTCACCTCCTTCCTATCAAAACAATAATTTTTATTAACATTATGCTTCAAATAAAGAACAGAAGTTGTAACAACTGATAACGGTATTCCCTTATATGCCGGTCCAAAAAGAACATCGGCTTCAACACCTGAATCCAAGAATGCATCAGCATATGCTTCACCAAGCCTTGTTAACAATTCACCTGTAAAAAAGCTACCGGTATTCAAAAAATATGGAGCCACTCTGCCACTCTTCAAGGTAAATTCACCAAACTTCAAAGCCTCCGCCTTAACCAAAAGCTCAATAAAATCTTGCTTATACTGTTTCATATTTTTAATTAGTTAAAATGTTTTTTCTTACCTACGCTATCACGATGATATTTTCCAAATTCAGGTAAATCCTTCACATCCGCATAATTCATCACCGGTCCATGTTTACAAGCCAAAACCCCTGTATCATCAATTGCGCACTGCCCACAAACCCCAATTCCACATTTCATATATTTTTCCATCGATAAATAACAATCCGCCCCACCCCCATTTGCAACTTTCCCCACAGCCTGCATCATTACTTCCGGTCCGCACGTAAAAACTTTATCAATTTTTTCCTTCTTCAATAAATCCTCAAGAACCTGCGTAATATAGCCCTTAAATCCGGCAGAACCATCATCGGTAGAAATATGTAAATTCACATTACTTCCAAGCCCCAGAACTTTATGAGTATAAAGTAAAAGATCCTTGTTCCGAGCACCCACCATAAACTCAATTTTACAGTCTTTTTTCACGGCTTCACTAGCTACAAAATACATAGGCGCCGCTCCATATCCACCTGCAACCAAAGCCAGATGATCTCCCTCAGAAAAATCATAAGCAGTGCCAAAAGGCCCACGAATCCCAACCTTATCCCCTTCCTTCATCTTAAAAAGGTCATTTGTACTACCTCCAACATTACAAATAGTCAGCCAAAATTCATTCCCATCATCAAAAGCGACAGAAAACGGTTTCTCATCAACTCCGGGAATCCACATCATCACAAACTGCCCGGGTTCACTTCCCAAAAAATAATCAAAAACATAAGTATTCGTAGTTTCATTTTCCTTCACTATCTTTTTTATCGGTAATGCAACCGGCCTCGAATCAAATGTTTTTATATTCATAAATATTTATTTTACCGCTCCAATAATTTCTTCAATATTTTTCACTCCATTCTTCTCACACCATTCATCCATCTCTTTCACCACCTCTCCAAATCCCTCAGAACCTCTGTAATAAACCATTGTTCCCATTCCAACCAGTCGAGCTCCCGCCATCATCATTTCAATAGCATCTTCGCCACTACAAACTCCTCCCGTTCCAATAATCGGTAAACCCGTAGCCTTGAAAACGTCATAAACCGCCTTCACAGCCAAAGGTTTTATCCCGGGACCGGAAACTCCACCCACTTTATTCTTCAAAACCGGCATCCTCAGATCAACATCGATCACCATCCCCGGCCCATAAGTATTTACAGCACAAAACCCATCCGCGCCTGCGTCCGCACAAGCTTTCGCAATTTCCCCAATATTCTCAACATTCGGAGAAAGTTTTATAATCACCGGCACAGATTTCACAACAGATTTCACAATCTTCGTCACCGCGATCGCATCCGCTGCCACACAAGCAAAAGGTTTCCCAAATTCATCCTCCACATTCGGACAAGAAATATTCACCTCGATAATATCCGGCCCACATTTCTCGATTTTCTCCGCCAACACACCAAAATCTTCAATCGAAGAAGCCACAATACTCGCAATAATAGGCGCAGGTTTCCCATCCAGATATTCAGGAAAAGTCTCCTCGCTCGCCTTTTCAATACCGGCATCAGAAAGCCCAACCGCATTAATAAAATAATGCTCAGTTCCAAGCATCGTAGGATTGCTATGACCCTTGTGCTCTTCCAGCCAAATCGATTTTGTAGTCACACCTCCGGCCCCATCTTTTACCACCTTCTTCAACGAACTGGCAGTCACTCCCAAAATCCCGGAAGCCAAAACCGTCGGATTCTCAAATCCAACGTCGCAAAATTTTACCTTTAAATTAGCCATAAATCTAAACTATTTAGTAGACATTCCTGTCGATGTGTAATCAGCCTGCAAATTGATAGTATCAATAAGTTTGTTATGCACTTCTACAAAATCTTCAGTCATTTTGTCTAAACCTGCAAAATATGGTTCCATCGCTTCAAACGTATATCCATCCATTTCAATAATATCTTTGAATTCTCCGGCTTCCTTCAAATATTCTTGTATGAAACCTTTGTAAGATTCGTCATACTCATCTACAAAAATTTGTTGTCCGGAAGAGAACTTAGTAGAAGAATAAAATTCGTCGAGTTCTCCAACTGCAGTCTCAAATTCATCATAAGCCTCAGCGAACGGAGCAACATCACCATCATCAGTTAATGCCCAATACTCGTTGTAAAAATTTTCTTCCCCCATCAAGACTCCATCCATCTTTTGGATAAGTCCATTGTGAACTTCAACTTCATCAACAAATAAATCCGAAAACGAACATCCGGAAAATAATACAGCTGACAAAGTTAGAAATGTTGCAATCTTCTTCATGGTAATAAGTTTAATAAATACTTTTAGAAAAAACAACCTCTTTCCCTATAGGTTTTCCATCAATTTTCCCATCCTTATACACAACTTCGCCATTTACAATCGTCATTATAGGCCACCCCTTCAGCATTAACCCCTCATAAGGCGACCATCCGGCTTTTGATAATAAATTTTTCCTCTCAACCTTTTTCTCCATTTCCATGTCAACAATCACAAGATCCGCATCATATCCTTCCATGATCCGACCTTTATTTGGAATTCCAAAAATCTCTGCCGGCCTTTCGCAAACAAGCTTCACAAGTTCGCTAATCGTAAGTCCTTCACTACTCACAGTATTCAAAAAGATTGGCAAAAGCATTTCCACTCCCGGAATTCCCGCAGGCGCATCCAAATATCCGGCTTCCTTCTCCTCCAAAGAATGCGGCGCATGATCAGTATCGATAATATCTATCACACCCATCTTCAGAGCTTTCCAAAGAGAAAAAACCTCCATCCGACTCCTCACCGGTGGATTAACTTTTATAAAATTCTTCCAATATTCATAATCATCCTCAGTCAAATGCAAATGATGCGGAGTCACCTCACAAGTCACTCCATCATCTTTGTACTGCTCGATAATATCAACTTCAGCCTCCGTCGAAACATGTGCAATATGAACGGGCCGTTTGTATTTTCGTGCCAACTCACAAACATATTTCACGGCCGCCGCAGCCGCCTCCGGACTGCGAATCTGCGAATGCATCTCCGGACTCAACGGACCCTTCGAAGACCCCCCGCCATAGGCGGGGCGAGCAAACTTTTTCTTATTCTCCTCAATAATCCCTTCATCCTCAGCATGAACCACAATCAACTTATTACATTTTTCAAATAATTCTTCCAAATTCTTCTTCCCCACTCCCATATCACCGGTCGAATTCGCTACAAAAACTTTTACCCCGGGAATATTCTCAGCTTCATTTATTTCTTCAAGATTTTCCCCATCAAACCCTATATAAAACCCATAATTTGCATAACTGCGACCACTCACAAGCACCCTCTTATCATCCAGAGCTTTCCGTGACACAGTCGGAGGATCATTATTCGGCATATCAAGCACAGTCGTCACTCCTCCACTCACAGCCGCTCGAGACCCACTCTCAAAATCCTCCTTATAAGTCGCTCCGGGATCGCGAAAATGCACATGCGGATCTATCACACCCGGCAAAATCAATTTATCCATACAATCAACCACCTCCGCCCCCTCCACCTCTTCATCCTCCGGAAATCCCATAATTTTTCCACCATCAATCAGAACATCAATCTTTAATATCCCTTTACTCGACACCACTTCCCCATTTTTCAGTAAAATTCTACTCATTCTAAAACTTTCTTTAATAAAGCCATTCGTACATATACCCCATTTTCCACTTGATCAAAATATTTTGCCCGCGGATCCAAGTCAACCCCCACAGTTATCTCATCCACCCTCGGCAACGGATTCAACAAAATTGCATCCTCCTTCACCCCTCTCATCATCACCTCATCAATCACAAAAGCCCCTTTGTACTTCTCCGCATCCTCAGGACTGCCAAACCTTTCCTCCTGAATCCTATTCGACGAAATCACATCCATTTCACCTATCACAGAAGCGAGCTCTTTCGACTCCCTATATTCTCCATTTATATAATCAGTCGGCATCTCAAGCCCTTCCGGAGACACCAGCACAAACTTCACATCAAAATGTCTCAACAAATCCGCTTGAGAATGAAACACTCTACTATTTTTCAGATCCCCAACCATCCCCCAAATAAGCCCATCCAGAGTCCCCCTCTCCTTCCACACCGTATAAATATCCAGAAGACCCTGAGTCGGATGCTGCGACGCCCCATCTCCGGCATTAATAACCGGCACTTCGCTCTTCGAAGCCAACTTCGCAACAGACCCCACCTCCGGATGTCTCATCACAATCACATCAACCATCTTACTCACCACTTTCCCCGTATCCTCCAAAGTCTCCCTCTTTTTATGCGAAGACGTGCTTATCATATCCGCATTGCTAATAACCCTTCCTCCCAGCCGATTCATCGCAGCCTCAAAACTAAACCGCGTCCGTGTAGAAGGTTCATAAAAAAGTGTCGCCATCAGCTTTCCACTCAAATCTCCCCCCTCAGTCTCCATTTTCTTAGTCTCTTCAAACAACTCCAACAATCCATCCTTATCAAACTGCTTTGTCGATAAAATGTGTTGCCCTTTGTAGTCCATTTTTTCTTTTTAATCTGCGCATAATTTAAACTAACTATCCCCTCATGTAAAGTCAGTATCTCAATAAAAATAAAAATCTTGCCATCCGTCACCTATCCCCCTAAAATACCCCCGATGCCAAAAGAAAAAACCGCCACCCTTGTACTCAAGGACGGCACAAGAATCGAAGGAAAATCCTTTGGCGCAGACACTCCCTGCGCAGGTGAAGTAGTTTTCAACACGGGAATGATGGGATATCCGGAATCAATGACCGATCCCTCCTACCAAGGACAAATCCTTGCTTTCACCTATCCGCTTATAGGAAATTATGGAATTGGAGGTGAATGCAAAAGTTCAGACAACATTTCAAAAAGGTTTGAATCAAATAAAATTCAGGTAAAAGGAATAATCGTCTCAGAGTACAGCGAAAATTACAGTCATTGGGACGCGAAAAAATCCCTCGCAGATTGGCTCAAAAAGCAAAACATTCCGGCAATCACAGGAATAGACACAAGAAAATTAACCCAAAAAATAAGAGAACACGGAACAATCATAGGAAAAATTGTCACAGAAAAGGAAGATCCGGAATACTACGACCCTGACACAGAAAACCAAGTCGATAAAGTTTCAATCAAAAAGCCAAAACTCTATAAAAGAGGAACAAAAAAAATCATCTGCATAGATTGTGGAATGAAAAACAATATCCTAAGATCACTTCTAAGCAGAAACTTAACAGTAAATAGAGTGCCATGGGACTACGACTTCATCGAAGCCGGCGAAAAATTTGATGGAATTTTCATCACAAACGGTCCTGGCGACCCGGCACACCTTGAACCACTCATTAACATCATCAAAAAAACACTCAAACTCAAAAAACCAATCTTTGGAATCTGCATGGGAGCACAAATCCTCGCCCTCGCATCCGGAGCAAAAACTTATAAACTCAAATTCGGACACCGCTCACAAAACCAACCATGCATCGATGTCGAAACGGGACATTGCTATATCACAAGCCAAAACCACGGATTCGCAATCAGAGAAAAATCACTCAAACCCGGTTGGAAAACCTGGCTCAAAAACGCAAACGACAACACAGTCGAAGGCATAAAACACAAAACTCTCCCCTACATGGCATGCCAATTCCATCCTGAAGCCACTCCCGGGCCAACCGACACCGACCACTTCTTTGATACCTTTGCTAGATTCATGGATTTAATAAATTTACGACGAAACAATTCGCAGCGGAAGCGAGGACGTTTCAAGTAAATTTATTAAATCCATGAATCTCTGGAAATTATGCTATAAAAAAAACCCCGATGAACGGGGTGAAAAGTTTTCCTACCAGCTTGCGCTGAGAACTTTTATTTTTGTTTTTGTTTATTCCTTGCCAGGCTTTGGTGTTATTTTCAGCCGCACCACCGGCCGTCTGTGATCCCCGATCGCTAGTCCCGAAGGTCCAGGAAAGGAGCAGAACAGTGATTGGATCAGTCCAATCATCTCCGACCATATCCTCAAAGGTTACATGATCATCACTTAGCGAGGACAGCAGAGGAAACGAATTTTTTCATTCCCTCCAGCTCTCATCACTAGAGAGTTTTTTGTTTTTGTTTTCAAGTTGCTTTTCTAGGGCGTTTGAATTTCATTTTTTTAAAATTCAAATCATCATACCTCTTAGAAAATAAATGTCAAAATTCTAAGATGGACATCTATAACAAAATGTTTCAATATAAACTAACAAAGAGATTGCATAAAACTTCAATTAATATAGTATAAAATCATGTTTATATCGCTCGACCTCGAGACAACAGGCTTCGACCCAAACAATGATAAAATAATAGAATTTGGTGCAATAAAATTTGACCTCAACGGAGAAAAAGAAAGATTACAGTTCCTTGCCAACCCCGGAACAAAGCTTCCGGATATAATTACTCACATAACCCATATTACAGACGAAGACCTGGCAAACGCACCACAATTTTCAGAAAAAGCCGAAGAAATAGCCGCCTTCATAGGAGACCTGCCGATTGTTGGACACAATATCCAATTTGACACCGGATTTTTACGGACAAACGGCATTGAAATCAAAAATCCGGAATACGACACATGCCAATTGGCAAGCATACTACTTCCGGGACTCCCCTCCTATAGCCTCGAAATCCTCAGCCATCAATTAAAACTGGAACACGAAGAAAAACACCGAGCCATTGACGATTCAATAGCCGCAATGGAACTTTTCATGAAACTCGCAGATCATTTCAGTCACCTCCCGACAGAATTAATCGAAAAAATTAAAAATTTATGCAAAAAAACCGATTGGGAACTAAAAGATTTTTTATTATCAATAGAGCCGAGAGATCCAAGATCATTTGAACGAGAAAACATAACTGCTGAATTCAAACCATCTCCATATCTAAAAAAAATATTAGAAACTCAAGATTCGACTCTCATTGAAATAAAACCACCATACCAAGATCTAATAAAAGAACTGTCTGAAAATATCGACAAAGACTCATACATTTCCATTCCGGATCAAATTTTCAAACAAATATCAGATTCTCTTCCAAAAAACATTGCAAAAATTGATTCTCCTTCAAAATACCTATCATTAAAAAGATTAGAAGAATTCGAGAAAAAAAATCATTTTGAAAAATATGAATTCACAACCCTACTCAAACTCCTGATCTGGAAAGAACAAACGGAAACCGGACACCTAAGCGAAATAATCTTCTTCAATGAAGAAAAAACATTAATTCCATCAATAAATATCCAAGCAAACGAAGACACGGAATATTTTTTCAAAAAAGCCCTTGAAAAAGACAAACCATCACCGGCAGTTTGCTCACACCAATACACAATCGAAAAAAATCCACCTGCTCGTGAACTAATAATCATTAATTCTGAAAAATTCGTCCAATCAATAGCCTTCGACAATTCACATTATTTAAAGCTGGATGTTCTGCTCTCCCAACTCAGAATTTTAGGAGAAAACGAAACGACGCAATCATTATCATCAACATCAACAATCATTTTCGGACTCATTGGCCTGCTTTTCGAAAAATACAATGACCAAAATCAGTACACAGCAAGGTGCGAAATAAAACCTGACATTTTAGCCTCTTCCACGTGCAAAGATTTAATATCATCAATCGCAAATCTAATAGAATCATCAAAAAAACTTGTCGCAGACCCCGCCAAGGCGGTGGCCGAAATCAAAAATGAGAAAAACGAAATTGATCTCCAAAACTGGAAGTCCTCACTAAAAGCCCTGCAAGATACATTTTTGAAACCGAATCTCGAACATAATTTTATCTGGATAGAAAAAGACTTTTCAGAAAACATAGTAATAAGGCTATATCCATACTCAACAAAAGAATCTTTACAAAAAATCATAAACAATGCGGGAAAATTCACAATCATCAGTGAAAATATCGACTTCAACGACGATGGAGCCTTCACAAAAGACCTTCTCGGCCTCGACAAATCAACTCCCCTCATAAAAACCGGAGGAAAAAGAGAAGACCTCGAAATTTTCATCACTCAAGACTCTTCTGCCGAAAGAGACTCGGTAGAGAAATTCCTGGAATCATACCTCCCGGAACGAAAAGGCCGAACCGCAATAATTTTTAACTCAAAACAACAACTCAGCACCTTCACTCTCAAACTAAGCAAACACTTAAGTAACCTAAACATCAAAACAGTCTCTCAAATGACAGGATCACTTGGTAAATTAAGAGAACAATTCAAGCAAGACCCCAACAACTCAGTCCTCTTCGTTACCCCAAACTTCTGGGAAAATTTCAAAGATCACGATCTAATAGACTCAATAATCATTCACAAAATCCCATTCGACCCCCCTTCCGTCCCTTATATCACGGCAACAAGCAAGAATTACAGAAATCCATTCATAGAATTTCAGATACCCCGAGCCGCATTTACACTCAAAAAAATGATCAATTCCCTCCCAAATACGGCTAAACAAAAAGAAGTTGTATTATTGGACTCCCGGTTAGTCGAAAAAGATTACGGTGAAGTCATCACGGAAAATTTAAAAAACTTAGCCACAATAAAAATTGTCAATCTTTCAACGTTAGCTCAAAATGTCAAGGAGAACACATAGATTTAGAATTTTTGACTATTGACTTTTTCCATTTTCGTGCTTAAAATTTCTCCGGCAAAAATCAATATCCTTAACTTTAATAAGTTAGGGTTTTTTCACTAACTTCTGCACAATATGACTACTCAAAACGATCCAATATCTCAAATAAAGAACGCTGAACAAGAACTTAAAGAGAAGATCGAACAAGCAAAAAAAGATTTTGACGAAAAAGTCATAAAACATGCGGAAGATCTAGAGGAAAAAACAGCTGCATTCAAAGAAGAACTCAGAGACAAAGGAATGGAAAAGCTCGGAACCACAAAAAAAGAGGCCGGTGAACTTTTTAAATCAAAAATGGCCACAGCACAGAGCGAAAAAAACAAAATCATCTCAGAAGCCAACTCAAAATTACCGGACTCAGCAAAAGAAATAGTCTCTACATTCCTAAATCATATAAAAAGCTAGCAAATATGGCTCTAGCCGAAATGAAAAAAATCCAGTTGCTTGCTTCTGCACAGCACAAAGACAAAATTCTTGATATTCTCCAAAATACAGGAGCTATGGATGTTACCGAAATCAATGAAGAGTCGGAACTAAAACCGGAAACATACAAAAACCTTAACAAATTACAAAAAACAGAACTCACATACGCAAATCTCGAATTTGCGATAAACCTTCTTTCTAACTACGGAAAGAAAAAAGGCTTATTTGACGGTCCTATTGAAACAACTATGAAAGAAGTTGTTGAAAAAGAAAAAGAATTCGATTATGACTCAATAATAAAAGAATGCACAAAAATCGAAGAAGACCTTACAAAAGCAAAAAATGACATTACTGTGCGCGAAAACAACATTCAGCTTTACGGGGCATGGAAATCCCTCGACATCGACCTACAAGTAATCAAAGATACTGACCACACAAAAGTACTGGCTGGTAGCGTAAAATCAATACTCTTCAATTCATTAATAGAAAAAACCCACAAAATAAGCGACCTTATCAGCAGTGATAAAATCCACGAAGGCGACACGGAAATATATTTCATACTTATTTTTAGCAAAGAACTGGAAGAGGAAATCTCAAAAATCCTATCCGAACACAAATTCTCAGAAGCTGATTTTCCACAATACAATGGAAAAATGAGTGATTATCTAACAGAACAAAGAGAAAACATCAAAGATAATCAAAAAATCATTGAAGAAACTGAAAAAGAACTCAAAAACCTTGCAAAAAGTCTGGATGACCTAAAAACCGTCCACGATTACTTCCAATGGCAAAAAGAAAAACTTGAAACCGGAAGAAACTTCGGAGAAACCGACCACACTTTCGTAATTCAAGGGTGGGTTGCCGATGCAAACATTCCAAAACTGGAAGAAAAACTCGAAAAAGAGACAAAAGAATTCGAAATCTCAAAAATCGAACCAAAAGAAGGAGAACACCCACCGGTTGTTCTCAAAAGCAACAAGTTTATGTCTCCTTTTGAAGCCGTTACAAGAGTATATGGACTCCCAAGATACGACGAATTAGATCCAACTCCGTTTTTGGCAATATTCTTCATCATTTTCTTCGCATTATGCCTTACAGATGCAGGATATGGAATTATCATGTTTATAGTAATGGCTTTGATTCTCAAAAAGTTCAGGCTACCGGAAGGAATCCGAAACCTGGTTCGATTGTTGATGTATGCAGGAATTGTGACTTTCTTTATGGGAGCTATCTTTGGAGGTTGGTTTGGATTAACACCTGACCAAGTACCGGAAGCACTTACTTATACAGCAGAAAATGGAGAGCAACTCTTCATCTTCCAAAAAATAAACGCAATCACCAATCCAATCCTGGTTCTTATCCTTTCCCTGGCACTCGGATTCATCCAAGTATTGCTCGGCGTAGTAATAAAAATGGTTCACGATTTCAGACACAACAACAAAAAAGATGCAATCCTCGGTACCGGATCATGGGTATTTATGCTTACTGGAATCGGATTCTTCATAGTAACCTCAGCAGTTCCGGCTCTTAACGCACTGGCTCCCGTAGGAAAATGGTGGGTGATCGCAGCTGCCGGATTATTAATACTTACACAAGGAAGAGAAAAGCCTAGCATCATCGGAAAAGCGGTTTCAGGAGTTTTGAGCTTGTATGGGCTCGTCGGATACATGGGAGATATACTATCTTATTCACGTCTTCTGGCACTCGGGCTAGCTACGGCAATCATTGGTCTCGCTGTGAATACAGTTGCGGCCTTGGTGGGAGGAATTCCATACGTTGGATGGCTGATTATGGCAGTCGTGTTTATTGGAGGACATATTTTCAATCTACTTATCAACGCACTTGGATCTTTCATCCACTCAGGACGTCTACAATTCGTGGAGTTCTTTACGAAATTTATGGAAGGTGGAGGACAAGACTTCAAGCCATTTAGCAAAAAAACAAAGTACGTTTATATAAAAAAATAATTTAACAAACAATTATTATGGAAGAAATTGTATCAACAGGATGGGGTCTCGGACTAGCACTGGCAGGAGCCGGAATAGCTGTGGGACTCGGAGGAATTGGTTCTTCAGTAGGTGTAGGTCTTGCCGGACAAGCCGGTGCGGGAGTAACAACTGAACAACCGGAAAAATTCGGTAAAGTTCTTATCCTGGAAGCTCTACCGGGAACACAAGGTATCTATGGATTCTTGATTGGATTCTTGATCCTTCTTTTTACAGGAGTTCTAACAGGAGAACCAAAAGACATCTCTACAGCACAAGGACTACAACTAATGTTCGCTTGTGTACCATGTGGACTTGCTTGTCTTTTCTCAGGTGTTCACCAAGGAAAAGTATCAGCTGCAGGTATGGGAATGATTGCAAAAGACGATTCTCAAATGGGTAAAGCTATGGTCCTATCAGCGATGGTAGAAACATACGCAGTACTTGGATTCCTAGTTAGCGCACTACTCGTATTCTTTATTAAACTTTAAACATATGGCTTTATCAGACATTTTAGAAAAAATTAAGAAAGAAGCTGCCCTCAAAGTTGCTGAGCTGGAAAAAGAATATAAAGCAAAGATCGAACAGTTGGAAAAAGAGAATAAAGAAAAGCAAAAAGATATCGATGAAGAAATGCACAGAAAAGTTGAAGAAAACACCAAAAAGATCATTGCTAAAGCTGAAAATCTAGCTGAAATCGAGCGAAAAAACCAACTGCTTCATGCTAAAAGACAAATACTTGAAGAAGCTCTGGAAAGTGCTGTAGAAGAACTTTCAAAGCTCGACAATTATGAAGAAGTTTTAACAACTATGCTCAAAAATACCGAACTAAAAGGTGACAACGTAGTAGTTGTCCCTGCAAAAGGCAAAGAAGAGGCAACAAAAGCTGCAATTCAAAAATCTGGAAAAAGTTATTTCCTTTCAGAAAAAAGTGAAAAGTTAAGCGGAGGTTTCATTCTCAAAACCGATACTGTTGAAATAGATAATTCTTTTTCAACTATCGTAAAAGAACAATTACGCGAAGACCTGGAAATCAAACTAAATAAACTCTTATTTTAATGACCAACAAACACGATTTTGCATATAGTGTAGGCCTGGTAAGAACCTTAGAAGCTCTACTTTTAAACGAAAACGAAGTAGAAAGAATGACCCTTGCCACATCCGGGAAGGAGGCATTCAAAGTTCTAAACGAGTTCGATTATTCAGACAATAAAGCCGGAATAGAGGATCCAAGCGAATTTCAGAAAGTCATTGATGAAGGACTGCTCGATATCAAAGAAGTGCTGACAAAGGCGACACCGGACAAGAAGATTTTGAACCTTTTACTTCACCAATACGACTTCCACAACATAAAAACACTTATCAAAGCCAAACTAAGCGACAAAACATACGAAGACGTTGAAGACCTAATGAATGAAATGGGTGCAATTCCATTGGAAGCACTCAGAGATTTCATTTTCGAAGGAATTTTAAATCCTTGGGGAATAGACGAACACACAGAACTCTACATCAAGAAAAAGATCGTAAAAGTTCAGGAATTATTTGAGAAAGAAGACAGAAATCCCCAAGTGATTGATCTCTATTTAGATCAAAAACTAATGAAAATCGTTTACGGAATTGCTCAAGACTCACAAAGCGAATTTTTGGTCAATTACGTGAAAAAATTAATCGACCTCAGTAACATTCGCCTATTCTTCCGAATGAAAGCACAAGAAAAAGAGCTCGATCTATACGAAATCGCATTCATTTGGAACGGAAAAATTCCATATGCAAAACTACAGGAAGCCTATAAACACAATTTGGCAGACTTCCCCGAAGTCATGAGACCAACCGACTATGCAAAAATAGTCGAAGAAGGTTACAAACATTACAAAGAAGAAAAAACATTCATTTACCTGGAAAGAGAAATAGAAAATTATCTGATCGACTACATCAGACTCGCAAAATTACGAGCATTCGGACCGGAACCATTAATCGCATATTTCTTAGCAAAAAAGAATAACGCCCTAATCATCAGAATGATTATGGTAAACAAACTAAGCGACATTGAACCGGAAGAAATTCAAAAAAGATTACGTAAATTGTACGCCTGATGCGCAGCGAAAGCGAAGCATCTCTCTCTAACAAACAAGCATGAAACATCAAATCGCAATAGTAGGACCAAAAGACACAATTCTAGGTTTCAAAGCCCTGGGTCTCAAGACCTATAACGCTCTGAGCACAGAAGAAGCCGTAAAAGTCCTATACGAACTGAAAAAAGAAGTAGTTACAGATGAAAAAACAGGCGAAACTCGCGCCCTCTATGCAATTATCTTCGTTATCGAAGACCTAATGACCGGCATAGAAGACTCAGATTACAAAAAACTTAGCCAAGATACACTCCCTGCAATCATCCCAGTTCCCGGAACTAAAGGCACAACAGGTTACAGCCTTAGAAGAATCGGGAAAATGGTGGAACAAGCAGTAGGAAGCGACATCTTTGGTGACAAATAATATCAATAAATAACTAATAAATATCATGGAAAAAGGAATCATAACTAAAGTCTCAGGACCATTAGTAGTAGCAAACGGAATGAAAGACGCAAAAATGTACGAGGTAGTACGAGTATCTGACGAAAAACTAATGGGAGAAATCATCGAATTGAACGGTGATGAAGCTTCTATACAGGTTTACGAAGAAACAGTCGGAATAGGTCCGGGAGATCCCGTTTATCGGACAGGAGAAACTATGACCGTTGAACTCGGCCCAGGTCTTTTGACATCAATCTACGATGGAATCCAAAGGCCTCTAAAACTTATCGAACAGGCCGCAGGTCCATACATTACACGTGGTATTGACGTACCAGGATTAGATTACGAGAAAGCATGGGAATTTAAACCGACATCATCAAAAGGAGACAAGGTAGAAACAGGAGACATTTTGGGTGAAGTACAAGAAACCACACTTATCGCACACAAAATTATGGTTCCACCACATGTCAAAGGAGGTGAAATAGAAGAAATCAAAAGCGGTTCATTCAAACTCGAAGACGTTGTAGCGGTAGTAAAAGATGACGAAGGAAAATCACACGACATTACATTAGTTCAAAGATGGTCAATTCGTGAACCAAGACTTGTGGCTAAAAAAGACATACCAACAACACCAATGGTAACCGGAACTCGTATTCTTGATACTATGTTCCCTATCGCAAAAGGTGGCGCGGGATGTATTCCCGGTCCATTCGGAGCCGGAAAAACAGTTACACAGCAATCATTGGCAAAATACTGCGATGCTCAAGTAATCGTTTATATCGGTTGTGGAGAACGTGGTAACGAGATGACAGAGGTATTGCAAGAGTTTCCGGAATTGGAAGATCCAAACACAGGAGAACCACTCATGAAACGTACAATCCTGATTGCAAACACTTCAAACATGCCGGTAGCGGCTCGTGAAGCATCAGTTTACACAGGTATTACAATCGCTGAGTATTATAGAGATATGGGATACAACGTAGCACTTATGGCGGACTCAACATCAAGATGGGCGGAAGCGCTCCGAGAAATGTCAGGACGTCTTGAAGAAATGCCGGGTGAAGAAGGATATCCTGCTTATCTTGGTTCAAAAACAGCAGAATTCTACGAGAGAGCAGGTTATGTAACTTGTCTCGGATCAGACAAAAGAAGAGGTTCAGTTACAGTAATCGGAGCGGTATCTCCTCCGGGTGGAGACCTTTCCGAACCGGTTACGCAAAACACACTTCGTGTAACAAAAGTATTCTGGGGACTGGACGCAAAACTGGCTTACAAACGTCACTTCCCAGCTATCAACTGGCTGGCAAGTTATTCACTATACATGGACAATGTCGCTGATTACTGGAAAAAAGAAGTCCATGAAGACTTTGGAAAAATCAGAGGTGAAGCAATGGGACTTCTGCAACAAGAAGCCTCACTGGAAGAAATCGTTAGACTTGTAGGAATGGACGCCCTTTCTGCAAAAGAAAGGTTAGTATTGGAAGTTGCAAAATCTCTACGTGAAGATTTCCTATTCCAAAACGCATTCGACAAAGAAGACGCGTTCACGCCACTCAAAAAACAATACTTGATCCTAAAAATGATCATGACGGTCTACTATGAAACCCTTCCTTTAATCAGCAAAGAAGGATTCTCATTCGACGACTTCAAAGCTCTTCCGGTAATGGAAAAAGTGGTTAAAGCTAAAGAAATTCCAAAAGAAGAATTAGAAAAATATGAAGACCTTGAAAAAGAGATAGTCAAATCTATACAAGAGTATGGCAGCCGTATAGCCGGAGCGGAAGCGTAGGCGACACGGCCCCGAGCTAAGGCGAGGGTAGTGCGAGCAAAGCGAGCTCATTATCCCAAAAATCAATTAATAACATACATATATCATGCAAAAAGAATATAAAACGTTAAAGTCCATCTCCGGACCGCTGATTCTAGTAGAAGGAGTGGAAGGAATAAAATTCGAAGAACTTGTCGAAATGCTACTTCCCAACGGAGAAAAGCGAATGGGTAAAGTTCTTGAAGTAAATAGAGATACTGCGCTCGTTCAGATGTTCGAGAATCCACGTGGAATCTCAACTGAAGGAACAAAAGCCAAATTCTTAGGTAAGCCTCTAGAAATTGGTGTTTCTCCGGACATGCTCGGACGAATTTTCTCAGGATCCGGTAAACCAATCGATGGTGGAGCAGAAATTATTCCTGAAGAAAAATTGAACATCAACGGAGCACCGATCAATCCATACTCAAGAGACTTCCCAAACGATTTTTATCAAACTGGAATCTCAACAATCGACTGTTTGAACACACTGGTACGTGGACAAAAACTGCCAATCTTCTCAGGAGCGGGTCTTCCCCACGCCCAGGTAGCGGCACAAATCGCGCGACAATGTAAAGTGGTTGGAGAAGAATCAAACACAGCGGTGATCTTTGGAGCGATGGGAGTAACATTCGAAGAAGCGGAATACTTCACAAACGAATTTAAGAAAACAGGAGCGATCAACAGATCAGTAATGTTCATCAACACAGCTGCCAATCCGGTGGTAGAACGTATCGCAACACCACGTCTAGCACTTACCGTGGCAGAATACTTAGCCTTCGAAAAAGGAATGCACGTACTTGTAATTCTTACTGACCTTACAAACTATTGTGAGGCGTTGCGTGAGGTATCAGCCGCACGTAAAGAGGTTCCGGGACGTCGTGGTTATCCGGGTTACCTATATACCGACCTTGCTACACTTTACGAACGAGCTGGACGTATCAAAGGGAAAAAAGGATCAATTACACAAATCCCTATTCTAACTATGCCGGAAGACGACATCACACACCCAATCCCGGATCTAACAGGATATATTACTGAAGGACAAATCGTACTTTCCCGTGAATTACACCGTGAAGGGATTTACCCACCGATAAATGTTCTCCCTTCGTTATCACGACTTTCTCCTACTGCAAGAAAAATTACTCGTGAAGATCACGAAGGTGTATTCGGACAAATGTACGCATCATTCGCACGTGGACTTGAAGTAAGAGATTTAGCGGTAATCTTGGGTGAATCAGCACTTTCGGACATTGATCTTCAATACCTAAAATTTGCAAAAGATTTCGAAAATAGATTCATTACACAAGGAGAATACGACGATCGTTCAATCGAAGACACACTCAACCTATCTTGGGACATGATGGCCGCTCTACCAAGAAACGAATTAAAACGTGTGAAAGATGAATATATTGAAAAATATTTACCTAAAAAATAATGGCAAAACTAGACGTCAAACCAACAACCGAACAACAGGTTCGTGAAGGACAAAAATTGTTACAGACCGCCATTGATTCAGAAGACCCGGTTACAGCACTCATTGAAATAGGAATAAGAGGACAAATAGCAATTGTAATTGCGGGAACCGACAAAGCAGTAGTAGAAATATTCACACAAAAAATACTTGAAAATAGACCACAATCAAGCGATCCAAAAATTATCGCCGCCAACATCGCGTCCGACATTAACTCAAAATTATAGTAACAACACTAGCGAAGCAACTCTTACAAATAACTTAAAAATAAATCATGGCAAAATTGGATGTGAAGCCAACTCGAATGGAGCTGTTGAACCTCAAAAAGAGGCACAAATCAGCCAAACGTGGACATAAACTACTCAAAGACAAACAAGACGGATTGATGAAACAATTCATGGAAATTATCCGTGAAGCAAAAGCATCAAGACGAGAAGTTGAGAAAAACTTAGGGTCAGCATTCAAAAACTTCATGTTCGCTTCATCAATGATGCTACCTGAAATGCTAGAATCTGCACTCCTTTACCCAAGCGCAAAAGTCGAACTCGAAGTAAGAACAAAAAACGTGATGTCAGTCTACATTCCATACTTTGACATCAAACAAGAAGGTGACATCCTAAACTACGGTTATCTCCAAACTTCAGGAGAACTCGACATATCCCTTGCAGCATTCCAAGACGTCTTTCCGCTCCTAATCAAACTCGCAGAAATAGAGAAACAAGCAGAAAGATTAGCCGCAGAACTCGAAACAACCAGACGTCGTGTAAACGCTTTGGAATACAAACTCATCCCCGATCTCGAAGAAACCCTCAAGTTCATCACAATGAAACTTGCAGAAACCGAAAGATCAACAATCGTCGGTGTAATGAGAATCAAAGCTATGATCGAAGAACAAGAAGCGATGGCAAGAGGCTAGGAAAAATATTAAATCAACTTTTTCCACCACCACTCATTTTCCTTATACCATTCCACCGTCCGAGCCAATCCTCCACCAAAATCCACCTCAGGCTCCCATCCAAGCTCACTTTTCAACTTAGTAAAGTCTATAGCATAACGACGATCATGCCCCAATCGATCTTCCACATACTCAATCGCCTCATCACCAACTGAAAGTTCATCCAAAACCATCTTTGTAAGTTCAACATTCGAGATTTCATACCCGGAACCAATATTGTAAACCTCTCCAACTTTTCCATCATGCAAAATCACATCAATTGCTCGACAATGATCTTCTGTATATAACCATTCCCTCACGTTTTTACCATCACCATAAAGCGGCACCTTCTTGCCCCTCAGAATGTTCGTAGCAAAAAGCGGGATAATCTTCTCCGGGTATTGATAAGGCCCGTAAACATTACAAGAATGCGTCACAACTACCGGCATACCATAAGTTACATGATAAGCCCGACAAAGATGATCTCCGCCGGCCTTCGACGCACTATATGGACTATTCGGTGCATAAGGCGTTTCCTCCGTAAACGCACCCTCGTCTATCGAACCATAAACCTCGTCCGTACTTATCTGCACATACTTCGCTACCCCATGCTTTTTCGCCGCCTCCAATAAATTATAAGTTCCAATAACTTCAGTCATAATAAAATCCTTCGGTCCGGTAATAGACCGATCCACATGCGACTCCGCCGCATAATTCAAAATAGCATCCACTCCCCTGCCCACAACCTCATCCACAATTTTTTCATCACAAATATCACCTTTCACAAATTCATACCTATCATCACCCTCAACATCTTTCAAATTATCCAAATTCCCGGCATAAGTCAGCTTATCCAAATTCACAATCTCGTAATTCGGATATTTCCGTAAAATATATCGAATAAAATTCGAACCTATAAACCCCGCCCCACCTGTTACTAAAAGTTTCATAATAAAAAGTTAACGATTCTTTGTGTCCCAATCAAACCCTATGCTCGGATCATCAAAATCAATCCTCTCCTCATCCGGAGCCTCAGAATCATAAGACTTAGTCGTATGATAAAAAAGCCCAACAGGCTCACTTCCAAGCACCTTGTAGCCATGAGCAACTCCTTGTGGAATAAGTATCAAAACCGGATTGTCCGCCCCGGCAAAAATCACTTGAGTTTCACCTTTGGTCCCGGAATCTTCCCGCAAATCATGAAGAACAACTTGCGCCATCCCTCTGGAAACAAACCACAAATCATCCTGCTTTTTATGCCAATGAAACGCTTTGATTACACCCGGATGAGTCTCAGTATACGAACTCTGCCCAAATTTGCTCATCAAGTCCTCATCATCACGCAAAACTTCCACGAAAAATCCACGATCATCAACATGCTTCACCAATTTTTTAACTTTTACTCCATCAATCATATCTAGGCTTAAAGTGGCACGATTATATCATGTTAAATTTGCATAAAAAAGCTAAAAGCCTACAATAAACTCATGCACATCACGATTCTTGCAGACGCAATCGACAACCAAAATGCCGGAGTTCATTACTATCTAAAAAATCTGATAGAAAATCTTCTAAAAATTGATAATAAGAACAAATATTCATTTATCCACTGCCAAGAAAACCTATTTTTCAACGATAAAGAACACTACATCGTCCCTCAAACCAAAGGACCAGGCACCGAAACCATCCGCAGATTTCACAAAATTCCAAAACTAATCAAAAAAATAAAATCAGATGCTGTTTGGCAACCGTGCCACATCGGCCCTTTCAACATCCCACCGGAAATCAAACGAATAGTCACAATCCACGACCTCACCCCAATTCTTTTTCCACAATTCCACACACACCGAGGAAAAATTATTCATAAACTCCTCTTAGGAAAAACCCTAAAAAACGCCGATCTCATTCTCACTTCATCAAAAACCACCAAAAATGACATTCAAAAACTCTACAAAACCAACGCAAAAATAACCATAACGCCACTGGGAGTAGATAAACCGCAAACCAACGTAAAACCATATTTCAGCGAACCATATATCCTCTACCTCGGAACAATCGAACCGCGAAAAAACCTGGAAATGCTCATCGATGCATTTCTCGAACTCGACCTGCCGCAAAAACTGGTTCTGGCAGGCACAAAAGGATGGAAAAATTCGCGCATTCTCGAAAAAGCTAAAAATCCAAAAATCATTCTACGAACCAATATATCAGAACAAGAAAAAGCCTCCCTCTACGCTCACGCGGACGCATTTGTATATCCATCAATCTATGAAGGCTTCGGCCTCCCTCCCCTGGAAGCAATGAGTTATGGAATTCCGGTGATCTGTTCAACCGGTGGCTCACTCTCCAAACTCTACTCAAATCACGCACTAATGTTCGACCCAAAAGACAAAGAAACCCTAAAATCCCACCTCAAAAATTTCAAGAACGCTCCCAGGTCAAAAGAATTCGCTTCCAATTTCACCTGGGAAAACACAGCAAAACTCACATTAAAAGCCCTTAACCAAATTTAATATGGTACACAAATTACCACCTCTGCCCTACGGATATGACGCTCTGGAACCGCATTTAGATGCAAAAACAGTTGAAATTCACCACGACAAACACCATCAGGCATACACCGATAAATTAAACGCAGCCCTCGAAACTCATCCCGAACTGACAGAAAAATCGGTCGTAGAATTACTCTCCAACCTTTCAAGCGTCCCTGAAGATATTCGCACAGCCGTCCAA
>JBDRIE010000034.1:0-114749 GCA_043816165.1 Nitrospirota bacterium | reverse complement strand
CGGCGGAGTCGACGCAGGAACAACACCACCAAGCAAACCGGGCTGTGGAGAAGGATGCAGCACTTCGGGAGACAAACTACCTGCAGGAGAGCTCGCGTTCATCGGCCTAATGCTTTTGGCACTCGCAAGAAGAATGAGAAGAGCAAGGGAAGAAAGCATAATGGAAAATCGCCCAACCGCACCCGGAGGAATATTGTTGAACCATGTTAAAAGAAGTGTTGGTAAATATTTTGAAGGATTGAGAAAATAGAGGATAAATTTGCACATAAAAAAACTCGACTCTCCATTCTTCACAATCAACCGATTAAGGCAATTATAAAAGAACTTTAAGCCGAGTATAGATCGAACATTTCGCAACTTCTCAACAGAGGTTGCTTAACGCTACTCTAACTAAGATAATTTTAGGATTCGAACGACGGATCATAGCGGATGCAAACTCTCACATCACTACGATCGCATACCCCTCAACAAGGACAGACTACCTCAATCTACCTCCTTTCTCTATGAAAATGAGTAGCTGGTCACGGGGAGGGGAGAAAGTCAAAGTCTTCTACACTTTACTTTTGGCGTCCCAGTTCTCCCATACTGGTTTTTGCAGGTATAAAGTGTGGGAAAATTGAATATCCTTCTAGCCTTACGCCAGGCATATGTTGACGATGTAGCTCGAACTGTTGCGTAACCGCGAGGCTTTGAGCATCCAAAAGCACAACATCTCCAAAAACAACGATAGGTCGCCGGAGAGTGAGTACGTGTCCTGTTATTAGAAATTATAGCGCGATTGTATTCCGCCATAAATTGCCGCTTTTTCAGACTCGTATATCGAGCTCTTAGTATGCTAAGCCTCTTTGAATACAAAAGATAAAGCTTCACTGCCACTGGTTTCTTTTCAAAGAAATTGAGTGCTTTTTTGCATGAATTATGTGCACCACGTGCATTAAATATTTGTTTGAGATCAGTACGAGGGAATGGAAGTCGCCTACATTCACGCCACACCATTTTCCAATACCTGTTTCCGATAGCCCTTAATTTCTTAATGGTCTCGGGGTGTTCTCTCAGTCCAGCAACACAACGACCGAGATGATCGAATATGCGATAGATCCCCTTTGTGATCGTGCTTGCCGGCAAGTTCAAGCAAGTCGCTTTTGCTATCTCAAGAACTTCCGCCTGTGCCCTCTGAATCCTTCTTTCTATGGCTGGATTATCTTTCTGACTGTAAGCAGAACAAATCCCGCGATAGGGATAGGAATAGTAACGGAAAAACCAGAACAGAGACTTAGACGCAAGCCTATGTGCCTTACGAACATACCCGCTCGCACATATATCCATGGCAGTAGTAGCTTTAGCTTCTTCAGGGTCGCTGAGATAATTGCATGAGATCCTCTCGCCCAGATCGCAACCTTTCCGAAAGAATTGCATCGCAAGCTTCGCGTTGTTCTCCCCACCAAGCCAATCTCTCAAGATTTCACCGGCATAGCAACAGCCATCACCGTCATTATGCATACAGGCAAGTCGGTAATACTTCAGAGCTTGGTTCGGATCTTCTCGTACACCATCCCCATTCCTCCACATGGACCCCAGATGTCTGCAGCTCACTGCATCTTGATTTAAACATCCGGTGGTTAAGTGAGAGTACGCCAGCTTGTAGCGTTCAGCTTTGAAGAGCAGCTTCCCCAAGGCAATGCAGGCTTGGAGGTCTCCTTTTTTGCACTGCAAGCCAGGATCGGCATCGCGTCGATTACCTCGCGTTGGATGGCTCGAGTGTTTTCTAGACGACCCGACGGAAAGCAGCACTGCCACTATCACCACAGCCAACTGAATCAGTGTCCTTTTCATTTTTCTCTTCCTCTCGTGTTCGGTTTGCGACGCTATTAACGCCGACATGTTTTCTGGTTTCGTTTTCCATACCACTCCCCACCTTTTCCAAAGGCAAAGAGTCAGATTGTCAAAGATCGATCAAATCCGTTTCTTATCTAGTAAGATGCAAACTACAACACATTACACACAAAAATCAACTACAAGTGGGCTCTTTAAACTCCGTGGGTAAACTTTTTGTTAATTTTTAGCTAAGGGAAGGGAGATGGTCAATTTTGCCAAATGACAATTGGGAAATAAAAAAAAGTGCGCATAATTGGATTGAGTATTTCACTAACCAAAACAACTATGCGCAACACAAAATATCTCTCAAAAAGCTTCAAATTGAAAGAGTATGTTGTAAATGAAGTCAAAGAAAACATTCATGAGATACATGTTCATTGCCACGTTCGAAAAAGAGGAATGTGGTTCAAAGGGCTATATTCAAGGAAAATCGTAGAAAGTAGAGTTCGTATTCTTCCTCATATGATGCTTGAAAACACAAGAATAGTATTAGTGGTAACTCAACACAGATTCGCTTTCAAAGGAACTCGTCGTTGGGAAAAGCTCCCTGATGTTGGAAAGGGCAAACGTACGACCAACACTTTCCGTTTACACACGCTCAGAGAGCTTCAGAGAGATAACTACAGTGGAAGCGGTCACAAGAGGCAGATGAGTGGAATGTTTCCGATGAAGTTGCTAGATAATCTGGAAATACAACTTGAATGGGAAAAAGGCATTACCAGAGTTGGTTTAGACGGAAAAGGTGTCAGAAAAGGCAGCTTGGTACATCATCTGGCAAATTTGGACAAAGGAAAATCTATTTGTGTACTCCCAAATTTGAGCCAAAAACAGCTTAAAAAAAACTCTTGGAAATCCCCGAAAAAGACAGATTAGCCGTGAAAGAAGTTTGTACAGATATGGATAATTTCTACATCAATGTGGCTAAAGAATGCTTCCCCAATGCCAAAATTGTCATAGACCACTATCACGTAATTGCTTGGGGTTGAAGCTAATGCAGTCAGTGCGAACCACCTTACAAACGATTCATAGAAAGAAGTTTGACGTGAAAAAAATATTAATGAAGTCTGCATATCAGCTAACAAATGATGAATTTCAAAAACTTCAGCCATGTTTTGAAACCTTTCCCGAAGTGAAAGTCGCTTGGAAAATTGTTCAACAACTCAGAAAGATTTATCATAAAAAGAATTGGAAGAAAGGAGAGTCTCAACTCCGAAAGGTGGTTTGGTTATGCGAACAATCTGGTATTGGCGAAATGGAAGATCTTGCAAAAACTTTGAAAAGAAGAAAAGAACATATTTTGAATTATTACATATCAAAAACAACCAATGCTATGACCGAAGCTTTACACAGTCGTTTCGAAACCATGAAACGGCTGCATTGTGGTATCCGCAACGTGGAAAGATTTGCTAAAAGACTCATGTTTTGTCTTTTACCATTTTCAATTCTTACCAATATTTTTACCCACGGAGTTTAAAGAGCCCTACAAGTGGCTAAAATCCTGCTCCAAATAAACAAATAGTATAGTGCCCGGAACCTTTCATTTAGGTAAGATCAATCTGAGGAAAGGGTGTCGGAAAAGAAGTGGATTAAAAAATACACCTTCTTTCCATGAAAGAATGAGTGACTCGAGGGATACTACCCCTTTTCCGACACATCTCCATAATGGGCCAATTCAACGGGTTCCACCGGGCTGAGTGATCAGCTTTGAGTGACAATAACAAACTATTTTGCTCTAAGGAGATGTCCTCATCTATATTTCATAACCCATGTACTATGACAACAGCAGTGGGGATAGATGTGAGCAAGAAGACTTGCCATATCGCACTCCGTCATCAGGACGGAACGTATGCAGAAAAGGTATTTTGCAATGATGCAAAAGGAGCAAAGAAATGTATCTCGTATTTAAGAACAAGAGATGTTTCGAGGGAAACACCTCTCGTTCTCGAATCAACGGGTGGATACCATCTGTTGTTTGCAATGACTTTGAGAGACACTCACTTTCGTGGTGTAAAAGTCATCAATGGAATCCTAACCAAAAAATATCATAAAGCAAAGGTTCGGAAAACCAAAACCGATTCTGTGGATGCAAAAATTCTTGCAGACATGGGGATCATGGAAAAGCTTGTTCCGTTTGAAGAAACAAAAGAACAGTTTGCTCAAAAGCAAAGAATTACCATGCTTAAAAAACTTGAACATGTTAGACAAAAACTTGCAGGTAGCATCAGAGATATTGAAGAAACCGCTTCCGTATTGGGTTTGGAGGTAACTAGGCAGGAAGGTTCAAGACATATTCTTAAGAGTATTGAAAAAGAAATCGAGCAACTGAATCAGAAAATTGTAGATCATCAATATGATCCCTTGGTAGAACTTTTGGCTGAAATGCCTGGAGTTTCCATGAAAAATGCAGCCATAATATCTGCGCTAATGGGAAATAAAATATTTGGCTCTCGTGACCAAATGGTGGCATTTGCAGGCTTAGATTTGAATGTCAGGGAAAGCGGAAGTTCTATTCATGGGAAAAGACGTCTTTCAAAAAGAGGCGACTCTTTTTTACGCAAGAAGCTGTTTCAAACTGCATGGGCGTTAATGATGAATAATAGCTATTACAAGGCCTATTACGACAAAAAACGAGCAGAAGGACACCATTATTATACCTGCTTAATAGCTATCGCCCGTAAATTCCTTTATAGAATTTTTGCCTTACAAAAACAAGTGCAATCAAACAATCAAAAATTAGTATGACAACTTGGTCTATTTGCAAAAATTACTATAACGGGATCCCTGGGGATTTTCGCCAAACTTTCCGTATAACAAAGCCATAGTAGAAATACCCGCCAATTTTTTGACAGGGTCCTTAAGTGATCCTGGGCGGTTTCTCACTTTTTCTTGCTTTTTCCAGAGTAAGGGTGTTATATTTGGCGCGTCCCGAGGATTTTTAAACTTATCTATAAAATGAAAAACAACGTATTAGTAAATTACATAAAAAAGAGCCTTGAAGAGCTAACAAAGGTCACTTGGCCTACAAAAAATCAAGCAGTTCGGTTGACAATTATCGTTTTGATTTTCTGTGTAATCATTGCGGCCCTTTTGGGTGCTTTCGATTATATATTCAATCTCTTTTACAACTATTTACTTAATCTTAGATAATTAATGTCAAGACAAGTAGCAGGTACAGGTCGACATTGGTATGCAATTCATACTTATTCCGGGTATGAAGATGCTGTACGTGAAGCACTTTTGCAGAGGATTGAATCTCTTGGAATGCAAGATCTTATTTTTGATGTGGTTGTGCCGAAGGAAACCCAAATTGTTATTAAAAAAGGTGAGCCTGTGACTGAGGAAAAGCGTATTTTCCCCGGTTATGTTTTGGTAGATATGCAGGTAAATGACGACTCGTGGTATGTGGTTCGAAATACTCCGAATGTGACCGGATTTGTGGGAAGTGGAACTATTCCGGTTCCTGTTTCTCCTGAGGAATTCAAAGTGATAAAGAGGCATATGGGACAAGCTGAGCCAAAGTTCAAAATTGACTTTAGTATCGATGATAATGTGGTTGTTTTGGATGGTCCTTTCGCGAATTATGAGGGAATTATCAATACTATTGATGAGGAAAAAGGTAAGGTAAAAGTTCTTATTACAATCTTCGGTCGTGAGACCCCTGTTGAGCTTGATTTCATGCAGGTTAAGAAAAAGTAGGGATTTGATTCTTGCATTTTCCCACTATTTCTCTTAATCTTATGTAGAAATATTTCTCACTCGTTCTTTCATGAAAAGATTCACAGTATTTACAGTAATTTTGACGGTTATTATCGTGGTTGTTTTGTCGGAAGTGGTTGTAAATGACTATCTGCCGCGGTTCAAGAAAGATACCGGTACTGACGAGATGGCGTTAGACCTTCCCTATTCTCTTGATTTGGCGAGTGGGCAGGCGAATGTGCTTGGCGCGGATGTGGATTTCAGCAAGATCCCGGATTCGAATTATCCGGATATGGAATATGAGGAGATAAGTTTGAATGATAGCACCGAGGACCTGCTTCGAGTTCCCGAGGAGACTTTTGACGACTCCCTTTTGGAAGTGCCGTCGGATCCTACTCCTACTTATGTCGCGACAGAAAGCGATATTTCCGACTTTGAGGATGATAATTTTGTGTCGTTTTCGACTAATGTTTTTATTCGTGAAGATATGATAAAGAGTGCCGGTTTTGCAGGTGCTTATTTGGAAAATGAAGCTCATGACGGGTATTTGTACAAAACAATTTACTTGGATGATCTGCCTGATGTGGAAGTTTCGAAATATGCTATTCGGACAGAAGATTCATTGTTCGCGAAGGTTTATGTTTTCCAGGTGGGAGGTTTGAGCTCTGTGAGTGAAGTTTTTGAGGTTTTGAAAATGAGAGCGACCGCGGGGCTTGATATTGAGGTAAATGAGACAAGTGATTATGGTGATGAAGCTTTCTATATGAATGACTCTCGGAGATCCGAAGTTGCGTTTTTGACTGTGAGAATGGGTGCCGTGCTTTATGGTTTTTCTTATCCAAAAGATTATCATTCTCAGATTAAAAATCTTATTACTTTGATTGATTACGAGTTTTAATTGACTTTTCGCATTATATAAATAGAATGCTACTGTTACGCACTCATATTATTTGAGTAATCAAAATTTAATTATGGCAAAAGCAATAAAGACAGTTGTTAAGTTGCAAGTTCCTGCGGGGAAGGCAAATCCTGCTCCTCCGGTTGGTACCGCACTAGGACCGCACGGAATTCAAATTCAGGATTTTTGCTCCCAGTTCAACAACGAAACCAAGGATATGGGGGAAACTATTGTCCCAGTAGAAATAACTATCTATGAAGATAGGAGTTTTACATTTATAAAAAAGAGTCCACCTGCGGCTATATTGATCAAACAAGCTCTAAAATTGAAGAGTGGTTCTGCCGCTCCTCACAAGGATAAGGTTGGAACTATCACCCGTTCTCAATGTGAAGAAATAGCGAAAACTAAGTGGGAGGATCTGAATGCGCATGATATGGATCAGGCGGTAAAAATTATTGCCGGGACAGCGAGAAGTATGGGTGTGAAATTTGAAGGATAATTTGAAAAATAATTTATTTGTGGGAGGTTTTGCCCTCGATTGTCGGGCGGCGGAACCATTTGAACCACGTAACCATAAAAATTATGTCTAAACATGGCAAAAAGTACGTCGAAGCTGCGAAGCTGGTCGACGAAGAAACTCATTACATTGTTGATGAGGCAATTGAACTTCTGAAAAAAACATCAACAACCAAATTCGATTCAAGTTGTGAAGTTCATTTTAATATGGGCCTAGATCCAACACAGGCTGAGGAAAACATTCGTACTTCTGTTGCGTTACCAAACGGGACAGGTAAGGATGTGCGAGTTGTTGCTTTTGTTGGTGATGATTTGGTGAAGGAAGCGAAGGCTGCGGGCGCTGTTGAAGCCGGAACTGAGGAGTTAATCGAAAAAATTGAGGGTGGATGGCTGGACTTTGACGTGGCTGTTGCCGCGCCTGATCAGATGAAATTGCTAGGAAAAATTGCTAAAACTCTTGGTCAAAAACGTTTAATGCCAAACCCGAAGGCGGGTACGGTTACTCCCGATATTGCAAAAACTGTTGAGGCTTTGAAGAAAGGTAAAGTTGAAGTTCGTATCGATAAAAATTCGAATCTTCACAATATTTTTGGAAAAGTAAGTTTTGACAATGCGAAGCTGAAGGAGAATTTGTTGGCGATCGTAAAAGCTGTAATGGATGAAAAACCATCGTCTACGAAAGGAATTTATATGAAAAGTTTGACTCTGACCACTTCGATGGGGCCGGGAGTGAAAGTGGATGTAAAAGATGCGGTTGCTGCGGCGAGGTAGTGCTTAGGCGGTTCTCTCCATCTCTAGTGCGGTCTTTAGTGATTCGAGTCCTATTTCGAGCTGGCGGTCGTCAGGCTCTTTTGTTGTGAGTCTTTGGAACCAAAGACCCGGGGCCACGAGTGCTTTTACGAATTTGTTGTTTACATATTTGGCGCTGAGTTTGAGGTATTCATATGACAATCCAGCGATTATTGGGAGGAATGTGATTCTGAGTGCGAGGTTGGCGAGGAATGCGTCCTGTTTTGGTACGAATGTGTAAACAATTATTGAGGTTACGAAAACTATGAGAATGAAACTGGTTCCGCATCTTGGATGGAATCGAGTTTGTTTTTTTGCGTGTTCCGGGTCAAGTGGCAGTTTTTTTTCGTATGTAAAAATGGATTTGTGTTCTGCTCCATGATATTCAAATACTCTTCTGAAACTTGGGATGAGCGAGAGCAGGAAAATGTATGAAAGGAAAATTCCGGTTTTTATCAGTCCGTCGATTAGGTTGAAGACCATGTAGTTTTCTTGGATGAATGAAGACTGGGATTCGAGGATGGTTGTTAAGCCCAGTGGGATGAATTTGAATAAAAACAAGCTCAGAGCAAGGGCGAAAATGAGAGAGAGAATGAATACTCCTATTTCGAGTGCTTTTCCCCACTTTGTTTGTTCTTTTTGGGCATCTTCCGGCTCTTCGTCTAGTGATTCTGTAGCGGAGAAGTTGATTGCTTTGGTTCCGACGACCATCATTTCGAATAGGTTGATTACGCCTCTTAGAATCGGGACGTTGAGCCACTTGTATCTTTGGGTGAGTGTTTTGTACGGGCGTTTGTCCACTTTTACTTTGCCTGAAAGTTTGCGTACTGCGATCGTTATGTTGTTTGGCGAACGCATCATAACTCCTTCGATCACGGCTTGGCCGCCGATCGCGAAATCTATTTTTTTGTCTGGGTTTTTAGAGGGAGCGTCGGTAGAGGCGGCAGTGACAGCCCAATTAAACACCAAACGTACGGTTTTCTTGAAAATATTCACTTTGTATTGTTAGACAGCGGGATATAATTTATCCTATTGTACATGAAAGTTCGAATCAAACGTATTGATAAATCCATCCCGCTTCCAATTTATGAAACTGGAGGCTCTGTCGGCTTTGATATAGCCGCTCGCGAGGCGGTCACCATTCCACCAAAGGAAATTTCTATGATCCCTTCAAATTTGATTGTGGAAGTGCCTCCAAAGTATATGTTGGTCGTTGCATCTCGTTCAAGTACTCCCGGAAAGAAGGGGCTCACTCCCCCGCACGGGTTTGGGATTATTGATCATGATTATTGCGGGCCGGAAGATGAAATAAAAGTTTTGGTTTATAATTTTACTGATGAATCTGTAGAAATTCCCCGGGGAGAAAAGATTGCGCAGGGAGTTTTTGTTCGGATTGATAAGTTTGAATGGGAGGAAATGGACGAAATTTCTTCTGAAAGCCGGGGTGGGTTTGGTAGTACTGATAATAATTAATATGGCAGGAAAATTTATTACAATTTATGGAATTAATAATATTGGGAAGACAACCCATGCAAAAAAGCTTGTGGAAAGGCTGAAATCTGCAGGGCACAAGTCTGTATATGTGAAATACCCCGTCTACGATGTTGAGCCGAGCGGGAAATTCATAGATCAGGTTTTGCGTGGAGAAAAGGGGCAAAATATTCCGGAAGACGAACTTCAATTTTGGTTTGTTCTAAACAGATATCAATTCCAGCCAAAGCTTCAGCAGTATCTAGATGAAGAATATATTGTGGTTGCTGAAGATTATATTGGGACCGGGATTGCCTGGGGAACTGCGAAGGGTTTGGATACAGAGTGGCTGGAGACTGTGAATTCGCGACTAATCAAAGAAGACCTGGCAATTATGATGGAAGGCACTCGAGATGTTTCGGCAAAAGAAGATGTTCATGTCCACGAGCAAAATGATGATTTGATTCGGAAATGCACGGAAGTTCATTCTGAACTTGCCAACAAGTACGGTTGGAAGAGGGTTCAATTACAAGAAAAGATTGAAGATACTGCAAAATTGATATGGGATATGGTTGACGATTTCTTAGGATAAGATATTATGAATTCATGGAACTTATGGACGGCAGAAAGGTATCAAAAGAAATTCTATTAAAGTTAAAAGGTGATGTATCGCGGTTGCATTTTGATCATATTCATCCGAAACTTGTTGTGATATTGGTTGGAAAGGACCCTGCTTCTTTGTCTTACATTAGACAAAAACAGAAGGCCTGCAACACGACCGGTATCGAATGGGAACAGTTTGATTATGAAGAATCTGTTACTACCGAAGTCTTGATTGATAAAATAAACGAATTGAATGCAGATGATAAAGTTCATGGAATTTTGGTCCAACTTCCTCTTCCGAAGCAAGTATTTGCACCGGATGTGATTCGAGCTATTGACCCAAAAAAAGATGTGGATGGTTTCACCGCTTACAACCTCGGGAAAATGTTTATCAGTGCTGATTTTGAGGATTTGGCTCCATGCACTCCTCTTGGAGTTATCAGATTATTGGAGCATTATAAAATAGATGTTAAAGGTAAGGATGTTGTAGTTGTTGGACATAGTAATATTGTGGGAAAGCCTCTGGCTGCGATGCTTCTAAACCGTGATGCTACTGTTACTGTTTGCCATGTTCACACAAAAGATCTGGCTTCTCATACAAGACGTGCCGATATTCTGTGTGTGGCTGTTGGAAAACCTAATTTGATTACGGAAGATATGGTAAAGGATGGAGCAGTGATTGTAGATATAGGTGTTAATAGATTGGATGATGGTCGACTTGTCGGAGATGTTGATTTTGAAAATGTTTCAAAGAAGGCTTCTCTTATTACTCCCGTTCCCGGTGGAGCCGGACCGATGACAGTGGCTTGTCTTATGGAAAATACTGTTACGGCTGCGAAACGTTTAAATAACTTAAACCCTTAAAAATATGTGCGGAGTTGTAGGAATTTTAGGACACGATTATGTCGCTCAAGATATGTACGATGCTCTTGTAACATTGCAGCATCGTGGACAAGATGCGGCCGGTATTATTACTTTTGATGGACGATTCCATACTCGAAAAGATTTTGGTCTTGTCCGTGACGTTTTTCATACACGTCATATGACGCGTCTTCAAGGTTATGCCGCTGTTGGTCACACTCGTTATCCGACCATCGGAAATAATGTTCTGGAAGATGTTCAACCGTTTCTCGGTCCGGCACCTTTTGGTGTGGTTCTTGCGCATAATGGAAATGTTTATAATTCTCCTGAATTAAGAGAAGAAATTTTCACAAAGGATCATAGACTTGTAAATAGTGATTGTGATGCAGAGGTTCTTTTAAATATATTGACCAAAGCTTTGACCAAGCAAAATCCTGATCATCTAAAAGCCGAGCATGTATGGAAGGCGGTCAAAAGTGTCTACGACAGAGCCAAAGGTTCATATAGTGCCGTTGCCTATATTGCAAAACAAGGAATGCTTGCTTTCCGAGATCCACATGGTGTTCGCCCTCTCTTAATGGGAAAGAGATCAACCGGTATAACAACCGATTATATTTTCGCTTCTGAGTCCGTGACTCTGGACATTCTTGGATTTGAACTGGTTGGGGACGTTGGTCCGGGTGAAGCTGTTTTCATTGATGAAAAAGACAGAAAAGTTTACAGAAAGAGACTTGTGAAAAAAACTCACGTTCCATGTATTTTCGAATACGTTTACTTTGCTCGTCCAGATTCTATTTTGGATGATATTTCTGTATATAAATCCAGAGTAAGAATGGGGCGAAAATTAGCTGCACAAATCAAGAAGGCAAAACTAGATATTGATGTTGTTATGCCGGTTCCGGATTCGTCCAGAACTGCGGCTCTTGCCATTGCTGAGGAATTGGGTCTCAGATATAGCGAAGGATTGGTGAAAAATCGATATATTGGTCGGACCTTTATAATGCCGGGACAAAAAATTAGGATAAAATCTATCAAATACAAATTGAATCCAATGAAACTCGAGATCAAGGGAAAAAAGATTCTCCTAGTCGACGACAGTATCGTTCGTGGAAATACTTCTCGTAGAATTGTTCAAATGGTTCGAGATTCAGGGGCTGAAAAGATCTATTTCTCCTCATACTATCCTCCGGTCAAACACACATGCCCTTATGGAGTCGATATTCCAACAATAGAAGAGCTGATTGCAGGCGATATGTCTATTGATGAGATCTGCAAATCTATTGGCGCTGATAAATTGTTCTATTCAAGTGTAAATGATGTATTCACCTCTTGTATAAAAGGGAACAAGAATATGAAAGACATGTGTATGGCTTGTGCTGATGGCAAATATAAAACCGGAATTACTGAAAAAGAATTGTTGGCCCATGCGACCGATCGATCGACCTCTCGCGTTTGCGCATCTTTGGATGAAAGATCTGATCAAGATCAACAACTTAATTTAGTTTAATCATGGGTATGTCAGGAAAACCGGGGAAAAAAGTTTTACTTATTGGGAATGGGGCCCGTGAGCATATTATGGCTGAAGCTTTGGTTCGGAGTCGGCATCATGTGAAGCTGTATGTAGTGGGTGGGGCTGTGAATCCGGGAATCAAAGAGCTTGCTGAGGAATATTTGGTGGCAGATGTTTGCGATAAGGACGCTATCGGTGAATTTGCTTCGCGTATACGGCCGGATTTTGCGGTGGTGGGGCCGGAGGCCCCAATTGAAGCTGGAATTGTGGACATGCTTCTTGAGCTTGAAATTCATAGTGCTTCCCCATTGGCTACAGTTGGCCGTCTGGAATCTTCGAAATCTTATACCCGTGATCTTCTCGAGAAATATCAGATTCCCGGAAATCCTGCTTTCAAAGTTTTTTATAACGAAGATGGGCTCGAGGATTTCTTTTTAGAATTAGGAGATGATTATGTTGTGAAAGCGGATGGTTTGAAGGGTGGAAAGGGTGTGAAGGTTAGCGGGGATCATTTGAATGGAATTTCCGAAGGGCTTGAGTATGCCCGTGAATGTCTAGTGGAAAGCGGACGCGTGGTTGTCGAGGAAAAGCTGATTGGTCAGGAATTTAGCCTGATGAGTTTCTGTGATGGAACTTTTGCGGTTGATATGCCGGTTGTACAGGATCACAAGAGGGCGTATGAGGGCGATTCTGGTCCGAATACTGGTGGAATGGGAACTTATTCTGACACAGACCATGGTTTGCCGTTTCTGACCTTACACGACATCAACGAGGCTAGTGATATGAATAAAAAAGTTTTGAAAGCTTTGTTCGAAGATACCGGCGTTTATTATAAGGGTGTGATGTATGGTGGTTTTATTGCTACCGCTAAAGGCGTTCGCTTGATTGAATACAATGCCCGTCTGGGAGATCCCGAGGCGATGAATGTTTTGGCTTTGTTGCGGTCGGATTTTGTGGATATTTGTGAAGGAATTATTAACAAAACTTTGGATCAGGTTACAGTTGAATTCGAGAAAAAGGCTACTGTTTGCAAGTACGTAGTCCCGGATGGTTATCCTGATAAACCTCTTAAGGGTGAAAAAATTGAAGTTGGTGAAATTCCCGAGGGTGTTCATGCTTATTATGCTTCTGTTGATAAACGAGACGATGGTTTGTATTTGAGCGGGAGTCGGGCTGTGGCTTTTGTTGGAGTTGCGGACACTATTGAGGAGGCCGAAAGGCTTGCTGAAAGTGCTGTTGGCTCAGTGAAAGGCCCTGTATTCCACAGAAAAGATATTGGGACAAAGGAGTTGATTGATAAGAAGGTTGAGATGATGAAGGGGCTAAGGTAAAATCCCAAATCAATAACTTCCCAACACCTTCATTTTTGCCACTTTCTTTTCCACTTTTTTGAGAGTTTGCGCGATTTTCGGTTCGGAGAGGCAACCTTCGAAGTCGAGGTAGAAAATGTAGTCTCCTAGGCTGGCCTGGGTTGGGCGGGATTCGATTTTGGTCATGTTGATTTTGGCGTCGGCGAAGTCTTTGAAGACCATGAAGAGTGAGCCTGGCGAGTCTTTGTCGAAGTGGAATGCAATTGAGGTTTTTGTGCAATTTTTTTGTACAGCTTTAGAGATAGACTTAGCAGTTGGGCGACCTTTTTGGACTACTATAAACGTTGTTGAATTGTCTTTGCCATCTTCTATGTTTTCTTTAAGAACCTTTAATTTTCCCTTTTCCGCCGCTATTTTTGGAGCTATTGCCGAGCAGGTTTTATCATTTTTTGTGATGATTTTTTCTATGGCAAATGCCGTTGAGGCAGTGCTTAGTAATGTTGCTTTCGGGAAATTCTTTTTCAGAAACTTTTTGCACTGTCTTAGTGCCTGAGGATGAGAATATATCGTCTTTACATCAGAGGCTTTTGCGCGTGGGAGAATTATCAAACAATGGTTTATCGGGATATTTATTTCCTCCAAAATCCTCACATTTTTTTCGAACAAGTTGTCCAAGGTTTCTCTGATCGTTCCTTCCAACTTATTTTCTATCGGAACAATCCCCTTTTCGACCCGACCTTTTTCAACCAGCTCAAAAACTTCGTCAATTGTAGTTGCATAATACTTATTCTTTTTTTTGTCATATTTGTTCGCGGCCATTTCAGAGAAGGTGTGAGCCGGGCCGAGAATAGCTATCGATGAATTCATTCTTTTAGCTTCTTTTTAACTTTTTTAACAACCTTTTTAATCTTATTGCGAGTCTTCACTGGCACGTGCTTTTTGTATGCCTTAGTGGCCTCTTTTTTCGCATTTTTTGCGTATTTCTTGAGTTTACCAGTCCCTTCTTTGTATTCGTCACTATCACTTACCTCTTCATAGCATTCTTTGCAAGTTTCACCAATATCTTTGCCCATATCCACAATTGTGTCTTTGATTGCTCCCAGTCCTGTACCTCCTTCATCCACTTCGCTTTTAATAGATTTACGGACATCTTTACCTTTTTTTGGTGAGAATAGAACTCCGAGACCAACTCCCGCCAAAAGTCCTGCAAGTAGTGCTTTTAAGCCTTTAAACATAGTTTTGAGGTTATAATTTTATGCTAAATCTATACTAACAGATAGAGAAAAAGACCGCAATCGCGATCTTTTTCCGCCCTCCAATATTCTTTCGATGTAAGTATTTAATATCACGATTAGCCCCTATAGTCAAGTACGTTTTTTACACCCATTTTCTTCAGAAGTTTTCTCAAACGATAAATAGGCAGCCCCACAACATTGAAATAATCCCCCTCAATTTTCTTTACAAAAAGAGATCCCAGCCCTTGGATCGCATAACTTGCAGCCTTGTCCTCCCCTTCCCCCGAACGAATATATGCATCGATTTCTGCGTCTTCCAGGCGATCGATGGTTATGAGAGTGGTTTCCACAGCAGTAATGGCACGCTTTTTATCCGAATCCATCACGCAAATTCCGGAAATGACTTTGTGAGTTGTGTTGCTAATAAGTCTAAGGATTCTTTTTGCATCTTTGCGGTTCTGCGGTTTGTTCAAAATATGATCTTGGAATGCACCAACGGTATCCACTCCGATTATAAGAGCGTTTCTGTAATGGCGAGCCACGTCCTGGGCTTTTCCGAGAGCGTTGTGAGTAACCAGTTCCTCCGGCGTCAGGTGTGTGTCCTTTTCCTCAAAATCACTCGGATGAACCATAAATTCAAATCCTAATTCTTCGAGGAGTTCTTTTCTACGGGGACTAGCTGATGCGAGCACTAATTGTTTCATTGACTTGCGGGCTTTAACTGGATAGAATCTCACCGCTAATTATTATATTAATCGAATAAAAATGCCAATCATAAAGTCTGCAAAAAAGCGTATGAAACAAAATGTTAAGCAAAGAGCGCGAAATTTTCCTGTAAGAAGTGAGCTAAAAACACTATTCAAAAAAGTTTTGGTTTTAATTAAAGATGGAAAGGCTGAAGAAGCTCAAAAACTTATGCCGGCGGTTTATTCGATAATTGATATGGCTTGTAAAAAACAAATCCTTCATCCAAATAATGCCGCAAGAAAAAAGTCACGATTAGCGCGGGCTTTGAATGAATTGGGAGGCGAGGGTGGAGTAAAGCCAGCTGTAGCTGAGGCGAAAGTTGAGAAAGAAGTGGCGGCAGAATAATTCTAGATTTAGGTTTTGCTTTGGAGTGAAAATTACATTAGAATTGCGGGCGTACTTGTTTGCGTTTGTTTATTGAAAATTGGGCCTGTAGCTCAGGGGTTAGAGCAGTCGGCTTGAGAATAGTTTTTCTAAGTCGTGTAAACGATATGATTAATTATTTAAGGGCTGCTTGAGGAGTAATTCTCAAGTGATACCTGTCAAATTCGGGGAAATCTAAATTCCGCTTAGCGGGACATGACAATCCCGAGCCAAGCTCGTGAATGCGAGAAGGTGTAGAGACTAGACGGCAGGCATCCCGCCATGGCGGGATGAAGGGATAGTCCAGCTTACAAACTCGAAAGAGGTCATGAAAGTGATAGTGAGATGCATAACCGATTGGTCGTTGGTTCAAATCCAACCAGGCCCACCATTATGGGGCATTAGCTCAGCTGGCTAGAGCGCTTGCATGGCATGCAAGAGGTCGTCGGTTCGAGCCCGATATGCTCCACCATTATGGCACAATGATTGTCATTCTTTTTTGTATTACCAATGCTACGTAGTCGTCGAAAAAATGCCTATCAAGTACAGTTTTAAACTCTTCCTCGTTGTATATCTGAATTGCAGGAGAGGTCAGAATTCCATCTTCTTCTCGTTGGGATAACACTCTCGGCTGGTTCATTTCCTTTCCTACAAGTACTTCATTTTGGGATCTATCATCTATTATATAAAAATCATTGTCTGTAAATATCTTTTTTGGGACTTTTGCTCCCCTCATTTCAATTTTAATCATATTTCCTGGGTGTAGTTTTGCGAACTTTCTAAGGGATCCTTTTGCTTCCATAATTGTTGATGGTTTGAGCATAATGGTGACCATTCTATCGCGATTCCTTACTTTTGTAGTTTCCTTATTCCGAGCATAGTTTAGTAAACCTCTTATCATTGGTGACAAAGCTTCTAGTCTCATTTTTGTGTACAAATTAACTTCCTCGATGGTTCCGTCCAGATTCCTTACTTGTTCCTGAATTGATTCTCGTTCCCTTTCAATATTTGCTATTACTGTTTTGTTATAAGTTTTTTCGAGAGCTTGAGAAATTTGGCTGAAGGTTTCCTCTATAGTTTGTAAAATTTCGACGCACTCTGAAAGATTTTTTTCCCGTTCTGATAATGGTTTTTTGCTCATCGTTTTTGTGTAAGGAAGTAATTTACTAACTTTTGACCTGTTTGGCAATATTTAATGTAACGCTTTAGGGGGTTGACACGTAATATATTTTGTGTTATAAAGTATAGCTTTTTTGACCCTTGAAAATTTGACTAGTAGTTAGGCATCTGTTCTCAGCAATAAAGAAGAATTTGCCTCTGGCAACGTTCTGCTTTTCGAGAGTGGATGTCCTGATTACTAACTGCTGTTCTGGGTTGAAATTTGATTGAAAATATTTAGTCAAATTTCAACCCAGCAACCAATTTTTTCGCTCACATGCCAAGGGAGGCAATTATGAGTCACATGGATCTTTTGAGAATGATTCTGGACGATTCGGATATGGTGACTGAGGATGGCCGCGACCCCCTCAACGCCACGGAGTTCGTCAATACGGACGAGAACGACAACGACACCGAGGCCTAGCCTCACAATCCACAAGGAGAAATATCATGACCCAGCGCATCATCAGAGTCCATACCATCGCCGAGGCCCTCTACAAGGCCGCAGAGTTCGGTGGCAATGCCACCCACGAACTCCAGGCCTCCGGCGTCCTCATTATCGGTAGCGACGGTGAGGAGCACCGCCCCGAGCCGAGGATGAACGAGAACGAGGGGCGCCCCCGGCGCCCCCTCATCTACGAGAGCCCCGAGCTCCAGCTCGAGATCGTCCCAACGGATGACCCCAACGAGTGTCGCCTCCGCGACCTGCGGAGGCAGGGCGCCATCACGGGCTTCTAGCCCACAGCAGTTGGTACGGACAAAGCGCCCCCACGTATTGTGGGGGCGCTTTTCTTATTATTCTTTTTATTCTTTATAAAAATCCTTTTAATGTTTCTACACTCTTACGAAGACTTTTTTGTTCCCCTTCATCCAGTGGGACGTGGATTACTTTTTCGATTCCATTTCTCCCAAGAACACATGGTACTGAAAGGCAGACACCTGAATGTCCATAATAATCATTGAGGCGAACAGAAAGTGTGAATACTTTGTGTTGATCTTCAAAAATCGCTTCTGTTAATTCTCTGATAACTGTCGCAATCGAATAACATGTATACCCTTGATCGTGGATGATTCTGTAAGCGGCGTCACGGGTATCTTGGTAACACTGTGCCGCAACTTTGTCATCAAATCCTTCAAAGTCACTTAACGGTTTTCCCAGTACGTTCGCAGAACTGAAATATGGAAAAGATGTGTCTCCGTGTTCCCCCAGCACATAAGAATCTATGGAACTTGGATGGATTTTGATTCTTTCAGAAATGTGAAACTGAAGCCTTAGCGAGTCCAAAACCGTACCCGAACCTATCACTCTATTCTCCGGGAATCCGGAAAGTTTCAAAGCCTCATACGTGAGAACGTCTACCGGATTGCTTACTACAATCAAAATTGCGTTTGGAGCAGCTTTTGCTATTTTTGGGATAATGGATGCGAAGATTTTTTTATTTTTCGCTACTAAGTCGAGCCTTGTTTCTCCCTTTGCCTGTCTTGCTCCAGCTGTAATCACTACTATGTGAGAGCCTTTACATTCTTTGAAATCATCAGAAGCAGTAATTTCTGTATGAGGAGTAAATGAAGTCGCATGCGCGAGGTCCAACATCAGGCCTTCCGCTTTTGCTTTATTTACATCGATAAGTGCCATATCTGTAACCGTTCCCGATAACAAATACGCGTATGCTGTCGTAGAGCCAACACTTCCACATCCAACAATCGAAGCCTTGAACTTGCACTGAGATTTCCGTTCTGAAGACATATTTTTATGTTAATTTTTTTAATTTTCACCTTGATTTTACCACTTTTATAGCTTTTCGTCAATCACGCGGATGAGCTCTTCAAGGTTTGTTTTTTCCATTGCTGAAACGAAAACCGGAGTGAATTTTTTGTATTTTAACTTGAGCGAACTGAAATTCACATGGTGTGTACTTTTCTTACTATGCCACCCGAGAATTTTTGCTGTGTCTTTCCCTGCTTTCATCAGGCTTGATTTTGTTGGAAGTTCTTCCCTTTTCGGCTCATCCTTTCTATTAACCAGATCAATTTTGTTAAACACATAAATCTTGGGTTTATCGTGAAGGCCGAGCTGATCCAGAATTTCCTCAACAACTTTTACATTTTTGTTCAACTGAGGATCATTGACATCTATCACATGCAGGATCATTTCTGCATCAACTGTCTCTGCTAATGTAGATTTGAACGCTTGAATAAGATCGGGAGGGAGATCTTGGATAAATCCGATCGTGTCTGAAAGAAGCACTTCTCGTTTGCTTTCCGGAATCCAAAGTTTTCCAACTCTCGTATCTAATGTGGCAAAAAGTTGGTCCGCCACATACGCCCCTTTGTGGGTCAAAGCATTTAGCAGTGAACTTTTGCCAGCATTTGTATACCCGACTATCGCTACTGTTTTGAAATTCTGACGGCGGCGTCGTTTTCTGTGGCCTTCCCTGATCACTTCATAATGTTTCAGCTTTTTGAGGATTGCTAATTCTTGCTTTTGCAGGTGCCGTTTCATCATTTCGACATTTGCTTCTCCAGCTCCCGCCCTCACTCCCATTGCCCCGGCCTGCCTGGATAATTCAATACCCATTCCAAAGATCCGCGGCCCCATGTGCTTGATGCTAGCCAATTCTATTTGAAGTTTCGCTTCAGTGCTTTTTGCGTGTTTCGAAAATATTTTCAGTATCAAATCTACCCGACCCCATGCTTTCATGGCAGACTTGGCCTTCCTGAACCTTTCATTCAACTCATATAACTGACGAGGCTTGAGAAGATTGTTTACAATCAGGATTTCCGCCCCTTTTTCCTCCCCAATATTCATAATCTCCATGACTTTCCCCTTCCCAATATACGTTTCATAGTCCGGAATCCCCTTCTTCTGGATCGCTTTCACCACAACTATTCCGCCATAAGTGGCAACCAGGTTTTCGAGCTCTTGAAGCCTGCGATCCGCTTCATTCTCCGAGGTTCCCGGTTCGATCACCTCTATTAATATAGCTTTTGGCAACATGGTGTTATATTATGTGGGCATGTTCAATTTAGACCGAAAACTCATTTCAAGCCACTTGTCTTTTTTGATCTTGAGTGTTTTTTGGTTTGTAGCTCTCTTTAATCCGGTTTTCAAAAAATATGATTATGGGGCCGGATTTCCGCTTGTGATTGTATTTGGGGTGTTGCTGATCGTCCTTTCTGTTAGGGAATTTCGGGCGAAACGGGAGAAGACCATATTGAGTGGGCTTTTTTTACTGCTTTTTGCTGCATGTGTTGCGGCATCATTTATGTATTCGCAGACAAAGAATCTTGGATTTAGTGAGGTTTTGGCCTGGGGTTCGATGGTTCCTTTGTACTATCTGTATGCGTACAAGAAGAATGATTGGATTGAAAATTTTCTGAAAATTATTTTGATAGGTGCCGTTGGGGCCGTGATTTTGGGGTATTTTTTGTATTTTTTCAAGGCTGAGACGAGATTTATCGGCACGTTTTTTAATACTTTGTATCATGCGCATGTTTGGCCGAATGCTTTTGCATTGTTTTTGATAATGGCGTGGCCGATCTTCTTGTTGTTTTTTGAGAAGAAAGGGAAATGGGTTACCGCGATTTTGATTGGTTTGGTTTTGTCTGCGCTGCTTTTGACCTATTCCAGAGGTGCTTGGATTGTGCTTGGAGGTCAATTGGTGCTTCTTTTTATTTATTTCTTTAAGAGAATTAATTGGAAGACGGCTGTGTTGATCCTGCTAGCCGGGATTTTTGCGGTTGGACTATTTTGGCAAGCAAACACCCTGAGGTCTTTCAATCATGATGTAATTGATGTTCAGGAACGTGTTTCTTTTGATAATAGTGAGGGGCTTACTTCCAAGCAGGAGAGAATTGATTTTTGGTTGGGCGCGATTGAATTGACTGCGGAGAAACCTTTGTTTGGGTGGGGGCCATATAGTTTCAGATATGCTTATAATCCTATTCAGAAGACTTTCTTGGGAAATGCCGATCATCCGCATAATTTGTTTCTGAAGATTTCTGCGGAATATGGGCTAGTCGCGTTGTTTGCGTTTTTGGCTTTCTTGGTGACTATTTTGGTTACTGTTATTAAACGATTCCCTAATTTGTCACAGAAAAAGAAAGATACAGTTTATATTTTGTGTGTAGCTGTGGCGGGCGCATTTGCTCATAACCTCATTGATTACAATCTGAATTTTTTCGTAAATTTACTTTTGTTATTCTTATTAATTATCTTTATCAGATCTTTGGTAGTTGGAAAATCTGTAAAATTGAAGAGATCGTTCCTGGCATTGATTTTGGCACTTGTCGTAGGCTTATTTTGCCTGTATGAGGGCTCACTTTTGGTTTTGTCGCATACAGTTGATGAGTCATATCTCGAGTATTCATTTTTTCCCCGAAGTTATTATTTGAATGAAGCTGATGAAAATATTTCAGAAAGAAATTTTGAAGAATCTTTGAAATTTTCTGAGAAGCAGATGGAGTTGAATCCTTTGGATGCTCAGGCGTGGTATTTGCAGAGTACCGTGTATTGTGATTTCTCTCAGGATCTTTTTGATCTAAATATGTGCCGAACTTATTCACAAAGAACATTGCAGCTGAATCCGATGAATGACTTTGTTTATTATCGAGACTATTTCAAGGCTCTTAGTTGGCACAATGTTCCCAGATACGATATTGAAGTTTTTATCGATAATGCCGTTCCTTTACTTTTGAATTATTTTGGATATGTGGATAATAATGTGCATTTCACCGCTTATACTGAAAATGTGGAGGCAGCTTCTGAGCTTATTGATGCGCTAATTCCATATTTGCCATTCGAACAAGCTCAATTCTTTGAGGCTGAAAATTCGGAAATGTTGGAGGTTGCGGAGAAGTTGAGAGCAAGTAAAACTTTTTAACTAAAATATCATGGCGAAAAAAACAAGTATGATCAGAAAAGTTTATCTTTATCTGGTTACAGCTATAACAATTATAGTTTTGCTGATTGGATTTATCGGACTTATCAATCTGCTTTTGAAAGAATACGTTTTGGATGTGAAGGGGTATCAAGAAACAGAAAGATATTGGGAGTGTGAAGAACCTGTAGACATGTATATGAAAGAAGAAATGGCTATGAGCGATCCGGTGGCAGTTCCTGTGGTCACAGAGGAGGTGGGAATGACTGACGAGGAGATGGACGAATGTATTGCTGAGACAAGAGAACAGCGTGAAATGCAGAGAATGAATGATTTAAAACGTGATTTGGCACAATATTTGGCTATGATTCTTGTGGCTTTGCCATTGTATCTCTATCACTGGGGAGTAATTAAGAAAGAAAACGAATAATGGACTACAAAGCAGCAATGTTCGATTTTGACGGGACTGTAACTCCTGATGGAGTTTATCGTCCCACTCACGAAATGGTTGATGCGCTGGTGAAGCTGGCGCACAAAATGCCCATAGCTTTTTGTACCGGTCGGCAATTGGAGTCTTTTGAGAAGCGGGCTATGAGTGCAATAGTTGAGGAAGTTTCTCCGGATGAAAAGGCTAAGTTTTTTGAGAATTTCTTTTTGATAGCTGAGAATGGATCGGTGGGATACCATTATAATACTGAAAGGAATGAGTTTGAGGAATTTTATAGGTCAAAATGGCCTGATGATCTGATGGATCGAGATAAAATCATGAGCAAGCTACATGAGGCTGTTTCGGAATATGGTGAGATTTGTTATGAGGCGCATAGAGTTGTCGTGGTAATGAGAACCCATATGACAGATATGCCACAAGATGCACGTGATATTGGTGAAATTAATCGTTTGTCTCGGAAAATTTACAAGATAGTTTTGAAATTTTTGTCTAATTTGAATCCAAATTATGAGGATTTTGTGCATGTTGGAGATTCCGGAATTGGTGTAGTTATCGTCCCGGCTGATGGTGATAAAGATAATGGAATTAGGCAATTTGGTCGATTTTTAAGCGAGAACAGGGGGGTTTCGTTTGATGAGACTTTCAAAGAGATCATGGTCGTAGGAGATCGCCCCGACAAAAATGGAAATGATCATTTTTTCTTGAACGGAAAGTACGGCACACCGTTCACTGTCGGATCACTTGTGGAGAATAGTGAATACCCCAAGCCGGTGTTGGATAGGGATGGTCAGCGATTGCTGCATGATAAGGGAACAATTCATCTGATAAAATCGATAATCGGTTAATGTAATTATTCTGTCGGTGAGTCAATGCATAATCGTTGCGTTATTGGTTTCTTGTTGTATATCTTTATACCCTCTTACGTATATATAAATAGTAGTATGTAACCCTTTACTCATGCTTAAAAGACTATTCACAGGGATAACAATAGCCGCAATAATGGCTGTGTTATTATCCGCAACTTCTTTGGCTGCAACAGATTACATCCAAGGTTTTGATGTGACTGTAAATGGCAGCTCTGCTTCGACATTTTTTCCAGATGGCGGACAAACAGCTTTGGCTAGTTTCACATTAGATCAAACTGCCGATATCTATGCAATTGCTTGGGATGCCAGTTTCCAAATTGTGGCAACTTTTGCCGATTATGTCCCGACTGCTGCCGGAACAGTTCCTTATACTTGGTACGGGACCGTTGGAAATGTATCCGGTGGAACTCCCCTGGCAGATGGCACATATCAAGTCTTGGTTTATGCTCGTGTCGGCGGTGTAATTGTTGATTTTGGTTATAAGGATATGACAATTGATTCGTCCGGAGTTACTGCTTTTACTCTAAACAGTTTTACGGCAACCGCTTCAGGAGGTGGAAATTTTGATCCGGCACCAAGTGGTGATTTTGAGACTATGGATCTTAGTTATTCGCTGAGTCAAACAGCAGATTCTGTTGCTGTTATTATTAAGGATTCAGATGGAAAATCATTAAAAACTTTCTCTGCGACAAATTCATCCAGTGATATTTTTGTGTGGGATGGTGAATATGTTGCCAATTTGGTGGATCCCGGAACATATACCGTTGAATTTTCTGCAATAAAAAGTGGTTATTCCAGCATTGCCGACACAGAATATATAACTGTTGAATACAACAGTTCAGATAAGCCAACTATTACAAATTTCTCTGTATCTCCGGATAGTTTTGATCCGGATTTTGAGGATACTGAGATTAAATTTACAAACTCAAAAAGCGCAGATATAGTAGTAGAAATACAGAATAGTGATGGAACTGAAGTACGAGATTTTAGTGGTTATGAACGTGATAATTATGTTTCAGGAGAGTCTCACACAGTTGTTTGGAATGGTGAAAATAACTCTTCAAGTGATGTGAGCGTTGGAACATATGTGGTTTACGTACGTGTTTCAAATAATTATGGTGTTTCCACCGTTACTTCAAATGTATCCGTAGATGATAGTTTAGGAGACATTGATAATAGCAATTCACATATCGGTGGTATATCGTTTAGCCCTTCTTCAAACTTTGAGCCGGCTGTAGATGATGAGCTTGAAATCGAATTTGATGTCAAAAAAGATCTTGATGAACTACAAATCTATGCCGTGCGCGGTTCTACCGAGATCGAGCTATACGATGAAAGTAATGTAGATGAAGAAGATAATGTACAAGTTTTCTGGGATGGGACTGATGATGATGATGAATATGCTGCAGATGGTACTTGGACTATTATTTTCCGTTCAAAAGAAGGAAGTACTGATCTTGAAGCAGGCAAAGTAATAGACATTGATTACGAAAAGCCACAAATTGACGATTTACTCTTGTCGAAGGAAAAATTTGACAATGACTTGGGTGAATTTACTTATGTTATCTTCCGAGTGGATGTTGACGCTGAAGTAGATATATTTGTAATGGAAGGTGGAGATGAAGATGATGATATTATAGAAGGTTTGGAGGTTGAAGGTGATAAATGGTATGCGGTTGAATGGGATGGAGGAAGTTATGACTATGATAATGATTTAGATATCAAAGTTGTTGCTAAAAACATTGCAAATGATAATGTTTATGATTCTGATACTGTGAGTGTTGATTTGGCAGAAGATGAAGTTTCCAGCTCAAAATCTAACGTAACCGAAGACTATGTTTCCCCTGTTTTGACTGATGGAACCGAATATATGTCTCTCTTTTATGATCTTGAGGAAGATGCTGACGTTGTAATCACTATTCACAAAGGAACAAGTACATCAGGTGCAGAACAAATCGAACTTCTGGACATAGATAATCAGGATGGAGGCTCTCATGAAATTTTGTGGGACGGTAAGGATGATGACGGTGATAAGCTGGCAAAGGGAGTTTATACTTATAAAATAGTCTCAAAATTGAGCAGTACAGAAACCGAAAGTGGTCATTTCGTAGTTGGAGAGGTGGGAGATATAGATGGAGGGGCAACCGGTAGTTCAAGTGATGATAGTAATAGTAATAACGTACCTGACAATGTAATTGTTGATGGAAACGAAAACACAGGAGGAACTTCAAGCGGAGTTTCATGTGCCGGATATACAGATGTTACTGTCTCTTCCCCATATTGTGATGCTATAGAATGGACTACAAATGAAAGAATCTTCCTTGGATACTCTGATAATACTTTTCAACCTAATGATCCTATTAATAGAGTTGAGCTCCTAAAAGTGGTTCTAGAGGCCTACAATGCGAGTATTTTGACTGATGATGGCACAAATATGGGATTTATCGATGTAATTGTGGGATCTTGGTATATGCCTTATATAAGGACCGGAAAGACTCTGGGAGTATTCCATGGAGATGTCGGATATTATACTGCTCGTCCCGGAGATACGGTGAACCGTGCCGAAGCGTTAAAAATAATATTTGAGACTTTGGATGCACAAAGAGGATACAACTTGGGATTCTGTACAGACAATTATGAAGATGTTCCATCCTATGCTTGGTATTACGACTATGCATGTGAGGCAAATAAATACAGTCTTTTTGTCGGATCAAGTCTATTCCCGTCTCTGAAAAGTACACGTGGAGAGATCGCAGAATTGCTTTACAAATTGCATAATGCAGGCGCAATTTAATTTTTCCCAGATTTTTTTAGAAAAAACAATTACCCGGAAAAGCCCTTGTACAAGGGCTTTTCTTTCTTCTCGGCTAATCGAATTGTAACAATTCTGAAGAAAAGTCGTTAAAACACTTGACAAATCCTTGAATATGGCTATCATTGTCGCCTTTAGTCTTTAAAGGCTAGGAGATCGGATCGAAACAAATCAATTTTATATATACGTTTAACACATATTAACAAAATATCTTATGTGGAAAAAGTTTTTAGCCTCAATGGCTGTACTAGCAATTCTATCTACAAATGCAATGGCTGTATCTATAGATGGAGGAGCAAACGCTGGACAAGTTACAGACTACATTTCAAACTTTGTAGTTAGTCCAGAACCTTTCGATCCAGTTAGCGTTGATGCGACTGTAAGCTTTGATTTACTACAAGCTGCAGACGTTTATGCGTATGTAATGGATTCAAACTGGGACATAGTTGCAACTCTTGCTAACTATGAAAACACAATTGCCAGCCAAGTTTCTTACACTTGGACCGGTAGAGTTGGAAACTCTGCAACAGGAGCACTTTTACCTGATGGACAATATCAAGTGAAAGTTTTTGCTGTAGACCCAGCTAACAACGCTATTGTTCTTGATTTTGATTATCAAGATGCTCATCTTGACGCTCAAGCAGTACAAGGTGTTGCACCACAAATCACTAATTTGGCAGTAGATCCAATCAACTTCAATGCGGTTGATGGAGGTACTACTATGATTACATTTGATGTAAGTGAAGGTGCTTACCTTACTGTTGAAGTTAAAGATGGTAGTAGTGTTGTAAAAACATATACTACTTATGATGGTAATGACTGGTACACAGCTACTGACGATCACTCAATCCTTTGGGATGGTGAAAATGACAGTAGTGTTGTTGTATTTGACGGAACTTATTCTGTCGCTGTAACAGCTGTTGATGCTAACGGATTAACAGATGTTGAAACTGTTGACGTAGAAGTTCTTACCGGTTCTACAAACAATGGAGTTATTGAAGATTTCTTTGTTAACCCAAGAACTGATTGGGATCCAACTGATGAAGAACTTGAAATTGAATTCGAACTTACTGAAGACGTTGACGATCTAGTTATTGAAGCTAGAAAAGACGGAGAAGTAGTCGAAATTATGGACGAAAACAATGCATACGATGGTGATTACGAAGAATTCTGGAATGGTGAAGATGAAGATGGTGACTATGTAGAAGGTGGTGTTTGGACAATATACGTAATGGCTGACGGTGATGTGGTTTCACAAACTGTTGAAGTTGTGTACGTTAGACCGGAAATCACAACTGCATTCGTTACTAAAAACGAATTCGATCCTTCTGAGGATGAATTTACTACTCTAGTTTTCGAAGTAGACGCTACGGCAGTAGTTACTGTTGAAGTATACGATGGAAGCAAAAGAATAGTCACTCTTATGGACGAAGAGGAAGTTAGAAAAAACCAATACTACACTGTTAGATGGTATGGAATTGATAATGATGGTGATGAAGTAGACGAAGGTAACGACTACAGATTCAAAATCACAGCTGAAAACCCAACTGATGATGATATCAATGATGTTGAAACTGTTGATGTAGATGTTGAAGAAGATAGAGTTTCAAACGACAAATCAAATGCAACAAACGATTATACTGATCCTGTTGTATTCGATGAAGACGGTTACAACTCGATTGAAGTTTCTTACTGCATTGACGAAGGTGCTGAGGTTTACCTTGCAATCTATGACGGAACTTCAACTTCAGGAACACCTCAAATCGAATTACTCGACTATGTTGCTCAATCCGCAGGATGCCATACTGTTGAATGGAATGGTAAAGATGACAGCGGTCATGATCTTGATGAAGGTGTAAACTCTTACAAACTTATTACAAAAATCGGTTCTTACAAAGATACTGAAACAGGTAAGTTTGTAGTCGGTAGTGCAGGTGTTGTTGAAGACGAACCAACACCATTCTACGATAGTGAATGTTATTGGTACTACTGGGATCTTAGCAACCTAAATAACGATAGCGAACTTTGCCAAGCAATCGCTTGGGGAACTGAGTACGGAATTTGGGATGGATATCCAGATGGAACATTCAGACCTAATGATGTTATCAATAGAGCTGAGGTTCTAAAAGTTGCACTACAAGCATTCAGTGTTGGTATATTCCCTTCTAGCGGAACAGACGAAGGATTCTCTGATGTTGATCCAAATGCATGGTATATGCCATATGTTAGAACAGCTAAATTCTATGGAATGTTCCACGGTTACCCTGATGGAACTGCTAGATTGGACAACCAAATCAACAGAGTTGAATTACTAAAGATTGTACTTGAAGCAAGTTCTAAATTCACAACTTACGATTTCGATCAAGCATTAGCTACTGCTATGTATGATGATGTAGATGCAAGCGGATCTGACTGGTATTACGACTATGCAAGTACTTCATACATGTACGAACTCTATGATATAGATTACAACGTTAACGGATTTCAATACCTATATCCTGGAGATCTAGCTGAAAGAGGTGAAGTTGCATTACTTCTATACAGAATGCACAAAGCCGGACTACTTTAAAACGACTAATCAAGAGAGATTTAAATACACGTACGATAGACATTTTTCATAGGAATGAGGGGAAAAAGCCACCGCGCAAGCGGGGGCTTTTTCTTTTGCGTCTTTGGTCTATTTCAATGTAACAAGAAACAGCTCTTTTCGTTTATATAAAGGGAATCTAGGGAATTGCATAAAGATTGATTTCTGCTCCAAACAGAGGTTGACTAAATTGCGGTTTTCACGTATGGTTCCTGACCTGATTCTCATTGTCTATAGAATGCCCGCTATATGCTTGTGTTCATAGGCCCTGAACGACTTTTATAAGTTCGTTAATGATGATATCAGACGATTCTTGACAACTCGTATCAGAAATCTGATTGGGCTCGACCTATCATGGAGGTAATGACTTTGCCTTTATGATAGGCGAACCCAATTGGGTTAATATTATGTGAAGATTATGAATGGACCTTTTCATGTCGCGTTGAAGGATCTTTGACGATTAGCTTTGGCAACCAGGTGCACCACCAAAGGAGGTGATAGAAAACAAGCACCAACCAGAGCTGTTCGAATGAGAAACTAACAAGAGCGACGACAGGGACCGTGGCCCGTAAAAGCCGGCTACTGAAGCGGGCTCATGGGTTTCCTCAACCGCCCCGCCTAAAGCGGGGCATCTTGCGCAAGGAGTTCGAGATGAAACGACGACTGACCGCATTTGCGGCAATGGTGGGTATGTTCGCCCTCGTGGGCGGATGTACCTTGAACCCCAACGGAGAGTGTACGGGCAGCGATTGCTCGGACCTCTCCATCATCCCCGGGGACATCAAAGTCCCCTGTGACCCAGGCGATGACGGTGTGACCGATTGCGTACTCCCGAACGAGTGCCAGGACGCGGGTAATACCGCGCCCTGTGCGTGTTTGGACGCCATCGGCGAGACCTGTATCGAGTGGGATCCCACCTGTGTGTGCGCGGTTCCGCCCGTTCCCGCCTGCGGCGACGGCACCCTCGACGTCGGTGAGGTCTGCGACGACGGCAACATCGCCGGCGGCGATGGCTGCTCGGCAGACTGTCTCTCCGATGAGACCTGCGGCAACGGCATCCTCGATGCCCTGGCCGGTGAGGCCTGTGACGACGGCAATGTCGTCGCGGGCGACGGCTGCTCGGATCTCTGTCAGCTCGAAGCCTGCGGCAACGGTGTCCTCGACTCCGGTGAAGTCTGCGACGACGGCAACGTCGTCGACGGCGATGGCTGCTCCGCCAACTGTCTCTCCGATGAGACCTGCGGCAACGGCACCCTGGATCCGGGCGAAGTCTGCGACGACGGCAACGTTGTCGCGGGCGACGGCTGCTCCGCCGACTGTCTCTCTCTGGAGGTCTGCGGCAACGGTATCACCGAGCTGGCTGAGGTCTGCGACGACGGTAACGTCGTCGACGGCGATGGCTGCTCCGCCAACTGTCTCTCCGATGAGACCTGTGGCAACGGCATCCTGGATCCGGGCGAAGTCTGCGACGACGGCAACATCGTCGACGGCGATGGCTGCGCCGGTGACTGCCTCTCGAACGAGACCTGTGGCAACGGAACCCTCGACCTGACGGAGGTCTGCGACGACGGCAACAACCTGGACGGTGACGGCTGTAGCGCGGACTGCCTTTCGCTCGAGGTCTGCGGCAACGGGATTCTCGATCTGGGCGAGACCTGCGACGACGGCAATGTCATCGCGGGCGACGGCTGCGACGATCTCTGCCTGGTGGAGCTCTGCGGCAATGCCGTCATCGATCCGGGCGAGATGTGCGACAGTGGCCTCGACTGCGACCCGGTCACCTGCGCATGTCCGGCTGACTACGCGCCCGATGGCGGTCTCGGCTGCTTAGCGTGCGGAGTGGCTGGCACATGCGCCAGTCCCTACTGCGTCAATGCTCCCGTGTGCTGGGTCCAATCGGTCCGTGTGGCGCTCCCCTCCGGGGGCACCATTCACATCGAGACCGGCGCGGGTGTCTACGTGCCCGTGGTCGTCCCGGCCGGACAATGGCGGGAGATCGGGCTCGTGGCCAGCGACCTGGGCGCCGACTTCTGGTGCTCCACCCCCGACATCTCCGTCGAGGCAACCTTGGGAACCATGAACGCGTGGTTCCCGGGCGTCGCCTATCCCCTGCCCTTCGCCGGGCCGGGACTGTGGGTACTTGAGTTCAACTGGTCGAACGAACCGGGCTCGCACGCCAACTTCCAGCTGCAGTAGGCGTAATTCCCCTCGGGACCCCAGCGCGCTTCAGCGCGCTGGGGTCCTCTCTTCACGGGCACTTCCTGCCCAAACAATCCCTGATACGGGTTAAGCGGCGCTCTGGTTTCGACCGGAGCGCTGCAACCTTTCTAATTCGCTTTTAGAACCCCTTTTTCTGTTATTTGAGAGGTTTTTTGGTATATATACAGCAAAGGTAACAGAAACAGCCCATTTTCGTTTAAACAAAGGGATTATTATGCATTTCAATAGGTATTGACAATTTTTGTAATTTATGTATAATTCCCTTTCTGATCATTATTGTCTATAGAATTCCCGCTATATGCTTGTGTTCATAGGCCTGGAACGAATTTATTCGTTAATTCTGGTCAGATGATACTTGAAAACTCGTATCAGATTCTGTTTGGGCCCTGCCTGCCATGAAGGCAATTCTTTTCTATAAGCGGGAAATTTATAGACTTTTGCCTTCATGATAGGCGGTCCAAACGGACTAATGAGAATAATGAACACCTAAGGGTGATAATTTCGATATACGAACAAGACGAATATATGAACAGAAGAAAAAACCACAAGGAGGAGAATCATGAAGAGGAAGAAGACTGTCGCGATTGCGGCATTGGCGTGCAGTTTCGCCCTGTTGGCGGGCTGTATATTTGATAAGTCTGGAATGCCACTACTCGAACTCTGCGGGAACGGTACTCTTGACGGGACCGAGGACTGCGACGATGGCAACGTCATCAACGGCGACGGCTGTCAGAGCGACTGCACTTGCCCTGTCGGCATGAACCCCAATGGGTCGGGTGGATGCCTGGATCCCGCTCTCTGCGGCAACGGTACGCTCGATGCGAGTGAGGAGTGCGACGATGGCAACGTCATCGACGACGACGGCTGTCAGAGCGACTGCACTTGCCCTGTCGGCATGGACCCCAACGGGGTTGGTGGATGCCTGGATCCCGCTCTCTGCGGGGACGGCACCGTCGATCCCGGCGAGGAATGTGACGATGTGGGTCAGACCGGTAACTGCGATGAGGACTGTACTTTCCCGTCATGCGGGGATGGACACCACAATGCGCTGGCCGGAGAGATCTGCGACGATGGAGGAGAGACGGCTAGTTGCGACAGCGACTGCACCCTGCCCGCCTGTGGCGACGCTCATCTCAACACCACGGCCGGCGAGGTTTGCGACACTGGGGGAGAGTCAGCATCGTGCAACGACGACTGCACCCCGTCCACCTGTGGCGACGGAAACGTCAATCAGGTAGCGGGCGAACAGTGCGACACGAGCGGTGAATCCGCCTCGTGCAACAACGACTGTACCCTGGCCACCTGCGGCGACGGTCTGCTAAACGAGACCGCTGGCGAGGTCTGCGACGACGGTAACACCGTCTCCGCAGATGGCTGCTCCGCAAACTGCCACTCGGATGAGACCTGCGGCAACGGCATCCTCGATGCCGCCGTGGGCGAAGTCTGCGACGACAGCAACACCGACTCCGGCGACGGATGTTCGGCAGACTGTCTCTCAGACGAAACCTGCGGCAACGGCATTCTGGACGTGAACGAGGCCTGCGACGGTGGAACCGACTGCCTCAGCTGTCTCTGTCCGGAAGGTAAAGGATCCGATGGAGTAGGGGGGTGTCAAGTCGACGCCTCCACTTGCGGTGACGGCATCGACAACGATGGCGACGGCGACACGGACTGCGATGACACCGACTGCGGCGTCATTACAATCTACATGAATTCGGGTGGGAACATATACGTCGAGACGGCAACCGACAGTCAGTCCCAAGGGAGTCCGCTTCCCTGGACCGCGACCATAATCATCGATTCTGTAGATGCCTGGGCGCGGATCTACGTGACTTCTCGGGCCTCTGACGCCAGCAACGCCCATGGCTTCCTCTACTGGGAGGATCCAAATTCGTTCCCACACCCGGCGTTCTTTGGAACACCTGGTACTCCTGCGCCCTTTGATGGGACGTCCTATGTCCAAAGCGTAGGCTATGGGGAGGCTCTCTGGACCAATTACCACATCGCCTGCCAGTAAGGCAGAAAAGGAGGTTCTGACTCTCTGATACGAGTGAGTGGCGCGGAGGTGCTTCGATCGCAAGATCGAGCACCCCGCGCCACACAACTCTTTTATTACAGAAATTAACTACTATTTGATTAAATAGTGGCTTTTTGGTATATATTTCTCACAATTTAAGCAAATTTTCGTGAGTTCATTAGACAAAAATATAGCAAAAAAAATACCCCATATTAAAGAAGATGAGTGTATAGGGTGTATTTTGTGTACGCAGATTTGCCCGAAAGTGTATGAGATGCAGGATGATAGTAAATCTCACGTTACGGATCCTTCCGGGGACAGCGAAGAAAAGATTCAAGAATCGATTGATGCTTGTCCTGTTAGTTCTATTGAATGGAAAGAAGAGAAAAAGGGTTGAATAGGCATTACGATGCGAAATTTATGCCGCGTGGAGCTCCGAGGGTCGTTTTTGACGACGACCCCCGGAGCTTGCGACGTGGACTTGCGGGATAGCGGCGATGGTTTGGGTCGCTAGTAGCGTCCCCTGAGGAACCACCGCATATGGAAACCACCGAGGAAGGCGGCTTCCGAATGGAGGCTGGTGCCGAGATCCATTCCCAGCACGAGGTGCTGGGCAATGGTGAGCTGGACTCCGCCATAGATGTTGACCCATAGAAGGCCTTTCTCACCTGTGATGGGGCTCTGGAGGTAGTTGACCTCCAGCTTCGGGATGTTGATCCCAAAGTAGGACCATCGAGCAGCACCGGACAGATACCCTCCGAACATGAAGGGGGCGACGCGATGGAAACTCCCGGTGTCGTCCTGCACCTTGGTGACCAGCACCCCAGCCTTGAGGCAAGCCTCGAGACCGATGTGCATGCGAGAAATGTACTCCCCGCAGATGTTGGCCATCACCGGGACAGCGTATTCCGGGGCTCCGGAGAAGAGCGTGTAGCCTATCTCCAGACCGGCGATGAAGTGCCAGCCCGCCCAGTTGGGCTTGGGACCCGGGTCGGGGGGAAGCATCTTGATGCCATTCTTGAGCTGGCGCCGGAGCGCGGACAGCTCAGCAGTCACGTCGAGCAGGTAGCTCTGCGTGAGTTTGTGGGCCGTCAGGAGCCTGTCGAGGCGCTTCTCGAGCTCGGGGGCCCGGAAGCCCGTCTTGATGAGACGTTTGACGGCGGCGGTAAGACCGGTGAGCACGTTGGAAAGCGCTCGGACGGCTGCGGCGTCCACGATGGGACGCGCGGTGGGGCGAAGCGGCAGGAGCGAGAGCTTGCGCTTTAGGGCGCGGAGCTCGCGTTCGTACTTTGCGATCTTGGCCTTGACGACCCTGACCGCAGCACGCCTGGCATCGGGATCATTTACGGCCATCTTCAGCAGTGTGAGCTCGCTCTTGAGTCTGGCGATCTCCTTCTCCAGGTACTTGATCCGGGCCAGCATGACTTGCGCCTTCGAGCCCTGGATCCAGACCTTGAAGTTCTTCACGAGGCCAGGCTTGTGCCCCTTGAGCTTCGCGACCTCGGCCGTGAGTACCTCGAACATGGACATGATCCTGTTGTAGTCGCGCCCTGTCACGAGGCAGTTCGGTGGCATGAGGCCACTTCTACGCGCTTCGACGATACTGCTTCCCACCAGCGCGGTGGCGGTGAGCAGGGCGATGGTCGCCACCCATTTCTTGGTCATTTTGACCTCCTCTTTCGGTTTGTCTTCTGTTGCTAAATCCTTGTTGCTTTGCACCATGCAAAGCGACTTGTCCTTTTTCACATACGCATTCCTTAGCGTTAGCTAGGCTTTCGCTAAGAAACACGTAAATATATCGTAATGCCTATTTTCAATGATCGCTGGTCAGTTAAGTAGGGATGTACTGTATTCACGCAGAATCAGCCTATCCACCGGTTTCTTGACCAGGTCGGGAATTATAAAACTTATGCTTCTTATTGTCAACCTTTCGATATTGCGGTCTTACCATATTTATTATGCATTGACAATGTAATGTTTTATTGTTTAGAATAGAGTCTCTGTTTGCTGTTTCCTATTGTGAGTGCGCTTATGCTCATTCTCATAGGACATAGATGTTTTGCTTCCTTTAAGAAGCCATAATGGTGGACAGAAGACTTTTGACAACTCGCGCTATAATTTGTTGTCAAAGGCAACGTGCTTAGGAACCAAAAATTGGCTCTTGAGCACGTTGTCTATGACAGATCAGAGAGAAACTTTTCACATGTGCGAGGCCGTGCCACGGTTTTCTTGCACAATGCTTCTGCTTCGGCAGAGAGGAGGTCGCGATGCGACGTATCGCTTGCGCCCTGACCGTGGCGCTTATAACGGTCAACGGCGGCTTCGGCTGCCACAATGAGAAGGGAGACAACTCCCCGGACGGAGGAGGGACCTGCAGTCCCCCGGTGGGAATCTCGGTGTCCACCGCTAGTGGTGGCTTCGAGGTTTTCTGCAATGGGGAACTGCTCGGTAGTTCCGACCAGAGCGGCGTTATCAAAAATGCGCTCTGTGGGAACAAGCCGGGTACCTCCATCCAGGTGAGGGTGCACAGCAGTGCCACCTTCATCGCCAGAACGTCGAGCGGGGCCTACTCGCTCATGTTCGATCGGGAGGGCGACTCCGTCCTTCCGGTCCGCACCAGTGTCTTTACGACATCTGGGTCGAGTACGGTGATCATCACTGTTCCCTAGGGGCGGCGCCAGCCGCCCCGCTTCCTAGGGGGCGACGGCAACGTCGCCCCCTTTTCCCTCCGGAGGGAGTTCAGAGCCTATCCCCTTCCTGTCTCAGCCAACATGGCCCAGGGCTCCCTCCACCTACAGGTAAAACGTCAGGTTGACTGATATCTTTTCCTCCTCTCTAACTATGGTCGGTCATCCCGACGTCTAGGCGAAGGGGAGGTGGCGAGGGGTAATTCTGCCCCACGCCACCTCCCTGGAGCCGTTTCTCTTTCTCACTTTATAGCGCGAGTACTTCCTTTATATTTTAGACTTCAAATATTTTCTGCTATTATGCCCTCATGTATGATTTTATAATTATTGGAGGTGGTTGTAGCGGGCTTCCTGCTGCTATGTACGGTTCACGGTTGGGCATGAAAACTCTTGTTATTGCCGAACAACCAGGAGGACTTATTACAACAACTCATCTTGTTGAAAATTGGCCCGGTATTAAGAGTATTTCAGGTCCTGATTTGGCTATGTCCTTGATGGATCATGCAACTGCCAGTGGTGCTGAAATCAAAAGTGAGCGAATTCTCAGTATTGAAAAAACAGATTCAACTTTTAAGGTAAAATCTGCATCAAACGAGTACGAAGGTAAAACCGTTCTCATTTCTACAGGTACAATTCATAAGAAACTGGGGGTTCCCGGAGAAAAAGAGCTCGAAAATAAGGGCGTTAGTTATTGTGCTCTTTGTGACGGAGCTTTTTTCAAGGAGAAGATTGTTTGCGTAGTTGGGGGTGGAGATAGTGCCGCGAAAGAGGCACTCTTTTTGAGTGAACATGCGAGCAAGGTTTATATCGTTGTACGTAAAGATATTTTAAGAGCTGAGCCTATAAATGCTGAGCGCATCGAGAAAAATGACAAGATCGAGATTCTCTACAAAGCTGAAATCGAAGAAATTCTTGGGACCGAAAAGGTTGAAAAGATTAAATTCAAAGATGGCAAAGAAATGGCTATGGATGGAGTATTTATGGCGATTGGGCACATTGCTCAAACAGAGTTGGCAAAAGGTCTTGGAGTTGAATTAAACGAAAAAGGAGAGATTAAGATAAATCGAAAATCTGAAACAAATGTTCCCGGTGTATTCGCTGCCGGAGATTGCTGTGATACCGGTTTCAAGCAAGCAATTACCGGAGCTGCCGAAGGAGTGACAGCATCTTATTATGCTTATCACCTAGTTGATACAAGTGCTTACTTCTAAGCGTTCTCTAAAAATTTCAGAAGCATTTCCAAACCTTGTGCGGTCGCACCTTTTGTTTGATATGCTTTTGGATCCTCTGTGAATGCAGTTCCTCCGATATCGATATGGCACCATTTATTCTTTTCAACAAAGTTCTCCAAAAATGCCGCCGCTTTTGATGCTCCGGCATATTTTCCCGATCCAATATCGTAGTTTCTGAGATCGGCTACTTTACTCTTCATTTTCTTTCTAAAATCTCTGTGAATTGGCAATTCCCAACCTAGATCGTCTGTTTGCCTACCTGCTTTTTTCAATGCTGATCTAAGTTTTCTATCATTACCTATTAAACCTGAATACCTATCCCCTGTCGCAACTGCTACAGCTCCTGTTAACGTCGCAATTGTAATAATTGCCTCCGGCTTAAACTTTGTACCATATGTAATTCCGTCTGCGAGAACTAACCTTCCCTCTGCATCTGTGTTTGTAATCTCAATAGTTTTGCCCGAATACGAAGTGATCACGTCCGAAGGTCTATATGCATCTGCGCTTATCAAGTTTTCTGCAATTGGAATAATCCCAATAACATTTCTCTTAATCTTCATTTTTTTAAGTGCTTCAAATACACCCAATACTACTGCTCCTCCAGCCATATCCTGTTGCATTGTTTCGATGTAGTGAGTTGGTTTTAGATTGTATCCTCCTGTATCAAAAATCAATCCTTTTCCGACAATAATGACCGGTTTCTCCTTCTTGTTTTTTGCTCCGTCATACTGGATCGCAATACAACTCGCTTCTTTGGTTGAGCCTTGGTTTACTGCCAGAAGTGCTCCCCATTTTAGTTTTTTCAACTCTTTTTGTGTAATTACTTTCAGCTTATATTTATTTGCTTTTGCAATTCTTTTGGCTTCATTGACCAAATAAATAACATCCACCATATTTGATGGTTTGTTCACCAGATCTTTCACATATTCCGCCCCTTTGCTTATGAGCATAGCTTTTTCCAGATCCTGATCCAGAGTTTTGCTCTTTGATTCCACTACTATTTCAAGATTTTTTAATTCATATGAATCATCTTTTTTCTTTTTACTTTTAAGCGTTTCCTCTTCGTATTGAGACATCAAAAGCCCTTCAACCAGGTGTTGGGTCTGAGCAGTAGCCTCCTTCGGCAGCAAGATTGAAATATCTGAAGCTTTACTGACTTTTGCATATTTCCCTATTTTTCCTCCGGTTTCTTTCGCAGTTCTTAGAGAGAGCTTTTTTGCTGATCCCAGAGAGATTACCAGAATTTTTTCCGGAAGTCCTTTGTGCAGATTGTATGTTGAAATCGTTGAACCTGCTGAGGTTTTCAGATCCTTGTTTTTGTGTGCTTCTCTTATGAATTCTTTTACTACTTTCGGATAGATTGATGGCAGTTTCTTGATTGTTTCTTTAAAAACAGGAGCAACCAAAAGTCCTTTTGAAGACTTTATCTTTGTCTGAATATTGATTTTCATGGGAGTACTATATCAGAGTTTATTTCACTTAAGAATCTTTTCTGCTTTTCTTAGGAGATTCTTTGCGTTGTCGAATGTGACCTTGTTGAATGCGGCGTCATAAGGAAGCCAAATATAGTCTGTGTGCTCGTGTGAGATTTTCACAGTTTCCTGATCTGTTCTGCCAAGAAAAAATACAACTTCTTTGTGACTTGGTTTGCCTCTGTGTTTGAATTTGTATGAAATTTGTTCTCTGTACCCATCAATGAATTCTACTTCTGCGATTCCGGTCTCCTCTTCCAGTTCTCTTTTTGCCGTTTCGTGTTCGTCTTCTCCATCTTCTACATGACCTTTTGCTAAATCAAAATGTCCTCCTGGATAATGAAGGACCAAATATAGTCTTTCTCCATTTTTTACTCGGAAAAGAACTATTCCACATGATTTTTCGTCATAATTTAATTCCATCCTTTTTCTTTTAATGCGTTTTTTGCGGCGTCATCTTCGGCAGTTTGTTTCGAAGACCCATAACCTTTCGCAACTAACTTTTCATTTATGTATGCTCCCATGGTAAATTCTTTGGCATGATCCGGACCTTCTTCCTTCATCACTGCATAATGAGGAGTGTGTCCTTCGACCTCCTGACTGATTTCCTGAAATTTAGATTTAGAATCAACGTGTAGACCTTTTTCTATAATTTCGTCGAGTTTTTCTAGAATAAATTTTGAGATGAATTTTTCTGCGGCAGCGTAACCTTGATCTAGATAAATTGCTCCTATGAGTGCTTCGACTGTATTTGCCAAAATATAATTCTTTTCTCTTCCTCCTGACTGTTCTTCCCCATTACTCAAAAATAGATATTTTCCCAAGTCTAATTCTCTAGCTATTTCCGCGAGGTGCTTCCCTTTCACCAAAGCTGCGCGGAAAGATGTCATAGCTCCTTCTGACTCATCAGGGCAAAAATCGTAAAGATGTCTGGTTGCTACCAATTCCAATACTGCATCTCCAAGGAATTCCATTCTTTCGTTGCTGACTAATCCTTCCTCCCTATGTTCGTTTAGATATGATCTGTGAATAAAAGCATTTTCCAATAACTTTCTATTCTTTAATTTGATTGAGATCAATTTTTCCAGGTCTGAATAATCTGTCATTTTTTGTTTGATTTATATTCTTTCATAACACTACTGAGAACACCATTTATAAATTTCGGGCTGTTATCATCACCAAAATGTTTAGCTATTTCAATCGATTCATTAATTGCCACAACCGGTGGAATATCCTCTGCAAAAGCTATCTCGAAAATTCCTATTTCCAAAATCGCTCTATCCACTCGGGCAATCTTTTCGACCGGCCATTGAGGAGCAAATTTCTGAATTATCTTTTTAATTTTTTCCTGGTTCTTCAAAACACCCTCAAGCGTATCGTATGCAAAATCTTTTTCCGTCAATTTTGGAGCAAATTCTTCTAGTATTTCACCGAGGAGTTCTTTTGCATCAGATGATCTGAACTCTACCGAGAACAGAGTTTGCATTACGCAAGTTCGGGCTAGGTGTCTATAGCTAGCCATAATGTTAAGCTTTTATTTTGGTGATTTTATCGATTTTCTTTTGCTTATCTATTACTTGACGTCCTTTGTATTGACCACATTCGTGGCAAACTGTGTGTGATTGAGCTTTCGCCCCGCAGTTAGGACAATCGACTAGATTAACTTTATTTGAAAGCTTTTTTAGGACTTTCGTCTTGAAGCTTCCATATCTTTGTTTAGAGGTAGCTTTTGCGGTTTTCTTTTTTGGTACTGGATGCTTGGCCATGGATGTTCTTTGTTAGGGCTCCTGTCGTCGCCTGCGCTCTCCCGCCTTGGCGGGTTCGCGTGTTAATAATTTTTTTAATGCTGCTGCTAGGGGTTTTTCACCTGTATTGTCTTCCTTCTCTATTCTGCACTTACATTTCTTTTTGTTCAAATCAGTCCCGCATTTCGGGCAAATTCCTTGACAGCCCGTAGAGCATACTTTAACTACAGGGAAATGCAAGATTATTTCTTGTCTTAGCGCTTCTGAGAGGTCTATCTTTAGATGTTTAGTGTCCACCAGATATAAATCGTTGGGATCGTCGGGCTTTTCCGGTTTATGTAGTAGAAATTGCCTTTCAATGTGATTGATTTTTATGATTGGGGTGATCGACTTCAGACATTTTTCACAAATCAGCCCAACCTTAATTTCCGTATTTTCAACAGAAACATTGAATCCTTCGTCAATTCGCATAAATTCAACCGTCCCTTTAATATCAGACTTTACGTCAATATCATCAAACTTTGCAGGGCCCTCAAAAGTGTACCTTTCGCTGGTCCCGGTTGTTTGTTCAATTAGAGATGCAACGCTAAATGTAAGAGTTTTAATCACGTCCACAAATTGCCATATCGTGGTTTCTCAGTCAATACGTATGATGCTGTGTGGATTGGGAGAGTTTTTTTTGTAATTGGTAAAATAGTAAAAAAATTTGGAAATTTGGAATTTTTACCATTTAAAAAAAAGGAGCTACATAGTTTCCCACATAGCTCCTCCTGGCTTTCTTTTGTCACTCTTTAGTTTGTTACTCCAAAATCTACCGCAATATCATCCAATTCATCTATGAAATTGTCTGATTGCTGGGCTTCCAGAGCAAAATCGATAACTTTTGACATTGCTGCACGGTTTATTAAACCTGATCCGTTAAAGCTTTTGGTATCTCCTTCACCGGTGAATATTTCATTCTCATATACAGCTTGTACGTGTCCTCCAAACTGACCATGGTAATCACTAAATGCATTTTCGTATTCAACATCCGTATCAAAATCAAACGCCATAGCGATGATTACCGCTACTTCTTCACGTGTAGCGAATTTATCGAGATTGCTTAGGCTTATAAGATCTCCAATTCCGAGGTCTTTTGCTTTTGATACATATCCTGCCGCTTCCGCCCAATGGCCTCCTGAACCCGCGTTCATATAGTGACCGGCGGCTTCGAGTGACATTTTAAGCGCCTCAGCAATGGTTACAGAATTTCCCGGACCGAAATTTCCGGCTTGGTCTCCACTGTATCCGCTAACTATTCCTTCTTCTTTCATTGTATATACGGATCCGAAATACCATTCTGAAACAGGTGTGTCGTAAAATGTGTAAGCTTCTTCCCCCGTTACCGATAACTGCTCATTTTCTTCAAGAATGTTTTTGATCTTATCTGCCAAAAGGTCAAGACTATCGTAGTCTCCCACTTCCAGGGCCAACCTTACTTCTTCCCATTTTTCGATTAAGTGATCTTTTATGCTACTTACGATCAGGCTATTCTTTGTTTTTTCGGCCAATTCTTGCAATTCGGGAGTAAGTCCTGATTCTTCAATTTCCGCATAAGTGTCCGCGGTATTTGATAGAAGTTCATTACCTACATCCCCTAAAGCTCCAATGTTATTTAGGAGCCCTGCGATTACATCTTCATCAAGATATGGAGCGAGTTTTTCCATTAACTCTTCACTAATGTTTCTCATGACTTCTTCCATTATTTCCGCTTTGATTTTTCTGGTAAGTTCATCAACATCCAGTTCCGAATAGATTTTTCCAAATTCATTACCATAATCTTTTTTTCCTCCAATTCCGAATCTCCATTGTTCAAGTAGATTTCTCACATCTGAGGATAATTCGTCGTATTTATTCTGGTTCTTTTCAAAGTATTTGAATATTTTGTCCAAAGCTTTATTCGCTGTTTCTCCAACATTGTCCATTACATACCAATAGTCTTCCATATCTTCCGGCTCTAATTCCGGCTCATCAAGTTTGGATTTCATTTCTTCAAGTACTCCTGTGGCTTTTCCTACCAACTCGGAAAAATTCTCTATGGCTTTTTTAACCTGCTCCTTCTCAATATTAAGCCCTTCCAAAGCATCTACAACATCCCCCGCTTTTTCCAGTTCCCCGGAAATCATTTCGATTTCACGTTTTATCTCTTCAACAAACTTCATGGTGTGAGAAGTGTCCCGGGCTTCCTGAATAGTCATCCACGGATCGTCCCACCAGAAGTCTTCCATTTCCAATTGCATGTCTTCACGATAATCCATGATATCTTCGGATATTCCCCACCATATATCATCAACAGCATCCCTGATTTCCTCAGGATCCGTCATGGCAAGAATGGTGTTTACCTCTGTGAGGGCTGTTTCATACAAATCTTTCCCTCCCGCTCTGTAATCCGAGAACCCATCAATAGTTGATAACAGCGAGTCTAATTTTTCTTTGATTTCCGAGCTAACGGTTTCCATTTCCCTATAGAACTTTGCTATTTCAAATTTCATTTCCCATGACCCTTGTTGATTTTCCTCGATTTGAGCTCTCATATCCATCGCGTCCCGAAGTACCCTGAAAACTTCCACTTTTCTGGTACAATCCCAAGCCTCCTGAAGTTCCTGCCATGTGGTGGTTCCGGGATTTAATGAACTAACACACGGAGCAGCCGCTTCCTGCACGTCATTGAGTTTTTCGAGAGTTTCTTTCGTCTCAGTTATCTGGCCTTCTATATTTGAGACTGATTTATCTATTCCCGCTATGATTTCTTCAAATTCTTCCGTTGATTCGTCTTCATCCATACGATCTATTTCCTTTTCAGCTCCTTTTTTGATTTTTTCCAAACTTTTTTTGGTTCTTTCCTGTCTTTTCACCAGTCTTTCCCATTCCTTTTCCATTTGTTCCCCCATGTTTTTTTCCATATCTTTTTTTTGTTTTTCCACATCTTTTGAATCGGCTATGTTGTTGTTCATGTTGTCGTCGGTCCCGGTGTCGTCGATCCAGGTGTCGTCGGTCCCGGTGTCGTCGATCCAGGTGTCATTGTTTATGTCTCCATCATCAACTTTTTCCCCACAATATTCCCATGTAATGTTTCCATCACTGCCATAACAAGTTTCACATGCCTGTCCATCCTTCTCGTAATACTCACAATTTTCCTCATCAGTCCAGTCATCCCAGATATCTTCCCAGTTGTCTTCCGTACCATCGGAATTGACGAGATCGTCGCCACTATCAGTAGTTTCCTGCGCGATCAATATTGACGTTTTAAGATCGTCACTCTCCGTGTTGCATCCAACGAATGAAAAAAGAGCGGTTGTTAGTAAAACCACCCCAATTACGAGGATTACAGCACGATCAAATCGTGTTTGTCTCATGAACTTTTTGGTTAGAGATTTTTTGATTTTTATTTTTATATTAAATTTTTCTTCTTTTGATATTGTACCATAGTTCTATTGCTTTGTCAAATACGCGATTTTACTTTTCCCCCATATTTCAGTAATCTATTTCTCGCTTGTATGAGTTTATTATATGAATATTTTAGTCCTACACGGATGGGGTGGTTCGAAAAAATCTTGGGATAACTTTGTTGGGTGTTTTGATAATAAAAGATATAAGTTTTTTGTCCCGGATTTGCCCGGATTTGGTGACGAACCGGCCCCGGACAGGCCTTGGTATGTGCACGATTATGCAGAGTGGGTCGAGAAATACATGAAAAAGAAAAAACTGGTTAAACCAATAATTGTTGCTCATTCTTTTGGAGGGCGGATCGCTATCAAGATGTGCTCGAAAGACAAAAACGCATTTTCGAGATTGTTTTTGGTGGCGGCGGCCGGGATCAAGAGACCTCCAAGCATGAAAGTTCGGGTTTTTACCGGAGTGGCAAAGGTTGGGAAATTCGTTCTCGGTCTCTTCAAACTGCAGAGCGTTCAAACATTTTTCAAAAAAGTTGTGTATAAGGCGGCTGGAACTCATGACTATGAGCAAGCTACCGGCACGATGAAACAGACTTTTAAAAATATTATTGATGAGGATTTGAAGGACCTTTTGGACGATATAAGGGTAAAAACTCATATTATTTGGGGTGATCGGGATAGTTACGTCCCTGTTGCTGATGCCAAGATTATGGGGAAACGTATTAAGGGGTCGACTGTTGAGATAATCAAGCATGGCAAGCATGGTTTGCACCTGCAAATGCCGGAAGTTTTTGCTGAAAAAGTTAAAAAACATATAAATGAATAGTATATATTTGTTGGTTTTCGGAGTTTGGTTTTTGAGTAGTTTTCGTGAAGTGCTTGGTTTGAGCTATTTCTGGCAACTGAAGGAATATCGTGTAGACCGAATGAATGATTTTTTACGGACTTCGAAGGGTTTTGGTCTGATCCTATCCTGGACGAACTTGGTAAGGGTTGCGCTTGTTGTCGCACTGCTTTTGTCGATGGAGGTGGTTACTTTTTGGAGTGCCGTCGGACTTGGGGTGTTTACGCTCCTGGCTCTTGGGTATTCATTAAAAACTAAAAAACTATACCGACCGAAGCGAACTTTCCGGATGATGATTATTATCTTTCTTGTTTATGTGGTTGAGATTTTGGCATTTATATTTTTCAAGGATTTTTTATGGACACTTCTTTTGCTTGAGATAGTTCGACCCTTCTTGGTCTCTTTGATTGTTCTTTTGATTGGGATTCCTTTCGGTTTTGCGAAAAAATTTGTTATCAAAAAAGCTACAGCCAAAATTAGGTCGTTAAAAAATCTGAAAGTTATTGGGATTACCGGTAGTTATGGGAAAACTTCTACTAAAGAATTTTTATACGATATTCTTAGAAATGAATTCAAAGTCGTAAAAACCCCTAAAAATGTGAATGTTGATATTGGCGTGGCGCGGACGGTTCTGAGTGATCTCGATGAGGAAACTGAGGTTTTTATCGTTGAGATGGGCGCGTATAAACGGCAGGAAATTGATGATATTTGTCAGATTGCAAATCCTACTATTGGGATTTTGACCGGAATAAACGAGCAACATCTTTCTTTGTTTGGAAATATTGAAAATACTATTCGTGCAAAGGCTGAGTTGTTGGCTTCTTTGCCAAAAAATGGAGTAGCGATTGTCAATTGGGATAATGAAAATTGTCATAAAGCGTTGAAGTTTAATAATACTGAGGAGGTTGTGAAATATGGAATGGAGGGAGAGCGCGATGTGAAGGCTACAGGCGTGGAACAGGAAGACGGTCTGCTTAAGTTTAATGTTCATATTGGGGAGGAAAGTGAAAAATTTGAGGTTGGTGTTTTGGGCAAGCATTATGTACAAAACTTGCTTGGATCTATTTATTGCGCATATAAACTTGGGCTTAGTTTGAAAGAGATCTCGCGGTATGCAAAGTCGTGTAGGGCCGTTGAGCAGTCTTTGGAATTGTTTGATGGCAAAGATGAAACGAGGATTTTGGATGATAGTTATAATTCCAATCCACATGGATTTATTGCGGCTTTGAAAACAGCAAAAGACTTGGAGGCAAAGCGTGTGATTTTAGTAACGATGGGAATGTTGGAATTGGGGAAAAAGAGCGATGAATTACATAAAAAGGTGGCAAAAGAAATTAAGAAAGTTTGTGATAAGGTTTTTGTAACTTCTCAAGATGCTTTTAGAGTTTTCAGCGAGGATATCGAAGACATTCAGATGGCTGAGGACCACAAAGAATTGATTAGACTTCTGGATAAAGAAATTAGAAAAGGAGATTTGATTCTATTTGAAAACAGAATACCGCATGCCGTGCTTGACCATTTTAAAAAATAATATGTTCACATTTTTCTCACCAAATAGTAATTACAAAGATGCTTTTCGTGCACTTGGAATGTTTTTTCGTCCTTGGAGCTGGCGGAATGGCTCTTACCCTGAGTTAGTTGAGAAAAAGATGGCGAGAATCTTGGGTATTGATCGTGTTTACTGTTTCGATAGTGGGCGAACTGCCCTACATGAAGCTTTGAATGCTTTTGGTGTGGGAGAAGGAGATGAAGTGATTGTTCAGGCATTCACATGTGTGGTGGTGACGAATGCTGTGAAATTTACAGGTGCAAAAACTGTGTTTGTTGATATTGAAGAAGGTGGTTATAACATGGACATAGAAGATTTGGAGAAAAAGATTACGGATAAAACCAAGGTTATAATTGTTCAACATACTTTTGGGATTCCGGCGGATATTGATGAAATTATGAAAATTGTCGGAGAGCGAGGAGTGAAAGTGATTGAGGATTGCGCACATGGGATTTGGAAAGGGTTTGGAACTCGTGGAGATGCGGCTATTTATAGTTTTGGTGTGGAGAAAGCTGTTTCTTCTGTCAGGGGCGGGGCATTGTATTTAAAAAAAGGAGAGCCTAAAGGCTCTCTCCCCCATTTACCGTTAGGTATTATATTGAAGCATTTGCTTCATCCGATATTTTTCTCAATTGGAAAAACTTTTTATCGAACTTTCGGAAAAGCTCTACTTTATTTTTCCAAAAATTCCGGACTGACTGCGAAGATTATTGAGCCTCGCGAGAAAAAAGGGAAAAAAATTCCTTGGTTTCCCGCAAAATTCTCAAATGCACTGGCTTATTTGGCTTATAATCAGTTGGATTTGCTTGAGGATTTTAATAAGCATAGAGAAGAGATTTCTGCTTATTATCAGAGTCAATTGACTGGTGTAAACAAGGTTTTGGGAGAAGAACTGAAATTGTTGCGATACCCTATAAGGTCTTCTGAAAGGGATAAAATCATGAATCGTGCAAAAAATAGTGGAGTCTTTTTGGGAAATTGGTATGACTGCGTCGTTGCTCCGAAGGACACTGATTTGTCTGAGACCGGTTACGTTGCCGGTAGTTGTCCGAGAGCTGAAAAATTAACAAAAGAAATAATAAATTTACCAACCGGGCGTGAAGTATCGCTCAAAATGGCTCAAAATATCATAAGTTTTCTTGAATGAAATATGAAATTAAATTAGTTGAGGACGCGGGGACTTGGGAGGAGTTTTTGAAAACAACCACTCCGAATATTTTCGTACAATCCTCGCATTATGGAGAGTTTTTTAAGAAATTGGGTGAAGATTCTTTTATAGTTGGGGTTTATGACGGGTCGAAACTGACTGGAGGAAGCCTTGTTGTCACCACAACCGCTCGTCGTGGGAAATTTTTGTATTTACCTTATGGGCCGAAGTTGGATTTCTCCAATAAGGAGCTTTTGAAAGAGTTTAATGAGTTTCTGATTGACCTCGCGCGTAAAGAGAAAGCTGATTTCATTCGTGTTGCTCCGTTTTTGGAAGATGGGGCGGAATCGCGTCAATTGTTTCGGGATCTTGGATATCGATCGGCACCGATGCATGTTTTGGCTGAAACGACTTGGATCTTGGATCTAGATGAAAACGAGGAAACTCTGATGAAAAATATGAGACAAACTACCAGGAATCTGATCCGCAGAGGTGAACGCGAAGGTGTGGAGATTCGAATTTCTACCGATGAGGCGGCAATTGATCGATTAGTTGAGCTCTTGAATGAAACCGCGAAACGTCATCATTTCACTCCTTTTTCTAAAAAATATATTAAGAGTGAGTTCGATGCCTTCAAGGATGCTGATGAGGTGAAGATTTTTGAAGCATATTTTGAGGGGGAAATGGTGAGTAGTGCTGTCATTTTCTTTTATGGAGATACTGCTGTGTATAGGCACAGCGCTTCTTCTTCCAAACGAATCAAATGTCAGCCAACTTATTTTTTGCAGTGGAATGTTATACAAGAGGCTAAACGTCGAGGACTGAAGCATTATAATTTCTGGGGAATCGCGCCGGAGGGTGCTTCGAAAAAACATCCGTTTTATGGGATTACCATATTTAAGACAGGATTCGGGGGATACAAGAAGGATTTATTGCATTGTCAGGACCTTCCGGTTACAAAGAAGTATTGGTTGAATTGGTTAATCGAAACTTTGAGGCGAATTAGGAGAGGTTTCTAAATCACCTTCTCCTTGATTTTCTGCGGGTTTTTCCCTATATTTTGTAAGCTTAAATTCAATTTATGAGACTATTTCGTCGGATTAAAAAGAGGTCTAATGATAATCATTTCCTAGCCCTTGATATTGGTACGGATTCTGTTAAGGCTTTGGTATGTGAAGTCGAAGGGAATAAAGCGCATGTGCTAGGGGTTGGGAAGAAGCAACAAAAGCTGGGCGATATGCAAAGTGGCGTTGTGACGGATATTGCTTCTGTGATTGCAAATTGTCATAGTGCGATAAAGGAAGCGGAGAATCTGGCGGGAGTTTCTACTAAAAAGATGATTCTGGGGATTTCCGGTGAGCTTGTAAAAGGTGCAACAAGTACTACGAGTTATGTCCGAAGGGATGCGAATAGCAAAATTGATTTGTCGGAATTGAAGAATATTGTTCATAAAATTCAGTGGAAGGCTTTTGATAATGTGCGAAGTCAACTTTCCGATGAGACCGGCTATTCTGAGATAGATGTAAAATTGGTGAATGCGGCGATCGTAGATGTGCGAATCGATGGATATAAAGTGACTAACCCAATTGGATTTCAGGGAAAAGAAGTTACTCTAAGCATTTTTAATGCGTTCGCCCCACTGGTTCATTATGGAGCGCTCCAGACCATTGCTTCTGAGATTGATAAGGAGCTTCTTGCTATTGCGGCTGAGCCATATGCTTTGACTCGTGTTTTGTCACATGAAGATGCCGGGAAATTTGGCGCAATTTTTATTGATGTTGGAGGAGGGACTACCGATGTTGCAGTGGTAAGAGATGGAACTGTAGAAGGAACAAAAATGTTTACGTTAGGTGGAAGAATTTTTACAAAAAGATTATCTCAAACATTAAACATTTCTTATAAAGAAGCGGAAGAAATCAAACTTGCATACAGTCACGACAATCTTGAAAGACAATCTAATAAAATCGTTCGTGAATCGGTAAAAACAGATAGTGATGTTTGGCTGAGCGGAGTTGTCCTTACATTAGAAGAATTTGATAATATTGATATTCTCCCTTCAAAAATACTACTTTCCGGGGCCGGATCTCATCTTCCTGAGATCAAAGAAGCTCTTGAAAGCAAAGAATGGGCAAAAACACTTCCATTCACCAAAAAACCTCAAATTACATTCCTCAATCCTAATATGGTCACAAGCATTGTTGACCGGACTAAATTATTAAAAGATCAGAGCGACATTATACCTATGGCGCTGGCTAATCTGGCTTTGGGCTTTATGACAGAAGAGCAACTGCTGCCAAAGGTTCTAAAAAAAGTGGTTCGCTTAATGCAAATGTAATGCCACCTAAAAAGAAAAACACATCCAAAAAGGAGATTGTTCTTAAGAAGAAAGTTATTTATGCAGAAATCGATGATGAAGTAACTGATATTTATGACAAATTTAGTTCTGTCCGGGCAAAGCATGTATATATCGTATTGCCGAAACGTGCGATTTTCTTTCAGAGTATCGTGAATTTGAAAATCCTTAAGCGGAAAGCGGATGATACCGGGAAAATCATTTATTTCATTACTAATGATAAGAATGGGATTCATCTCGCCGGTCAGGTGGGAATAGAGGTTTACAATAAGGCAACCGGGGAGGGGCCTGCTCTGTTTTCTACGGACGTGGATGATGAAAAATTGCGGATCACTCCTTTGCGGGCAACTGTGAATTCTGTGGATGAGCAGGCCCCAACTCGTCTCGCTGAGAGAAAATTATCTATAAGTGAAATTTTGAGACGCAAGAAGACGAATAAGACTGTGGATATCTCAGCCATCCAAAATCCACCGAAAACCAAGAAGAAAAAGTCGAAGTTTGTGATTGTTGCGCCGAATAGACATGCCTTGATTGGGCTGACTGTGCTTTCTATCTTTATCCTGCTTGTGATTGTGTATATAGCTCTTCCAGGAGTTACTATATATCTGACTCCTTCTGCGAGTGTTCTGGAGAAATCTGTGAATATTACTTTAGCTGATTATCAAAATAATCAGGCTGAACTTTCTACTCGTCCCCCTCATATGGTCGCGAGTTATCCTATCAACACTACTGTGACGAAATCAGTTACTCATTACTCTACAGGCAAGAAGTTTTCTGATAATGGGGCTAATGCAAGTGGCAAAATTACTATCATAAACACTACCGGTAATGCGTGGCCGCTCATTGATAATACTCGATTTCAGACTGATGAAGGGATAGTGTTTAGAATTACTCAAGGTGTGACTGTTCCTGCCGCGACAACTGCTGATTTTGGACGTCTGGAGGTTATTGTAATTGCTGATCAGCTGGATTCATACGATGCTATTGCTGGGGAGCGTGGAAATATTGAACCCTCTAAGTTCTTCCTTCCCGGTTTGCGTGAGGGTAGCCAATCTGAGCTTTATGCTGAGAGTTATGAACCGATGACCGGTGGTGTGACTGATTATGTGAGTTATATTTCTGCTGAGGATATTGAGGCGGCTAAATCCCGAATGAATGATGAGCTTTTGAAAGCCGCTGTGGAAGAGTTGAAGGTGGCTGTGAGTGAAAAGAGTCAACTGGTGGCTGGAAGTACGACTTATTCTTTGTTGGAGGGCGAGGGTGCTATTCAGCTTGGAGATGTGACAGTGAATGTAGCTGGTAATCTCGAGGGGCAGACTGTTAGTGAATTTTCAGTTAGCGGAGAAGTTTATGTAAGTGGAGTTTATTATGATCATGATGCCATGCTGGAAATTTTGAAAAGTGAATTATTGTTGAAAAAAAGCCCACAAAAAGAGCTTCTTCGTATAAATGAGGATTCGACTTCTTATCGAATCTTCGAATGGGATGAATATTCCGGAAAGATTAAGTTAACAGCTAACATAAAAGGAATAGAGCAATTCTCTATTGATCCTAATAAGGAAAATGGAGAAAAATTATTGGCCAAAATCAAGGAGCATATTGCCGGAAAGGATATTGAGGAAGCCAAACTTTACATTCAAAATCTTCCTGAAATAAACAAGGTCGAGATAGATAGTTGGCCTGTTTGGTCCCCTACAATCCCAAATATTCCTGAAAATATCGAGTTTGAAATCCGGGACGCGATTACTGTGGAATAGTCGGTTTATTTTGGCTTGTGTCTCTTGCAAGCCTGGGTGTTTTGTGGTAAAATATCTTAACAAAATAAAAATTTAACAAAAACAAAATGAAAAACAATAGACTTAAAAATTCTCTGATTGCCGCAGGTATCGCTGTGCTAGCAGGAGTTTTAGTATTTAGTGTAAACGCCGCTATGGGTGACGCGCCCGGGTATAATCCTCCGGGGAGTGGAGTGAGTCCGGTTTTTAGCGGATTGGAAGTGACTGGAAATATTGATACTAGTTCAGTTACTGCCAGTGGATCTATTTCAAATGATGGACCAGGTTGGCCGCTTCTTTCCATTGACGATAGTGTTGTTACTACGGGATATTTTGAAGTCCAGGGTCAACTTAGAGCCGGTGCGGATTTTGTGAATCCATATTCAGCCGTGCCTCCAAAAGGTACTATTCCGGTAGGTCTTCCCGTTAATATTAATGATGATTTGGATGTGACCGGTGATATTCAACTGGGAGTGGGATCTTCGCTTGGGAGTGTTTATACAGTAAGCTCATCTACTTCCGGTGTATGGTATTTTTCAGATTCCTGTCATAGTGACGATATTTTACTTAGTTGTGGCGGATACAGTTCGGCAGGATTGAGAGGACTTTATCCCTTTGAAACTGTGTGTATGGTTTATCCAGCATCATCAGCCCCTACCGTTTTCGCATATCTAACTTGTCTTGACCCTGAGGGAACAAGAACGGGATTAAATCCATTATAAAAATCATTTTTCTTCCAACATTCCTACGCTTGTCACGCAGACCTCTTTGATTTCAGCGTCTTCGAATTTTTCACAGTCTTCAAGCGTTGCCTCTCCTCCATTGAGAAGTTCGTTTAATTCTGCCAAATCCTTCTCTCTTTGTTCATCCAGTTCTTTATAATATTCTTTTAATTCTTCCTGTTCTTTAGCTGTGTCAGTTTCCTGAGTTTCTATAATAAGTTCTTCGTCAACTTCTTCTTGGGTTTGCTGATCATCCTGTCCCAGACATCCTGTCAGAGTTATCATCAGAACCAGTAAGCAAAGTAAGATTGAAGCTTGTTTTCGCATAGTGAATGAGTTAATTTTTAAAACCGATGTTGGGATTATATCTAATTTGAGATGAAAATTGCAATCAAAACTCTTGGGTGTAAGTCGAATCGGTATGAATCGGATGTACTTTCAAGATGGGTCTGTAAAAGCCGTTATTTGCTAGAAACTGTCTACGTAGACAGTTCTGTAATCCCAATATTCTATAATCCCAAATTTTTTCTAATTTCATCCGCTTTCCCTGCATCCTCATGTTTGGCTGCTGATTGAGTAACTTCGTCTTCGAGCTGCATCCATTCATCATTGTGCTGCTGAGCGAGTTTCTCTAACTGAGGAACGTGCTTTTTGGATAGAGCTGCAAATTTCTGTTTTTCTTCCTCAAAAATTCGGACTAATTCGTCTACTTGTGCTTGTTTCAGCTTTGGAATGGAATCGACAATCTTTTTCTTTTCATCTTTTGAAAGTGAAATTGAACCTGCAAGTAGGCGGATAAAGTGGTTCTCGTCAAAATTAAGTTCATTTTTTGGAACTTTTACTTTCAGTTCAGGTGGAAGTTTTGTTCCAAGTTGAAAATTTGCCGGTGTTGTATCTTCCGGTGCAGGTGCTCCTCCTGCCGGTGGGAATCCTCCTCCTTGTGGGGGTGGATATGCGCCCGGTGGCGGGTACGCTCCTCCTTGTGGAGGTGGGTATGCTCCCGGTTGTGGTGGGTATGCTCCCGGTTGTGGCGGATATGCGCCCGGTGGCGGATATGCGCCTCCTTGCGGGGGTGGTACAGGTGCTCCTTGTCCTGGCGATGGTGGAGTCGGTGATCCCCCATGTTGACCTCCCGCCGGTGGTGGTGGAGTTGGTGATCCTTGCCCAGGTGGAGGTGTGGGTGGAGTCGGTACTCCTCCTACTTGTTGACCTCCCGCTGGTGGAGGTGGAGTCGGTTGTTTATTTTCATCTTTTGGAGGTTGTGCGCCTCCTGCATTATTGTCATTAGGATCCATTTTAAAAGGGTTAAACTTGCTTTATTTTAAACACATGTGCAAAATACTTCAAGAACTTTTACATATTGGGCGATTAGCTCAGTTGGTTAGAGCGCCTCGTTGACTTCGAGGAGGTCAGTGGTTCGAATCCACTATCGCCCACCAGCTAAAAAAATAACTGCCTAATTTCGGATAGGCATATGTATTTTTTAATGTTTTTAGGGTGAGGATGGTCTGCTAGCAAACCATCCTCTTTTCACTTTGCCTTATGGTCTTTTGCTCCTATTAGGGCTTCGTCCAAATAAGGCTAAGCGGCTGTTTCGAAGTTTTGCTGGCTAGTGTTGCTTTCTAGTAGCGAATGTTCAGTCCGGTTGCCCTGTTTACCCCTTCAATCAGTTTTCTCCTGTTGATCTCTCTGATTCCGTTGACCTTCACGGCGGCGACGACGTAGGTTTCCGTCCCAATCTTGATCTTGACATGGATGTGGTTCTCATTTGGGTTTGGTTCGTCGGCTGGTGCGACCAGGTAGTGAACCCATCCAGTAGATTGGTCAACATTGATATTTGTCTTGAATCCCTTGAAAACAACAACATCTGACCCATCGTGTATTTTCCATCCTGTCCAACCCATATCGGTCTCCTTTCACTTTTTGCCACTAATAGCTTCAAATACAGCTAATTGAAGCTACCCCCCCCCTTTATAAGTTTGTCAAGAAAGTTTAATTTTTTTATTTATAAATTGCTGTATATGTATATAAGATTATTTTTGTAGCTTTATTATATGAACGTGAAATCATTTATTAGTTTGGTAAGTTCTTCTGAAACTATCAGTGGCGACTTTGATTTCACATCCGACCCTATTGATGCACTGATGGATCGGGATTTTGAAAATAAAAAATTTGTCGATTGTAAAATAGTTGGTGGTGATTTTGCTAGCGGAATATTCTTAAATTGTTCTTTTGACAAAGTCTTGTTTAGAGAAGCGGCCTTGGTGGGAGTAAGCTTTGACAACTGTCATTTTATTGATTGTAAGTTCTCTAAAGTTGAATGTGATTTTAGTATGGAGAATTGTAAAATAGATCATCTTATTATTGCAAAAGAGGATTAACTCTATTATTACTACGCAGAAACCAGGCTTGTCACCATGGTGATGCTTGAGTTTTGTAGATCCTTACGTTGTCTCATTACCGATAACTTTACTCTGGAATACAGTTCTAACGTGATCCACTATCGCCCACCATATTCGCTTGCACTAACAACGTTAGTGCGGTATAATTTTAATGTAACAATAACAACAATAACAATGACTACTTTAACTATTCGCATAGAAGACGAATTGAAATCAAAAGCTGCCAAGCAGGCTGATAAGCTTGGTGTTCCACTAACCTTGATTGTAAAAAATGCTTTGAAAAATTTCGTTGAGTCCCCAAAAATCATTATTGGGGAGCCTGAAACTATTGTTGTTACCCCCGAAATCCAGGCAAAGATGGATAAAATCGGAGAACTACTGTCTAAAAAATAATATTAGTGAAATTTATACTTACCGCTTCCATTAGGAAAGCTGAGTTTGAACCATTGCAAAAAATTTTTTCTTTGGAAGTTATTAAAATCGCAGCTAGAAAGTGTCTTGAAGGTTTAGGAACAAAAATTAAATCCTCCAAGAAAATTTCTTCTACTATCCTGAAGAAGATTCCTCTAACAGGTACCGGTGGCGCTGGTCGTGCTACGTTTTTACTGCAGATTGTGGAAGATAGGGCGATTTTGGTAATGCTTAGACTTAAAAATGATAAAAAAGTGGGCGAGAATATGTCAGTCAATAATACCAAATTCAAGAAGGTTTTTGATAAAAATTTGGATTTATTAATGGATGATATTAAGAACGATGATTATGAAGAGTTTGAATTATAATTTTTCTTTACACAAAGCTAACACAAACAAAAAATAAGTAGAAAAAGGCTTGTTACCAGAAACAAACTTCTTATGTTACTCATCTGTCCGGTTTTTAAAATGATGTAAAACTTCTCTGACGGCTTCTCCTATTTCACCCTTACCATACCCATTAAATGTTTTGAATGGCAAAAATTCTTTAACGTCGTCCACGGTAATGTCAGGATTAGTTTCACTGATCTGTTCTGCCAAGCCTTCCATACATCCATCATAGAAAGGCGTGGGTCCTTCGGCCGGCTTAACAGATATTCCGAATTCCCTTTCTATGAAGTCCATTAATTGTCTCCATCTTGTTTCTGGATCAAGCATTACTACTTGGCATTTTGCTGTGAGGTATGCTACCAGAGATGTATCGTCACCAATATTTTCCTCAATTGAGAAAATTTCTATGTATTCTGCATATGCTTCCCCTCTGTCTTCTGCATCATAGAATCCGGCTTCATGTGGTCCCTCAGAACTGGATCTGTAACCCTCTTGAGAATGGCCAGCTCCTCTCTGTCCCCTCTCAAGGAATTCTAATATTATTCTTCGTGCCTCGATGACTTCCTGGCCTGGGTCACCTTCTGCACCATTTGGTTCTTTCATATTCATAATTATTTGGTTATTTTTTTTGAACCTGTATCTGCTTTTGTAATTATAAGACCTTTTGCGTCTCGTAAACTTTGTTTAAGAGTCGATGCTTTATTCTCTCCTATCCACGCTCTTCTAGAGCTGTTATACCTTTTACCACTTCCTCTGTCTATTGCCTTTCTAAATCTAGAGAACTGACGTCTGTATTCTCTTCCCATTGTCTTGTTCAATCTGGCTTGAATATTTGGAACCTTCTTTAGGTATTCAGCAGAGATACAAATTTTAAAATCAGCACCTTTTTGTGCGACCATGATGTGCTTTTTAGGGATTCCAAATCGTTTTATTGTGCCTTGAATCACCTTCATGTGAAGCATAGTCAAGAATGTATCTCCACCTGTGTGCCCCAATGTTTCATTAAAGGACTTGAATTCTCCTATTTGTATAGTTGTTACGTCATCATATTTGAATTTTGGCTTGGATTCTCCCAATCGTCTTTGGAAATGGTTCATGGTTGAGGCTCCTGTATAGGTTCCGTGATCGCGGATTGCCTTGAAATACTCTTTTTGAAGCTTCGTTGCTAAACTTGTACGATCTCCTTTAATTCCGTGCTTTTCAAGAATTTTTGCAATCTCATCAATTTTCGTACTTGGTGATTTTAGAGCTCTTTGGAGTTCGAGCTTAGCTATTTTTGTTGTTTCGAGCTTATTTAGTTCTGGTAAGTGTTGGCGGAAATATGCTTGAGATGCCTCAGTGAGAGAGCTTGTATCTCTTGCTAGGTTCCGGTTTTGCATGACATTTAACTCATTTTTTGGTTTAAAGTTTGCTAATTCTGCGGCTGTCTCCGATGCGCTTCCGCTGTGTTCAATAATTTGACCTCTTCCTGTTTTGTTTTTCCTTTTTTCAAGAATCTCGTCTGCCAAGATAATTAACTCCTTCGCTTTACCTCTTTTATTTGCTAATTTACTTGCATCAACTTCTACCACTGCGGCTGTGGATCCACCAATTTCGCTTTTTGCTAGTCCAAAAGCTTTTTTTCCTTTTTTCTCATACTTTGCATGGGCAATTTCTGTTGCCATTTGTGTTCTTTCATCTCTGGTTAGCGTGCTTCGAATATCCTCTTTTAATTTTTTAGCCATTTCCTGCATTTTTTTGTGCAGTGTTTTTTTGGGTACATTTCCAAAAATCACAATTTCTTCTCCTCCCATCCTCACTCCATGAGTCTTATATCCCTTAGCTCTAAGCTCTTCGACTAATTTGTTCACTCTGCGTCCAATTAGTTTAATTACTTTGTCACCATAGGCTGTACCTTTTAAATCGTTGTAAGCCTTGAAGTGGTCCGCGTCGTAACTTGCAACTGTCACTTTTTCTCCCCTCTTAATCATTTCATCTAATTCGCTAAGACCGTTTCGATTCATCAATCCTGTATTCTTGTCAAAATATGTCTCTCTAATTAGATCTCTGTTACTACCAGTTACACCTAACTGATCTAATGTCTGCTCAGTGGCAGCTCTGTTTTTCGTTTCGGCTTTGTTATTTAAATCCTGCAGATTTTTTTCTTTTTTTGGGTCTGGCTTATGAATTTTTGGAGTTTTATCTGTTTGCACACCGGGAGATGGAGATATAGAAGTTTTTTTCGGTTTTCTTTTAAACTTATCTCGTGCCACTTTAGCCATTTTCTGTAATCCTTCTTTTGTAAAAAATAATTTGAGTAGGCTCTTTGATTTACCTAGAAAAGTGTGCCCGGATTGACCTAAAGAAGTGCCAAACCCGTCAAAGAATGCTCTGGTAACCATAAATGTTCTTCTCATTAATCCAAGTCCTCTGGATGCAACGAGAGAGGCTCTTGCGGCTGTAAGACCTCCCTTTACTGCAGTTACACCGGTCACAGTCAAAAGAATATTTGCAATATTTTTGGTCCCGGCTTTTATATAATGACCGTCTTGCCAGTCTTTTTTTGACACAGTTCCCTCAAAAACTTTCTTCCAGGCTTCCGCCGCAGTACTTGGTCTAAAAAGCATACTCAGCCCCTTCACCGTATCTATCGGATGAGCAAGTATCAGAGGGATTGAACTCAAAAGTTCTTGAGATAATTCTACTAATCCTGAAGTAACCGTCACAACGCCCCCCGCGAGTTTCCCCACTTCACTTAAAACAGGAATATCACTACCGGACAGCCATTTTGCGAATGGATCCAACCCTTTATCAACAACATTATCCTTCAAATACCACTTTATGCCATCAGAGGTGCCCTCGAGACTCGCAGAAAGCCTCCCCAAAGTCCCAATGCTTTCCAAACTTGAAAGCTTTTTCACTGACGTAAGCTCCTTCCCAAGAGTTGTAACTAGCAATGCATTAGATAAATTAGTGTGCATCACATTTTCAGCCACACCAGCATTCAATCTGTCCACGACATCATCATATTTTGCGTACTTTGCGATAATTTGTTCACGCTCTGTCCCATTCTTCAACTGTTCGATTTCAAGCGTGCGAAGTGAATCATCCAATGCGTTAATTGATGGATTTAGCGTGCTTCCCAGATAATCGTCGATTCTTACACAACCGTTTTTGAGAGCAAGTTCTCTTCTTTTGCTCATGCTATCACTCTCTTTTACTTGGTTCTCAAATCTGGATGCGTTGTTAATATCAAATGCTAAATGACTTTGTTTTTTTGATAATATCTTTTTGTTTTTTTCTAATCTATCCCTTGCCTCTTTTGGAAGGTTTGGGTTTTGTAGAGCTGTATTGATTTGGGCCAAAGCTCCACCCATAGCACCTTCCGCTTTGGTCAACCTGTCTTTTTTGGTAAAAACTAATGCGGCTTTTTTTCTATTAATTATCAGTACCTTTTTTTCAACATCAGACAATGCATCCAATTTTCCCTTTTTTTCCAAGATTGCAATGCGTGCTTCTAAAAACTTTTGATATTGTTCCCTATTCTTGAGTTTTTTACCTTCATCTCCCTTATTTTTTATATCAAACTCTGCCAATTCTTTATCCCGTTTTTCGCGGATTACTGTCTTTAGAAGTTTTCCTCTTTCAATAAGCAACTTTCCGTGTGCCTCCACAGATTTCTGTTTTTTTTGAAATCTAGCAAGAATATCGGATGAATTTATAAATCTCATATCTGAATTAATGTCCGTTCTAGAGTCACCGCCATAGAATCTACCAGCGGCTTTTACCTGTACCCCTGCAGATTTCCAGACCATGTAGGAATGTTTTGTTCTCGCAATTTTTTCCAACATTTTTCCTCCTTCATCCTGCATAGTTCCACTTTGAGATCTGATTTTTAATGTTTCATCTTGTATTCGTTCAGGGCTGGTTAAGTCAGCAGTACTAAATGAATCATTTTTGCTTGTGAATTTTGGTTTACCCCTCATTAATTTTTCCATTTCCGCCCGGTAGTCCTTATGAGCGCGCTTTTCTTTTCTTCTGGCCTCGATCATGGCCTTTGACGGAGCATATTTATTCAAAATCATAGATGCAGAGCTGAGCATCGCACGTCTGAATTTTTTGAACTCCAACTTCCCCAATCCCTTTATGGCGTTCTTGTCGTAGTTGTCAGCACTATTTAGAATATAGCTAACAATTTGTCGTTTTAATTTGTAGCGGAATGCTTTTGGAAGTGCTGCAAGCCGATCTTCATATGATTTGAAAATAAAATTTGCGCGATTCGACAGACTTTTCACGTCTAGTTCTCCGGTTTCTGCCTTACTCTTCAGATTCTTTAGTTCTGAGGGAGCAATTTGAGGTGCAGATCCTGAATGTGTGCTTTTTTCGAGCATTTCCTATAGGTCTTTTAATAATTCCTCCGCACTTTCGCTTTCTTGTTTTGTGACTTCGTCAGTTGTGTCTGAGTACATTTTTCTTAGTGTTTTCTTTAAATTTTCTACAAATGATTTATCTTTTTCAATTAACTTAACAAGCACGTCATCCTGCTTGGTTTTCCCCTCATCAAACAGTTTAATTAGCTCATCCAGTCCCTCTTCTTTAATCCCTTTCGCTCTAACCAAAATTTCCTCTATTTCCTCTTCCGTCAGAAAATAAAGCTGAGATAGCTTTTCTTTTAAATTTTTGTATTTGTTTTGTGTATTTTCCATGTTTGACTTCAAATCATTCCCACTATTATACCATTTTTAAGGGTTTTTGTCAAAACCGAACAGCTGGATGATGCTGCAACAATTCCCTATCAATATCCAAAAAATTCTGTAGATATGAGTTTAGGTATGATTTACAAGCTTATTGGAGGAGGTCTGAATTTGTCGTGGAGTCTGCTGATCTTGTCATAAAAATTTCTTAGCTTATCGTATGCTTTCATGATCAACCCTCTGTCCCCACCAATCGGGTTTACTTTGATGAATGGGACTCCGATGTGGATCGATCCACTATCTGTGATGTAGTTATCGCCGATCATTACTATTTGGGATTTGGGAACGCCCAGAGCTTTCACGGCTTGTTCGAATCCTTTTTTGCTGGGTTTAGGTGGAAGGTTTGTCAGAATTTTCGCATATTTTTCTATCGGCTCGTATCTGTCTGATTTTGCCATGTTTGAGTATATGGCTATTTTGATTCCCTTTTTATTTAATTCTTTTATGTGTTCGACGTTTTCAGGAAGAATGTCGCCGTGGTTGTGAGCGATGCAATCATCCGTGTCGAGGATTATTCCTTTTATGTTGAGGTCTGAAAGTTTGTTTAGTTTTTCGATGTCCAGATTCTTGAATTTATCGAGGCGGGCGAGGGTTTTCGTGTTCCACGGAAGGAAGAGCCTGAGCAATTGAAGAAGCTTGAGTGTAGTCAGCCCTTCTCTCGGATTGTCTTTTTGATCGATTATTTTCTCCATTATGTTAAAATTGTAGCAAGTTTTTTTAACAATCTCTACTATGGAAATCGAAGGAAATGTCCCGAAGCCTGAATCTGTGGGAATTAATCCGTTTTATGTGTTTATTTATTTGGTAGTTTTTGCCGGAATTTTTGTTTTCCCGGGCTTTGTTTTTAGTTTTAGTTTGGATGGATACTCCTGGACAAATATTTCGACTCTTTATCTATTTCTGGTCCCTGCCTTTTTGTTTTCTGTTGTTGGAATAATGACTGTTCGCAGAAAATATTCGATCCTTTGGGCTTTGATTTTTGCGGCGATTGCTTTTGGAGTGATTTGGAAAATGGGGTGGGGCGATATGACCCTCTGCTGTTAGTTTCTAGCGAGAACTATTGCTGTTATGTGGCTTGCACCGGCTTCTTTGAGGACTCTGCTGCATTCGTTTAGTGTGCTCCCGGTTGTTACGATGTCGTCGACGAGGAGGATGTTTTTGAGCGGTGGGTGGTGACGAATTTCTATTGAGTTTTTGAGGTTTTTGAGTCTGTGCGATCTGTCGAGCTTGGCTTGTTGGCCTCGCGATTCTTTTTCTGACAGGCAATCTACGAGTTTTGTATTTGGTATGATTTGAGTAATTGCTTTGCCCAAGAGCAGGGCTTGATTGAATCCCCTTTTTTTGAAATTTCTTTTGTGAATTGGTGCCGGGATTACCATTTTCTCCCCTGGGAGGATTTTTGTATAACTTTTTAGTTCGGCTTCCAGGAGTTTATTAAAGACGTTTATTAGATCTTTTGAAAATTTGTATTTAAATTTGATTATTAGATTTTTGATTTGTGAATAGTCTGCACAAACTATCAATTGGTCAAACACATAATCTTTTTTGCAGTAGTCGGAACAGAATTTTCCTTCTGCATTTTCCTTTCTGCAATGCGGGCATTGTTGGATTTTTCTGATTTTAATTTTCCGAAAACATTCATTACAAATATCCTCTCCATGCTTCCCACATCCCACACAAATTTTTGGGAAAAATATGTCTAATAAAAAATTCATAAAAGAATATTAGCGAACACTTTTAAAAAAATCTTAAAATCTTGCTATACTGCGTCATATGAAGATTGGAATAGATGCATCGAGGTATGCAGACAATGAGGCGACGGGGGTGGAATGGTACAGCTATCACATTATTAATGGCTTAATAGATGAACTTTCCGGGAAAAAATCTCATGAGCTTGTCCTATATTCGAGGAATAAGGTCGGGATAAAGGGAGTGAAGAATAAGGTCTTGCCTGCAAAAAGGCTTTGGACCTTGTGGACTTTATCTCGAGAGATGAAGCATGATCCACCTGATGTTCTTTTCGTGCCTTCGCACGTTCTTCCGCTTCATTTGCCGAAGAAAAGTGTGATTATGATTCATGATGTCGCATTCAAGCATCTGCGAAAGTCATATTCTTTCTTCCAATATCATTATTTGAATTGGTCAACAAAGTTTGCAGTTAGGAATGCGACTAAAATTATCGTTCCCAGTGAGGCAACGAGAAAAGACTTGGTGAAATTTTTCAAATGCCCGAAGGAGAAAATAGAAGTTGTGCATCATGGTTTTACGGCACCCGAGGTTTCTGACAAAGAAATCGATCAAGTGATGGAAAATTCAGAAGTTTTCAAATATTTTGAGATTACAAAGGATTCTCCGTATATCCTTTTTGTTGGACGATTGGAAAGCAAGAAAAATCTGGTTCGACTGGTTGAGGCATTTGATAAGTTTCGGGAATCTCATCCCGAATATCGGCTGGTTTTGGCGGGGAAAAGAGGTGTTGGGTTCGAACAATTGCTTCGGGCCGTGAGTCATTTGAAAATGGCGAATAGTGTGATAATGCCGGGGTATGTGACCGAGATTGAAAAGGCGGCTCTTTATAAGTACTGTGAAGTTTTTGCCTTCCCTTCTTTGTATGAGGGATTTGGTTTACCTATTCTGGAAGCGTTTCATCATAAAAAGCCGGTTTTGACTTCCCATTTTTCGTGTTTACCGGAAGTTGCCGGAGACGGTGCTTATTATGTTGATCCTTATGATCGGGAAGTTATGACAGCGGCTCTCGAGAGACTTGTTGATGACAAGGATTTTGCGAAAAAGCTTGTTCATCTGGGGACGGAAAGATTAAAATCATTTACGTGGAAGAAAGCGGCAAATCAAACATTAAAAATTATTACAAATGGATAACAAAGCGATAGCAAAAGTGTTTGATGAAGTTGCCGACATCCTTGATATCCAGGGAGGTAATGTTTTTCGTATAAATGCTTACAGGAAGGCTGCTTTGAACATTTTGAATTCTCCTCGCGATCTGCGAGATATTGTAGACAAAGCTCCGAATGATTTACCAAAAATTCCCGGGATTGGGCAGGGCTTGAAAGCAATGATTGTTGAATTGGTACAGACCGGCCATTCCAAGGACCATGAAAAGTTGAAGAAATCGATTCCGGCCGGACTGCTGGAGATGTTGCATATAAGAAGCCTGGGGCCGAAGAAGGTGAAGATGCTGTATGGAAAGTTGGGAGTGAAGAGTATCAAGGAACTGAAAAAATCTGCTAAAGATGGCCGGATTCGTGATCTTGAGGGAATGGGTGCTAGAAGCGAAACTGTGATTTTGAAGGCTATTGAGGAGTATTCGAAATTTTCTACAGAGAGAACTTTGATTAGCGAAGCGAAGATGGAGGCTCTCCGGATTATTGAGTATATGAAGGGATGCAAGGAGGTTGCGAAAATTGAATATGCGGGAAGTTTGCGCAGGGGTAAGGAGACTATTGGGGATATTGATATTTTGATTACTGTGAAGGATTCGGAGAAGAGTCATGGGGTGGTGATGGATCATTTTGCTGCGTATGATGATGTTTTGAATGTGATTGCTAGCGGCGATACGAAGTCGACAATCATGCTTATAAGTGGGATGCATGTGGATCTTCGGGTAATTAATGACGATAGTTTTGGGGCGGCGATGCATTATTTTACCGGAAATAAGCAGCACAATATCAAGATCCGTGACATTGCGAAGAAAAAAGGTCTGAAAGTCAGTGAATATGGAGTTTTTAAGGGGAAAAAGTTGGTCGCGTGCAAGAGCGAGGAGGATGTGTTTAAGGCGGTTGGATTTCCCTATATTATTCCGGAGATTAGGCGGAATGAGGGTGAAATCGAATATGCGCTGAAAAACAAAAAGATGCCGGAGTTTGTGGAGCTTTCGGATATTCGAGGAGACCTGCATTGCCATTCGACTTATAGTGATGGGAAATATTCCGTGGAGGAGATGACTTTGGCGATGATCGCTAAGGGATATGAGTATTTCGCTATGACTGATCATTCTTCTCTCGTTGGTGTCACCGGCGGAATGGGGAAAAAGGACATCATGAAGCAATGGAAGGAAATAGATAAATTGAATAAAAAATATGACAAGAAGATTAAGATTTTTAAGGGTTGTGAGGTGGATATCTTGAAAGATGGTGGTTTGGATTTTGATGATGAAGTTTTGAAAGGTTTAGATGTGGTGATAATTGCGGCTCATTTGTATCAAAGACTTGGAGAGAAAGAGCAGACCAAGAGGTTGATTGAGGCTATTGAAAATCCATATTCGACGATGATGGCACATCCTTCAGGGCGACTGATCAATAAGCGGCCAATGATGGAATACGATGTGGAGAAAGTAATTGATGCGTGTGCTTCTAACGGTGTTGTCATGGAGATAAATGCGAATCCTCTTCGGTTGGATTTGATTGATAAATATGTCCGAATTGCGAAGGACAAAGGAGTGAAGATTGCTATAAATACAGATGCTCATAGCCCTTCTCAATTAGACTATATGGAGTTCGGGGTTGGAATTGCCAGGAGAGGATGGTTACAAAAAAATGATATTTTGAATACGCAACCTCTTTCAAAACTTAAATTTTGAAGTTTGACAGTTCATTTTAGGTGAGTATAATACGGCTAATAGTGATTATTTCTTTAACATAAAAATCATGAAAAAATTACTAGCTATTCTTACAGTTTGCTCAGTCGTCCTAGTTGGATGTTTGGGAGGAGTGAAAGATGAAAAACAGGCATTTATTGATGCTACTGTTGAAGCTACCTGCCTTGTTTTCCAGGCAGACAACATTTTTGACCCTGCTCTGGAAGAACAAGCAATCGCAATCTACAAAGATCATGGATTTGATGCCGATGATGAAGAGGCTATGATGGCATTAACAGAAAAATATCAAGATGATGAAGATGTACAAGCCGCTATCACACAAGCTCTAGAAGAATGTGCCGGTGATTTTGCTGATGCATTTGCAGATATGGCTGATGAAATGGGAGAAGCAGCTGATGAAGCTGATGTAGTTGTTGAAGAAGGTGATGTAGTTGAAGGTATGGAGGAAGTAGTTGAATAAGTGAGTTGAATTAAGGTAAATTAAGGGCGGCAGAAATGCCGCCCTTTTTTATTCCCCCTTTTATATGAAAGTAGCACTCGTACATGATTTCCTCGTCAAACTAGGTGGAGCAGAACGTGTACTTGAAGTGTTTTCGAAGATGTTTCCGGATGCTCCGATCTATACCCTTTTTTATGATAAGGACAAGGTTGGAGATGTTTTTCCCGAAGAAAGAGTAAAGTGCTCTTTTCTACAGAATTATCCGGAATTTCTAAGGAAAAGATATCGGTTTTTGGTTCATAAATTCCCACAGGCTGTTGAAGAATTCGATTTTTCAGATTACGACCTGGTTATCAGTTCAAATACCGCATTTTCACATGGAATTTTGACTCCTCTAAAAACCAAGCATCTTTGCTATTGTCACTCCCCTATGCGTTATGCATGGGATTGGTCAAATGAATATCGCAAAGAGAACAAGATTAGCGGGCTCAAGTCCGTTTTCTATTCACCTCTTATCAAATATTTACGTGAATGGGATTTCCTAGCCGCAGATAGGGCTGATACATACATTGCAAACTCAAGGAATGTGAAAAACAGAATTTCAAAATATTACAAACAAGATAGTGAAGTTATATATCCTCCTGTTGATATTGACCGATTCAAGACTTCAAAAAGCCATTCAGGATATTTTCTTATTGTCTCCACCCTTACCCCTTACAAAAAAATCGATCTTGCTGTTCAATTGTTTAACAAAATCGGGCGACGTTTGATTGTAATTGGCGATGGTCCGCAGCGTGAATATCTTGAGAATATTGCCGGGGATAATATTGATTTCTTGGGATTCAAAGATGACGATACCGTTACTGAATATTTGATGAATTGTCGTGCGTTGATTTTTCCCGGAGAAGAGGATTTCGGAATTACTCCTGTAGAGGCGATGGCTTGTGGAAAGCCGGTTCTGGCGTTTGGAAAAGGTGGATGTACTGAAAGTGTAGTTACCGGCAAAACCGGTGAATTTTTCTTTGAGCCAACAGTTGAGTCGATGGAAGACGGGTTGGCACGCCTTATGTACAATGAAAGATTTTATCGTCCTCTTACTATCAGGAGACATTCTGCACAATTTTCAAGGGATGTTTTTGAGAAGAAAATTAAAAAGAAGATTAGAGAGATCAAAAAAATGTATTAATCTTCAATCACTCATGTTACTATTTGGTTCCTTAAAAATATCTGATGGATCAAGTAGCTCTTTACAGAAAATATAGACCACACAATTTCGACAATTTAGTGGGACAGGATTATATCAAAACAACGCTTGTTAATGCTATTAAATCCAACCATATTTCGCATGCTTATCTTTTTTCCGGGCCAAGAGGAACGGGGAAAACGTCTACTGCTCGGCTTATGGCGAAAGCTTTGAATTGTACTAATCTGAAGGACGAACACGATCCATGTAATGAATGTGAATTTTGTACGGATATTAACGATGGAAAACTTATCGATCTGATCGAAATCGATGCAGCATCAAATAGAGGAATTGACGAAGTTCGCGACCTGAAGGAAAAGATCAACTTCGCGCCAACTAGAGCGAAATACAAGACCTACATCATCGATGAAGTTCACATGATGACGAAGGAAGCGTTCAATGCTTTGTTGAAAACTTTAGAGGAACCTCCGTCTCATGCATATTTCATTTTAGCCACTACTGAGATCCACAAAATCCCAGATACTATTATTTCCAGATGTCAGCGTTTTGATTTTAGGAGAATTAGCAGAAAAGCTTTGATGACTCGTTTGAGCTATATTGCTCAAACAGAGGAGATTACTGCCGACGACAAGGCTCTGGAGGCTATTAGTAAACACTCTGATGGTGGTCTGCGTGATGCTATTGGGTTTTTGGAACAATTGACTACTGATGGGAAATTGCAGTTTGAAAAAGTAAGTGAGGTTTTGGGGGTGAGTGATTCGAATTTGCTGGATGGTCTTATGGATACCCTGTCAAAAAAAGACACAAAAGGTGCTCTGAAAATTGTTCACGAACTGCATGATCAAGGAAGTGATCTGAAGAAATTTATTCATGAGTTTGTTGATAATTTGAGAAATCAATTATTGGAGAGTGTTGCTAATGATGATAATGAAAAAATTGCTATGCTGATGAATACGATTGGTATTTTCCAAGAGGCTCAAAACGAGCTTCACATTGCCAGTATTCCTCAATTACCATTGGAAATGGCTATTATCAAAGTAGCCGGACCTGTTGTCACAAAACAAGAAGTCCAAGCACCTGTTGTTGAGCCCAAAGCAGAGCCCAAAATTGAGAGACCTTCTGAAGAGCGTGAGCATAAAGCTATAGATACCGGTGCTATTATGTTTAATCTTGCGAGTATCAAGGATAATTGGCCAAGAATTACTGAAAGGGTCAAAGCCCCTTCTCTGAAACAATCTTTGAAGAGTGCTGTTCCTGTAAAACTGGAGGGAAATGATTTGACTATCCAATTCAATACAAATTTTCATAAAGATAAGGTGATGGAGCATGATCACAGAGTCGAAGTTGAAGCTGTGATCAATGAAGTCACCGGTAAGCCGGTCAAAATTCTTGTAGAAGTCAGGGAGCTCGAGATCAAATCGGTTGTAAAAAATGACAATATAGTTGATGAAGCTCTTGGAATTTTTGGGGGTGAAGTAATGGATTAGAGAGGTCTCTAGAGCATTTTGTTTAGCTCATTTTCACTGATAATTTTGATGCCCAGTTCTTGGGCTTTTTTTAATTTTGAGCCCGGAGATTCTCCTGCTACCAGGTAGTTGGTATCTTTTGTGATTGAGGAATGAACTTTGCCTCCTGCTTGTTTGATTTTGGTCTTAGCTTGATCTCTGGTCGTTGTTGCTAATGACCCTGTGATGACAAAACTTTTGCCTTCCAGCTTGTGTGAAGTTTTTAAATGGTCAATTTTTAGCACGACCCCAACTTTGTAGAGCTTTTCCAGAAATTTCTCGTTTTCTTTTTCGTTGAACCACTTGTGGATCATTTCCCCTATTTTGTCGCCAATTCCATCAATGTTTTTTATTTCTTCCAATGAAAAGGATTTTACTGTTTCCATTAAATCCAAGATCGAAAACTTTTCTTCTTTTGCTTTCTGCTCAGGCTCTTCAAACATGGATCGCTGTGATCTTTCCTTTTTTACTCTTTGGATCTTTTTATCCGACTTTTTTGCATTAGATACCAGGAATTTACCAAAATCGTAGCAACTTTGTTCTCCTAAATATCTGATTCCCAGGGCAAACAGGAACATGTCAATTGGAATGTGAGCCGCTTCCTGTATTCCTTTTAGTAAATTTTCAACTCTCTTTTCCTTGAAAGATTCGAGCTTGAGTAAATCTTCATTTTTTAGTGTAAAAATGTCAGCCGGGTCTTGGACCAAGCCGTTTTCTATCAATTGAACAGCTACTTGCTTACCCAGTCCGTCTATGTTGAATCCTTTTTTGGAAACAAAATGCCCAAGGCTGCGAGTTTCGATCGCATTGCAGTTTGGATTTGTACATCTGTATGCGGACTTCCCCTCTTCTCTGGAAATTTTGGAACCACAGACCGGGCACTGCTTCGGGAATTTGAATTTCTTTTCTTTTCCCGTTCTCAAATCCTTCATTACTTCGACTACTTCCGGGATTACGTCTCCAGCTTTTTGGATGATTACAGTGTCCCCTATTCTTATATCTTTTTTGTTTATTTCATCTTCGTTGTGGAGGGTTGCACGTGAAACTATAGATCCCGCGACCGCTGTCGGTTTCATTACGGCTACCGGAGTTACCGCTCCCGTTCTTCCGATTTGCAGAACGATATCAAGGATCTGGCTTGTGGTTTGCTCTGCCGGAAATTTGTAAGCTACTGCATATCTTGGAGCTTTTGCGGTGTATCCCATACGATTTTGTTGATCAAAATCATTCACTTTGATCACTATCCCGTCAATTTCGTATGGAAGTGATGACCTTTTTCCATGCCAACTTTTACAAAATCTGATGACTTCATCTATGGCCTTGAATTTTTTGTATTTGTCGCAAGTTTTGAGGCCCAGTTTTTTGAATTCTTTTAATGTTTCCTCTTGAGAGTTTATTTTTGTGAGACTACTTTTGTCTAAATGGTAAAAGATCATATCGAGTTTTCTACCGGCCGCCACTTTTGGATCTAGTTGCCTTATTGATCCGGCTGCTGCGTTTCTTGGGTTTGCCAATTTTGGGAATTTTTTGAAAGATTTCAGAGGCATGAATACTTCCCCGGACACCTCGAGATCAACTTTTTCATTTAATTCCAGAGGAATACTTTCTATTGTTTTTACTGAATGAGTTACGTCTTCACCTTCCACTCCGTTCCCTCTGGTTATTGCTCTTTTGAAAAGGCCTTTTTCGTATTGGACAGTGATATTTAGACCGTCGATTTTCAACTCACATATGAACTCCAGTGGTTTTTTTGTTAATTTCTTGATCCTTTCGTACCATTCACGTATTTCTTCGCTATCAAAAACATCTGCCAGGCTCTTTTTCTTGGTTGTATGTTTAACCTTCTTGAATTTGCCGGAAAGTGCACTCCCTACCCTTTGCGTAGGTGAATCCGGAGTTATTAATTTGGGAAATTGTGTCTCCAGTTCAATCAATTCACGCTTCAATGCGTCTCTTACCGATTCTTTTACTTCAGACTTATCCAAAACGAAGTATTTGTAGTTCAAATCCTTTATTTTCCCCCTTAATTTCTCGATTCTGGATTTAGCTGTAGCGAGGTCCATAGAATTGATTTATTGCCTTAATTTTGCTATAATTTAAGGAATAATTCAAGTCTACTATGGATAAAAATCAAGACGAAAAACAACAAAAGGCGATATACAAGGATCCTCAAGTACAGAAGGACCTAAATACTCCGCTACAAGATCCTTCCGGAGTGGGAGATGAGAATGACAAATTCTTACATTTAGTTATGCAATTGGTTGAGGATGGAAAAATCGAACTTCATACACCTTCGACTCTCATAAACACAGAAGTTTACGACAAGCTTGATGATGAGAAGAAGGGAAAAGCTGACTATGAAGCGGTGAATTTGCTTTCAGTTGTTCGTGAAATGAAGGATCTGTTTGACGCGGGGTACAAGAATACTTATCAAATGGAAAATTTAGTGGAAAGAGTCAAAAATATGAAAGAGAGAATTGAGAGTGAAAAAGGTGATATATTTATAATTTAGTTATTATGGGAGAAAAATCTACAAATCGTCGACCTCAGTCCGGAAGTAGTGGTCCAAGACCAACTGTTCCTGCGAAACCTGTTGCTCCCGCTGCAGGACCTTCTGCAAGAGCCTCCGCACAGACTAATATTAATGCACGAAAAAAGGTAGACCCGAGTAAGGACTTGATTCCACCAAAAGAAAAATATCCCGAATCCGTAAGAAAAATGCCTGGAAAATGGGGTGAATATGCCAGGGCCGCAGTGGATATTGCGAAGGAAAACGGCATGTCTCTTAATGACCCAATGGTCCGTTTCGCAATGGTTCTTTGTGCGTTTATGGGAAAATATGCCGGTTATGTTGATTTAATTCCGGGGAATTTTAGGAAAAGTTTGGATAAAGATGAATTATCAAAAGAAGAATTAACCAAAGCCCAAAAAACAAAATTACGGGAGCGGATGTTAAAAAAAGTTCCAAAGGACATACATGATTTTTTCGTTATGTATAAAGCGGAAAACGACAAGAGAATAAAAGATAAAAAACCCGCCTTGAATGCAACAGAAACTTCTACCATGTATGTTTCATCTTTACTTTTTGGTGCTTCTCCTGCTGACTGCCTGACCGACCATAAAGTATTGGCGGCCAGGCTTTCTCACGAATATACCGATCAAAAACGTACTTATGGAGACGCCGGTTTAAGTGCTTTAAAGAAAATGGACAATATCCCGAGAGGGACCGTGATTTTCTTTGCTCCAAGTTTTAAAACTGGAATTATAGCCGCTTATGCGACCGGCAATAGGAAAAAATTTGTTTATTTTGTGCCCGGAAGTAAGGACAGAAAGAGTTTTCAACTGGATGCTCCTACATCTCCAATCAAAAATGAATTGGGGCTGATGGCAGCGTTTGTTCCGACTAATTTGCAGGGTGCAGCTGTACCGGCAAAGGCACCGGTTCCGGCTTCTGCGACAGTATCAACAAATGCACCAGCACAAGGCTCAAAACCGAAGCCGGCAGTTGCACCGGTAAAGGCTCCAGTTATAAACCCGGAGGCTTTGACCAAAACCCTTGATACAACTGTTGATAATACCGTCAAGCAGGTGAATGAAGAGATAGAAAAACAATATCTCGCACTTAAAGACAAAAAAGCGGCAAGCGTTTTATCTGTTCTTAAAGTTGCTGATATTTTATCCACTTCTATCGAAAAAGTGGAAGATGCGGCTAAAAAAGCCAAGCTGTTAAAATCTGAACAATACGCGAAAATAAAGGAAAAGCATGAAAACGCTTTGAGGAAATATCATGATTTTGTTGAAACTGTTAATTTTAAACTGTTTGTAAAAAACTTTTTGCCGACTTTTAAAAAACTTACCAACTTACCCGCGCAAACAAGAGATAAGCTTTCCCGGGATAAATTAAAAAAATTAGTTGAAAAAGGCGTTATTTTTTTCAATCCTTATTTAAACAAAATCAGGGAATATGAGAAAAGATCTAAAAATCTATTACCCAAGAGCGCATCGAAATAGCAAATTGTTATTGATTATAAAATAAAGTATAATATTCGCATGGCAGAAGACACACAAATACAAACAGATCCTACCGTGAGCACTGCTACAGGCGGAGTTGCCGCGGGTGGAGCGACGGGCGGAGCTACAACCGTTTCCGGAGATGGGATTGTGATTGATAAAAATAAAACTCAAGAACAATATGTGACTGAGGCTGAGGGGAAATATATTATTCCTGCTTTGATAAGGGAAAAATTCCCTGATCTTGTTAAACTTATCTACGAAACTGAATCAATGAATGATGAAGAGCGTGAGTATTGGATGCAGATTATGCCAATAATGACTGAGGAGCAAATTGTTAAGTTCAGAGAGATTTTAGTTAATGAAAAAGAGCAATTGGCTAAGCTTGATAATGAATATGAACAAGAAATGGGTCGAGTGAACGCTCCTGCTCCTGAGATTGACGAAGAAAAGCTTAAAGAGAAAATGGCTGAGATCAAAGAGAAAGAAACAGTTGGCGAGGAGGCGGAAGAAGCCAAGGAAAAAGAACTTCTCAAGCAGCTCGAAGGAATGGGAGAATGACGGGGTCTCTGCGAAAGCCACTAGCGAACTAATTTACTTTCAACTTCTATACCGTTTATCTCAGTTGGTTTTGCTGAGACTATTAGTCTTTTTAAGTTTGTTCCAACCGGCCAACAAGTGATGAGGGTGAGTTTTTCTTCAGGAGTTTGTTTCAGAACTTCTATGTCTTCCGGTAGTACAATTTTGATGTCATAGATCTCATAGATATATTTGTCTTGTTCGTAGTAGACAACAACTTTGTCCCCTTCTACTACGTCTTCCAGAAGTGCAAATACGTCTTTGAACCTCCCCGGATCCCATGGAAAATATGAGCTGTGCCCTGTAATCACTGAGTTTCCTGTTTCTCCAGGGAGACTAGTCCCCGGATAGTGCACAACACCGTCTTTGAGAGCATCTTGCATCTCATTTTCGAGTGCTTGCCAATCTCTACGTATCAAGCTATCACTGCTTACTCTGACTATGGGTATGTTTTGGTCAATTCGTGGAACGATTATTCTGTTGTCGCTTGGAGCTATTTCCATGTTCAGATCAGGGACTTGTTTTTTCTGCACGTTTGGATCTGAGCTGGATTGCAGGTTTTCTGTGCTAGTTCCTGTTGGTGTTTCCTCAATTAACTCTACTAGTGGGCTTTGAGTTTCAGTTCCTGTTATTTTTGCGATTTTGCTCTTTGCTATTTGGTAGTAGGCTGAAAAGTTTAGTAGAAAAAATCCGATAACTAATATTACTGCGCTTGCCAAAATTTGTCTTCCTGCGTCTCTAAGCACTTCTTTTACCGAGCGTTTTTCTTTTGACTTGGTTATATTCGGCGTTTCATGTTTTGGCTCTTCTTTTTTATGCTGAATCTGTCCTTCTTTTTTGGAATGTATGTGAATTTTAAAATATTTGTCTTCGTTTTCAGGCATTAATGTCTGTTAATTCATTCCCTATATTATAGCCATTTTTTGGCTTTTTTTCAATCGTTATTAGACTTTGACTACTAAAATGTTTCATGTCATACTCTTTTTACTTTAATATGGGCATGTATGAATGGTTCTGTCATACAAAAAAAATACTTTGATATAGACTCTTTGATTAAAAAGATAGGTGAATACCTGCCTGATTTTGATAAAAAAGGTTTTATTAAAGCAATTAAATTCGCCGAAAAGGCTCATAAGGGGCAAATAAGAAAGGATCAAAAAACTCCTTATGTTGTTCATCCACTATCCACGGTGGAAATTTTGGCCGAACTTCATGCTCCGGAAGAGATTTTGCTGGCGGGCCTATTGCATGATGTCCCCGAAGACACTAAGCATACAATTGAGGAAGTAAAAGAATTGTTTGGCAGTAAAGTTTCGTTTTTGGTGGAAGGAGTCACGAAATTATCAAAAGTCTATTATCAGCATAATATGCCGGGAAGGCAGGTTGAGTCCTTGAAAAAGCTATTTCTGCATTCGGCAAAGGATCCAGGTGCTATTTTGATCAAATTGGCTGATCGTCTACACAATATGAAAACTTTGGAGCATGTTGAGCCGGAAAAAAGATTGAGGATTGCAGGGGAAACTTTGGAAATTTTCGTTCCCATTGCAAATTTGCTTGGAATTCAATACCTGAAGTGCGAATTGGGGGATCTTAGTTTTAAATATCTCTTCCCTACTGAATATTCAGAATTGAAAAAAAAGTTGGACGCAGAAAACAAAAAGAATTCAAAGCAATTAAAGACTTTCATTAATTCATTGAAAAGTGCTTTTAAGAAGATCGGAATGAAGGCAGAAATTTCTGAGCGCGATCAGAATTTATATACGATTTATAAGAAACTTTCTGAAAGTGGCAAAACAATGGATGAAATAATCGGGAGAAATACTATTAAAATTATCGTTGAGACAATTCCGCAGTGCTATGAGGCTTTGGGTATTGTTCATGGGATGTATATCCCTAAAGTCGGGAAGTTTAAGGACTATATCGCTAATCCGAAAGTAAATAAGTATCAAAGTCTACATACTATGGTTTTTGGAGTTGATGGAATGCTTGGCGAAGTACAAATTCGAACCAGAAAAATGCAATTAGAATCTATGTACGGGATAGCTTCTAATTTTTTTAATGATGATAAAGAGGATGATTATATCAACAATGATACTCGTTCAGCGTGGGTTAATAAAATTGTTGAAATTGATACGGATGGAAATTCTTCACAAAATTTTATTGAGGATCTAAAGGTCGATATTTTCCAGGACCGTATTTTTGTTTTCACTCCAAAGGGTGGCAAAATTGATTTACCAAGGAGTGCAAGCGCAATCGATTTCGCATATGCAATTCATTCAGAGGTTGGAAACCATGGAGTGAAGGCAGAAATAAATAATAATGAAATGCCTATTACCAGCACTCTGAAGAATGGTGATGTAGTAAACATCATGACGGACAAGAACTCAAAACCTTCTCTTTCTTGGCTTTCATTTGCTAAGACTAATCTAGCAAAAACAAAGATTCAAAATGCATTGAAGAAGTTTGACAGAAAAAAGAAAATCAGTGAGGGGCAAAAAATTTTACAAAAAGAGTTTGATATAGCTGAGTTGGGGCTTTTCAGAAATATTAATTTCAAGAAGTTGAAGAATAAGTTGACTAATCGTTTTAAGAGAGCGTTTAAGTCGTTTGATGATTTGTTTGTGGCTATTGGAGAGGGTGACGTAAAAGCTGTCGATGTCACAAAACTTCTGAGGAGAAGAGAGAAACGGGGCTTTTCCGGGATGAGGGTGGATGTCAAAGTTCTTGCCAAAAACAGGTTTGGATTATTGAAAGATATTTCTGAGATTTTTTACATATACTCATCGAATTTGATATCTATGAAGGCGTGGACCTCGCATAAGCTCAAAGATGCGTGCTTTTATGTAAAGATTATTGTGAAGGATATTGCAGATATTGGGCATATTTTTGAAGAGTTGGAACAGATTGAGAATGTGGAGGCGGTTTATAGAGTTCCATATACAAAATTGTATATAACTTATGCAATTGCGATTGCTACCGGGATAGTTTGGTTCTTCCATCCACTTTTATTGAAAGTTGTTGATCCGGCAAGTATCCTTACTGATTTTATTTCTTATGCCGGAGTGTTATCGCTACTCGTAATGGCAATTACGGTAATCAGACTGATCAAAAATCATATCCCGTATGCTCGGAGCAAAAAATTAATTTGGGCTTTGGTTTTTGGCATTCCGATTCTTGGTATAGGAACGCTGTTTTTAGAGTTGTGCCTTTTGGACATACAAAGAAGCTGGCTACCTATTATAATTGAGCTGGTAATTATTTACTTTTATTTGGTGAAAAGTTTTTGGGAATTGAAGAAGTGTTCCTAATAGCAGTCTCTAGGGCGAGAATCTAAAATGCATTACGTCTCCATCTTTTACTTCGTATTCTTTTCCTTCAATTCTTAGTAGACCCTTATCGCGAGCTTTTCCTTCGCCACCTGATTTATGGAGATCCTCCCAGCCTACTACTTCTGCTTTTATGAAGCCTTTTTCAAAGTCTGTGTGGATTTTACCTGCGGCGTTGGGAGCTGATGCTCCTTTTTGGACTGTCCAGGCTCGGGTTTCTTTTGGTCCTGAGGTAAAGAATGTTATGAGGCCGAGAGTGTCGTAGGCTTTCGTAATTAGTGCGTTTAGTCCGGTTTCATCTAGGCCGAGTTCTTTTAGATATTCTGTGGATTCTTCCGGTCCAAAATCTCCTAATTCTTCTTCAACTTTTGCACAAATTGGAATTACTTTGTCATGTGAGTCCAGTCCGAGATCTTGTGCGTATTTTTGAATGTCAATTCCGGATGATAATTCGTCTTCGTGAAGATTTATGATATAGAGGTGTGGTTTCATTGTGAGTAGGTGTAGGTCTCGTAGCATTTCTTTCTCCTCTTCTTCAAATGATAAGTTGCTCGCGAGTATTCCGGATTTCATTTCATCTACAACTCTGTTTAATAATGCGGCGTATTGTATTTTTTCTTTTTCTCCGGATTTTGCTTCCGAAGAAGCTTTTTCTATTCGCTTTTCCATTGTTTGAATGTCTGCGAGTAAAAGTTCCGACTCTACTACTTCCCTATCCAGTTTTGGGTCAGCCTCTGAGTGAACGTGTGTGACGTTTGGATCTTTGAAGAAACGAACTACGTGTCCTATGGTGTCACATTCTCTAATATTTGAGAGAAATTTGTTCCCGAGGCCTTCGCCAGAGCTTGCGCCTTTTACCAAACCTGCGATATCTACAAATTCTATTGCTGTTGGGATAATTTTTTCCGATTTTGATGTTTCAGCAAGGTTATGAAGTCTTTGATCCGGGACTTCAACTACGCCTATGTTGGGATCTATTGTACAAAAAGGATAATTTGCCGCTTGAGCACTTTTCGTACGTGTGAGCGCGTTAAAAAGCGTTGATTTTCCAACATTTGGAAGTCCTACTATTCCTATTTTAAGTGCCATTGTAGTTGTTTTACGGTTAATTGTCCCGGTGCTGATGCGTCTGAATCTTTTATTGGTGCGTACATTAAGTAATTTCCAAGTGTAAGTCCAGCAGTTCTGGTGATTTGCCCCTTTTCTCCCATACAAATGCAGATCGCTTTTTCTCCTTTTTCGTGGAGTTCGCTTAGCAAACTGAGCATCCTAACACTGTCTTCAAATTCGTTGGCTTGGGTTGCAATCTTTATGATGTCTGCCCCTTTGGCTTTTATTTTTTTTGCCAAGGCTCTTAATGACCCGAGTGATGGGGTTTCTTTGAAGTTATGGTGGGAAATTATCAGAGAAGTCTTTGGACCTATTTTCTTGATGTGTTTTGGAGGCGTCTCGATGTCGAGATCGATGAATTCCGGGTTGAATTTTAGGATGGCGTCTATATTTTCCGGGTTTTGACATTTATAGATGAATGGGTGGGATTTTATTGCGAATATACTTTTTAGGTCTTCCTCTTTTAATGATTTCAACTCATCAAACCAAACCTCAATAACCTCAACATGTTTTTGAGCTTCTTTTATGGATGAAATAAGAGAACCGGTCGTTTTCCTTTTGATTGGTGCGCAAATCATCATGTATCTATCAATAATAATTTTATTGCTTCTTCAGCGGTTTTTATTCCTGCAAGGTTTGGGAATATCTGTATATGGTGAGTTCTCCTTAAGTTATAGTAAATGAGGGAATGAAGCCTATTGTTTATAATTATTTTTACCTTTTCCTTTTTCAAAAATTCAGCGAATTCCACAGGTTTCTTATCTTCTTTAGATAGTTTTTTAACATAGTAGTCCTTAATTTTCCCATTTGCGACTCGTGCAAAAAGGTATGCGTTTGTACTCTTCAAATTTGATGAAACTTTTGCTTTGAGTGATCTTCCTGATTCTATAGGGACTGCGATTTTTAATTTTTCTGATTTTGCAATATGGGTGTAGATCGGGAAATCTCGAATATATGGATCCAATTTCATTATATTCTCCTTCAATAGGTCTAATTCTTCTCGTAAATCCTTTATTCCTGCGAATGGGTTTAATTCTACAAATGCTTCCCCGAAAATGAATGTTCCCGCCCTTCTTAGTCTTATTTTGTTTACTTTCGTAATTAAATCTTTCTCTTTTCTGAATTCTTTACGAATTTTTCGTACCAGTAATGGATTATCCCAATAGTCGAGGAGGAAAAATAATGATTCTTTTGCGCTTGATAGTCCAACTTTTAAAATTAGAATCGAAATAAGGATCGTAACCACACTTTCTACATATGGTATTTGTTGATAATTGGCGATGATTGATATTAATACTATAAATCCTGCAAAAATATCCATTTTTTTGTCTCTTGCATTTGCGATTAAAGATAGTGAGTTTGCTTTTTCTCCGGCTATTTTTAGTTTTTCGTATAATCTGATAGAAAACACTATCGCTATTATTGTGGCGGTTATGGCAAATGGTTTGTGTACCCCTTCTATTACGACACCAATATTGTTTATCGCTTTCCTCAAAATTGCATAACCTGCGTAGATTGTTCCTAATGAAACTAGTAATGCCGCGAATGTTTCTATTTTGTAATATCCATATTCAAATTTTTTATCTGCGCTTTTTCGCGATAGTCTGAGTCCTAAATATGACGCAAAAAGGCCTAATGTATCAGCAAAAGTTGAGATTGCATCAGCTATAATTACGGTCATTCCAGTTAAAAGTCCTGCCGCCAATTTGATGACTCCGAGTAGTAAGAGGTATCCCATTGAGCTTCTTGAGATTTTTTCACCCTCCTTTAGAGCCGATTTATTCATAAGCTCATTGTATTAAAAGAACCATTTGTGAGCAACTGATTAATGGAGAAAAGTGCATTTTCCCTTTACAATTTTCCATTTATGAATATACTTTGTGTCCGTTAGTCTTATGACCTATAAAATCATATTATTTAATTTAACATACTATGAAGAAATTCTTTGTAACCTTCGCACTTCTTAGCATGGCTTCTGTGCTTTTCGCAGGATGTTTACCTGTAGCAGAAGATGATGCTAATGAGGTTGCCGAAGAAGTCGTGGTTGATGACGCTGAAGTGGTAGAACCTGAAGTAGCTGATGATGAAGCTATGGAAGAAGACGCTACTGAAGAAGAAACTGCTGACGAAGACGCTACTGAAGAAGAAACAACTGAAGAAGAAGTTGTGGAAGAAGAACCAGCTGCGTAAGCAAGAATACAAGTCAATAAAAGACGGAGCCTATGGTATATTGTACTTAAGCTTCGTTTTTTATTATGTAAGTTTATTGCAATATGAAGATATTAGTGACAGGTGGGGCAGGGTTTATAGGGGTGAATTTGTGTAAACGGCTTATGAGTGAGGGAATAAGGGTTACTTGTTTGGATAATTTTTATAGTTCTTCTGAGAAGAATTTAGATTTCCTTAGGAAGGAAAGTGGGGGCAGTTTTGAATTTGTGGAGCATGATCTCATTAATCCATTGCCAGAGTCGATATTGAGTGGTGAGTTTGACCGGATATATCATTTGGCATGCCCGGCTTCGCCCCCTCACTACCAAAAAGATCATATCTACACGTTGAAGGTAAATTTCATTGGAACTTTGAACATACTCGAGTTGGCTCGCAAGCATGGTTCCAAAATTCTTTATACATCCACTTCTGAAGTTTATGGGAATCCGGAAGTTTCTCCTCAGAATGAAAAATATCGAGGGAATGTGAATCCGCATGGAATCAGAAGTTGTTATGACGAGGGAAAGCGTGTAGGAGAAAGCCTTTGCATGAACTATTTTCGCCAATACGATCTTCCTGTTCGGATAGTCAGAATTTTCAATACTTATGGTCCTTATATGGATAGGGAGGACGGACGCGCAGTTTCAAATTTCATAGTTCAAGCTTTACAGGGAGAGAATATTACGATTTATGGAGATGGAACTCAGACTCGTAGTTTCCAGTATATTGATGATCTTCTGGAAGGAATCATTGGGTTCATGAACTCTGAAGATAATTTTCCCGGCCCTGTGAATTTTGGTAATTCTCATGAAATTACAATCAAAGAATTAGCAGATACCGTAATTTCTCTTTCCGAATCAAAATCTCGATTGGAATTTTCCGATCTACCAAAAGACGACCCCCTTCAGAGAAGACCTGATATTTCGCTTGCAAAAGATAAGTTTGGCTGGGAACCAAAAATTGGCTTAGAAGATGGTCTAAAAAAGACAATTGAGTATTTCAGGCAAGTAGTATAAATTGGTCGCGATGGGAAATATTTTTATTCTAATCAGTATTGCTTTTAATGTTGCCGGTCAGACTGTGCTAAAGACAGGCGTAAACAAGCTTGGAGCATTGGCATTTAATTTTATGAGTATTTTCAAGGCGTTTACTTCGCCTGCTGTTCTTGGAGGGCTTTTTTTGTATTTGATCGGTAGTGTTTTTTGGATTTTGGCGCTTTCTCACAAAGATTTGAGCTATGCTTATCCGATGCTTAGTCTTGGGTATATAGCAGTGATTTTAGTATCTTGGGGACTACTAGGAGAACAGGTGACGTTGGTTAGGATTCTGGGGGTATTATTTATCTCATTTGGAATAGTTCTTGTATTTAAAAGCGCATGAAAAAGTTTAAAAAAGTTTCAATCGTAATTCCCATTTATAATGAAAAGGAAACTTTGGAGGATCTCTTAAAAGTAGTTGAGAAAGCCACTTTGCCGAAAGGGATGACTCGTGAAATCATTCTTATTGATGACTACTCTATGGACGGCACTCGCGATATTCTCAAAAAATTGGAAAAGAAATATAAAGTTTTTTATCACAGGAAAAACAAAGGGAAGGGAGTGGCTCTGCGAACAGGTTTCAAAAAAGCTACCGGAGATATCATAATCATTCAGGATGCGGACTTGGAATACGACCCAAGAGAATACGTAAAACTTCTAAATCCAATTCTGGAGAATAAAGCAGATATTGTTTACGGTTCCAGATTTATGGGAGGAGAACCCCACAGGGTCCTACTTTATTGGCATTCTTTGGGAAATAAAACTCTGACTTGGATGAGTAATATGTTCACCAATCTGAATCTGACCGATATGGAAACGTGTTATAAAGTTTTCACTCGTGAGGTTTTGAAAAAGGTTTTGCCAAAACTAAAATCCAATCGTTTTGGTTTTGAGCCTGAGTTTACTGCTCGTGTGTCGAAAGCTCGATTCAGAATTTTTGAAATCGGAATTTCGTATTATGGTCGAACTTATGACGAAGGTAAAAAGATCGGATGGAAGGATGGTGCAGCAGCTTTTTGGCATATTATTAGATTCAATTTATTTGATTAACACGCGGCACCGATATGAGAAAAGGATTAGCTCTTACATTTTTGATAGCTATTTTGGTTTTCGGTGCTTTTTTGCGGCTTAGACATTTGAATGATGAGAGTCTTTGGCTGGATGAGGGAATTACTTATTACAATAGTACCGGTGAGAGTTATGCAGATGTTTGGGATAAAACTGCGGAGCTGGATCAGTCCCCTCCCGGCTATTATTTCATTATTCATACTTATTTGGAGATTTTTGGTGAGAATGAATTTGGATTTCGGCTAATTCCTTTGATATTTGGAGTTTTATCGATTTTGTTTTTGTATTTATTGATTACTGAAATGTTTGATCGTGAAACCGGTCTGATGTCGGCTTTCTTGCTTGCTGCAAATCCATTTCATATCGGGTTTTCGACAGAAAGTAGGATGTATGTATTGCTTGGACTCTTCGCGCTTATGGGATTCTATTTTCTATACAAGGCTTTGAAAAGTGAGGGCGCTGGGTGGGTTTATTGGTTGCTGTTTATACTTTCCTGTATTTTTGGCCTTTATACTCATAATTTCTTTGCTTTTGTACTTCTCGCTTTTGCTTTTATTTTCTTATTGTTGATTTGGGATTCGGGAAAAAGATTTTCAAAATTCTTTTTGGGAATTGGGAGTGCTGTTCTGGTGGTAGTTTGTTATCTTCCCTGGCTCCCCAATTTTTTGAAGCAAATGGAAGTGGAGAGATACTGGATGGCACCAAATACGGTTTCGAACTTGAAGGAGTACTTTTTGGATTTTTCTAATGGAAATTCGTATATATTGATGGGATTTTTGCTATTGGTTGTGATTGGAGTAATTTGGACAATGTTTAGAAAAAGTATTTTTGCATCTCTTTCCTTGGTTTTGTTTTTAATAATTGGTATTGGCGCTCCTCTCACTTATTCATTAGCCTTTGAACCTATAATGAAAATTCGCTATATGGTTTTTCTGGTTCCCTTTTGGCTTGGCGTTGTAGCTTTGGGGTTGGATGCTGTTAGGAGAGTCAGTCTCGTTGCCCAAACTGCCATTGTAGTTCTTGTTATTTACACATGGGTTCCTTGGCAAGCTTCGGCGTTTCCTGTCGAGTATGGTGAGAATTATCGTGGACTGGTTGATGTAGTTTTGGAGAATCCTGCTCCGGTCGTTGTCCACACTCCTTCAATTGCTCATGTGATTAATTTTTATAATCGAGGAAGATTTGACGTAATGCCGTTCCCATTTAGTGATGATCTTAATGAATACAATATTGGTGAAGACGACAAATCGAAGTTCCGTGATTTGGTCAGAGATTTCGATTCTTTTTATTTGGTGGTGACTCATTCACACGAAAACCCTCATGGCTTGCTGTACGTGTGGAGCGATGAGTATTGTGATTCTAGTTTAGGAATAGACGTCCAAGGAATGGAGGTTTATTCCTTTGAAGGTTGTGAATAGATTTTATTCCCAAACTTCTACAGCTTCTTTAACCAATTCTGTTTTTCTGATTGTTCTGTGTGAACGGTCTTTCCGGAGAATGGCCATGTGCTTTTTGAGCTGGCTGATAAGTCTGTCTTTTGATAGGTCTACTGCTTTGGTTATACTGTGGCTCGCTTCCTTCGCAACTATTGTTTTTGTTGGGAGTGTTAAACAAAACTCAACTTCAAACGCGTCGTGCTTTTCAAACTTTTCGATTGTCGATTTGAGTAGGTGCGCATCGTCGGCAAACTTCGTTAACAAGTTTGCTATGGTGGGTAGTTTTTCGTCTACGTAGTCCTTAAAAGTTTCTTCTTCTCGCTTGGAGAGATTCTGTAGAAAGAATGTGACGTCCATAGATTTCTGGTTAGAGATTTGTGTTTTTATAATATATGATTTTTTGCATTTTGGGTATTGCATTGTTTTCCAATTTATGCTATTATATATGTGCATTTGAGAGATGGAACTTCGGTTTTGTTTCTCCTTTGCACTCTGGCCTTCACTTTTATGACTTCGGTTGTAATAGTGGATCCCAGCCCTCCGGTATCCTTTTGATGGCTTCGGCCATTGAGAGACTATCGGTCCGGTATCCTCCTGATGACTTCGGTCGTCGAGAGTTTACCACTTGAAAGACCGCTACTAGCAATCGCTTCTAGCGGTCTTTCTTATATTATGTTAAAATTTCGGCAACTTTTGATCTTATTTCTAACCTTATTTCTATGGATGTTGATAAAGTCCCTGTCCTGGGAAAAATTAGCAGGACACTAAATGTTCTGATGATTAATTTCATTCTGCTAGCGGTTGTGTGTGTGGTTCTTGGAGTTGTTATTCCATTCTATCCTCAAGTACTGGATCTTTTGGTTGCTGCTCTATTGATTGTTTCTGCCGTTATTTTGTTGAATATCGCTTATAACATTCATACTTATAAGCATAAATACATGAAATACTTTAAGTAGTTCCACTAGACTTTCAAAAATTTAAGAGTAATATTTCGCCAAACAGATTTAAGATTTGTTCATGGAGATATATCTTGCATTAGGAATATTTGCAGTTTCGTTCGCTTTCATAGCCTTCGAAGTCTTTGATAAATCTTTGGTGGCTCTGTTTGGTGCACTATTGATGGTTATTTTGGGCGTTCTTACTCCGGAGGAAGCGATCGATGCAATTGAGTTCGAGACTATACTCCTTTTGCTTGGAATGATGATTCTTGTGCATATAGCCTCGAAGAGTGGAATATTTGAATGGCTGAATGTGAGGATAGCTTCCTTTACCAAGGGAAATCCTCTCTTTATCTTCCTGTTCTTTTCGATTCTAACCGCTGTCCTCTCTGCTTTTTTGGATAATGTGACTACGGTTATTTTGATTGTTCCATTAACTATTGAATTGGTTAGAGGAATGGGTAAAGATCCGAAACCATATATTATGGCGGAGATTTTCTTTTCTAATATTGGTGGGGCGCTGACATTGATTGGTGATCCTCCAAATATCATTATTGGTGGAGCTACAGGGTTTTCATTTTTAGACTTCATCATCAATCTCTGGGTTCCAATTTTGGCTGTGGCAATTTTCACAATGCTTGTATTTGGGATTTGGTATTGGAAAAAGCTTAAACCTATTTCTGACAATCTTATCGAACTTTTTACTGCGAATATTATTATCAAAAAAATCAAACATGATTTCGTAAAAACCACTATTCATAAGGATTTTGTGATCAAAGTTGTGGCAGTTCTAGTTCTTACTGTGATTGGGTTTTTGATGCAACATCAGCTCGGTCTACCGAACTATGTCATAGCGTTTACTGCTGCGATTGCGCTTGGGCTGATAACCGCGAAGAGGCATAGCATTCATGATTCTTTTAAGAATGTGGAATGGACGACGCTGTTCTTTTTTGCCGGGCTGTTTATCATGGTCGCAGGTGTGGAGAAAACCGGGATTTTGGAGGCTTTGAGCGAATATGTAGCCCATTCTACTTCAAATGTTTTCTTTTTGGCTCTTATCGTGCTTTGGGTTAGTGGGATTGTTTCTATGATCCTGGATAACATCCCGTTTGTGACTGTAATGATCCCTGTGATTATGGGGATCCAGGCTGAGCTTGGTGGGTCTGATATTTCTATTTTGTGGTGGGCTTTGAGTCTTGGAGCATGTTTGGGAGGAAATGGTACGATCGTTGGAGCTTCTGCTAATGTTATTAGTATAGATATCGCGAAGAAGAAAGGAACAAGTATTTCTTTTATTGAATATTTGAAATTTAGTTTACCTGTAACACTCGGGATTTTGGTGATCTGTAGTGTATATTTATTTTTTAAGATTAATTAGTGGAAAAAAAGATAAAACATTTTTCGTCACTCTTTAGAGAGCTGGAAGCCGAGATTGGAACTCAGGATCTTGCGGATCTTTTGCTACAAGCTTTGGTTGTTTCAATAAAAGCATTTAAGACTGATAATAAGACGTCTTTCTGTGATCAATTTACTGATCTCGTTACAATAGTTTCGAATACGGAGCCTAGATTTGGAATTTTGATTTATTGTTTTTACAAATTGCAAAAAGAATTCAAGAATGGTTATTTCCAGAAACTCCCGGAAAAAAAATGGAAAGGTGTTATTTTGAAAAAGGTTAAGGAAATCTTGAGTAATTTCAGGGAAGAAATTCGAAGATTAATTGAATATTCTGATGAAATAGACGTCGAAGGCAAAACTATTTTGATTCATGACAATAGTCGAACTGTCAGGAATGTTTTGGCTCATTATAAGCGTAGGGGTAAAAAGTTTAGAGTTGTTATTGCGGAACAAGATTATGATAAAACGCACAACAACATTGAGAGAATGCACAAACTTGGCATTCCTTTCCAAGTAATTCCTTCGTATATGCTTTCACATATTCACGACACTATTGATATGGTTTTCTTTGGTGGTTTGACTTTGAAGGACACTATGAATTTCGTGATGAATCCTGGAACTCATGGAATAATTTCCGAATTTTTAGTCGAAGGAACTCCGGTTTATATGTTCATCAACTCAACTAAATTCAGTTTGTGGAAATCTCAGAAGAAGCTTGAAGTTTTTATGCACAAACACAAACGTATTCATCATGCACAGCCCATCGAGTATGAGCGTGTGAAATATTCACATGATCGCGTCCCCCACACAATGTTTACAAAAATCATTACAAACAAAGGCGCGTTTACTCCTGAGCAATTGAAAATATTCTTCGATGAGAGGATGAAAAAATATTCTTATGATGAGGTGAAAGAGGGGTGATGCAAGGAGTTCGCTATCGCTCACACTATGCTCGCACATAATAGGTGCTCGCAGCTTGCTCGCAAGCTCGCAAGTTTGGTGCCGGGAGACAGAATTGAACTGTCGACACAAGGATTTTCCTTATTTCTGTCTATAGTTTCCTATAGGATCGGACTATATCATCTACCACGTGGGCAGCTGGGCGCTATTTGCGAGGTTATTGTTGGGACTCACTCGCTAGTCTCTACACCTTCCTACTAACTTAAACCCCAGTAGGCTTGGCTCGGGATTGTCATGTCCCGCCGATGGAGGGATTTAGATTTCCCCGAATTCACCCAGTTTTTCTCACTCACCATTGCTGATGAGGGGATCGAATTTCAATCCTTTGCTCTACCACTGAGCTACCCCGGCATGTTTTCAATTTGCTTGATAGATCCTTGGATCCATCCGTTAATCCTGTGAAAAAGATTAACGGATAGATCCTTGGATCCATCCGTTAATCCTGTGAAAAAGATTAACGTCAGAGATTCTAATCTGAATCGTTCCATATGGCAACTTATTTCTTCTTTTCTTACTGTACTTTGATATTGATGTATTTACTTTTATAAATTGATTCAATGGCATCCTTGTTGTTTTTGACCAAAACCTCTTGGATGTCTCAATTTTCTCTTCTTCGTGGACTGATAATTGGGCGCGAAATTTGCTTTCCTCTACTTTGCAGATTATACGAAAAAATTTCATAATCATTTTTATCATTTCTGGATTTGAGTTCGTAAAGTCTACTCTTTTTCCGGATTTTCCACCTTCTCCGAAATATAATGCTGCCCCAATAAGCTTTAACTTTTCTAAATTTACGTTTTTTATCTCTTTGGCTGATTTTATAGTGATTTTTTCGGCGTTTTGTTTCGCGATTACAGTTTGCCGCTTATTTCTTTTTATTAATGCTTCTATCCCTGCCTTATGTGCTCGCTGAAGAAGCTTTTCTTTTAGATGTTTGTCAATTTTTAAATCTTTTAGCCAATAGCTTAGAGTACTTTTTGGAATACCAAGTGCTTTCTTAATTTCACTATAGCTCTTTCCATTTTTGCGTAATATAATTGCTTTTTCTTTTCTACTGTTCATGTTTTATTTCTTATGCTCACCTGTCCAATTCTATCATTTTCATAATCCTTTTTCAAACTTGTTTTTTTGCTTTGGACATCGCGGTTTTGGTTATTAGCAAGCGCTTTAATCTTATCACGGTGTCCTAAATGTGTGTGTACTATATATGTCCCTATGCCTTGACCCTTGACATCTGGGCTTTTATTGTGTATAAATAAGGGTCATGTAATGGTTTATTAGACATCGTCCTACTTTGGTAGTGGCCATGTCGGCCGATACTTGAAATGTAGGGTAGCAACCAAACAAACTGTAGGGAGAGACAAAATTGGCAAAAAAACTGGGGAAAAAAAAGTCCGATAAGATGGCAGCTATCAGCTGTGGCTCACAACACAACGGAGAGGAACTTCACTGGTCAGACCGAAAGTACAAGTGTGAGTTCTGTGAAGTAGAATACCATTTCTATTTTGAAGCCCAAACGTGCCACTGTAAGGAGAAACAAGGTCAAAAGGACTGCTAGAGTCCCCCTTCCCGAGCTTGTATGGTGTCAATATTGGAGGTCACTGCGTCTACGCATTACCTCCCCATGACCATGCTACCCTACAAGCTCTTTATTCCAAAAAAAGATAGCAAATTAACCTCAAATCCCTTATAGTTGTTTCACGTATTTTTAACACCTATTTTATATGGCGAAAAGTAATAACAATTTTCTAGCAATTGCAGTTCTAGTGGGAGCTGTAGTGCTTTCCGGATCTCTTGTTTTTCTTGGTACACAATTAAGTTGTGATAATGATGAACTAAAGGCTGCCGTAATCGAAGGAGTGGCTGAGTTTGTAGAGAATGGACCTCCGGCTGAAGAACCTGCTGCTGTTGGGGATTTATCCGATGATGATGCGTTTATTGGAGATGAAGATGCTCCGGTTACAATTGTCGAATTCTCAGATTATCAATGTCCATATTGTAGTAAATTTTATTATGATGCTTATCCCGAATTGAAGGAAAAATACGTTGAAACAGGAAAAGTTAAGATTGTATTTAGAGATTTACCTTTGAGTTTCCATGAGGGAGCTTATCCTGCCGCTTTGGCTGCGGAATGTGTCCGTGAGCAAGCCGGAGACGAGGGATATTTTGAAATGCATAACAAGCTTTTTGAGAATCAGGATGTGTTGAGTGAAGACGCTCAATCTGTCGCAATTTCGTTAGAGGGATTCGCGAGAGATGTTGGTATTGACGCTGATCAATACAATGAATGTGTTAAAAATGACACTTACAAAAATGACATAATTGGAGATTCTTCAGATGCTCAAACAGTTGGTATTACAGGTACACCATCATTTGTTGTAAATGGGAATGTGCTTGTTGGAGCACAACCTTTTGACACTTTTGCTCAAATAATTGAAGAAGAATTAGCTAAGTAAATCGTCCCTCCGAAAACAGAAAAGGTCTCAAGTAGTATATAGCGCAAATTCGAGCTTTATGCCGTTTTCCCAGTCTTCATTCACTACGGTTTTGTTGGAGAATTTTTTCGGAAGATGCGGAAAGAAAGTGTCACAATCATATTGCTTTTCGATGTGTGTGAGGTAGACACCTGTAAGTTTTGGATGCGCAATCGATTCTCTATAAATCATGCCGCCTCCGATGAAGAAGATGTTTTCAATATCGCTCCCCGCCGCGTCCAAAGCTTCATCTATTGATCCGTAGACTGTCGCGCCTTTGGCCTTATATTCCGGATCCCACGCCAGGACCGCGTTTTTTCGATCTTTGAATGGGCGATATTTTTCCGGAATTGATTCCCAAGTTTTGCTTCCCATTATTAGCATGTTTTTTTTGTTTGGATCTTTGGTTTCAGTAGTAGTTTTTTTGAAAAATGCCATGTCTTTGCTGAAAGACCATGGAAGGTCATTGTTTTTTCCTATGCCAAAGTTTTCGTCGACTGCCGCTATTACATATATTTTATGGTTCATACTGCTATTGGAAATTTAATAAATGGATGGTGTTCGTAGTTTTCGAGTTCAAAGTCTTCGTATTTTATTTCCCAGAACGGTTTTTTGGCTATTTTTAGGGTTGGGAGAGGATATGGTTCGCGTGTAAGTTGTTCTTTTAATCCGTCGATGTGGTTTGAGTAAATGTGTGCGTCCCCTATTGTGTGAGTGAATATTCCGGGCTCGAGGTCACATTCCTGTGCGATCATGATCATGAGGGCTGAATAGCTGGCTATGTTGAATGGAACGCCCAAAGCTATGTCTGCACTTCGTTGGTATAGTTGGCAGTCGAGTCTACCGTTTACCACATAAAATTGGAAGAAAGCGTGGCAAGGATAGAGAGCCATTTTGTCGAGATCTGATACGTTCCATGCTGATACCAGGATTCTGCGAGAGTCAGGATTGGTTTTTATTTGGTCGATTGCGTTTTGGATTTGATTGATATGAGTCACCATGTATTTTCCGTCTTCTATTTGTTCATATTTTTCCCATTTTACCCATTGATATCCATATAATGGACCAATATTTCCGTCCATGTCCGCCCAATCATCCCAAATATGACATTCAAGGTCTTTGATATTCTTGGAACCGGACAAAAACCAGAGAAGTTCCTGGATTACTGATTTGAAAATCCCCTTTTTTGTTGTCACTAATGGAAATCCTTCACGGAGGTCGTATTTCTTTTGTACTCCGAAGATAGAGATGGTTCCGGTACCTGTTCGGTCGGACTTTTCCTCTCCTTTGTCCAAAATTTCCTGAACTAATTCCAGATATTGTTTCATGAGTTTTTTTCAATTATTTTAATAAATTCTTTCGTAATGTTTTTTCCTGTGAGGGTTTGGGAAAATTTGCCTTTTACGTAAACCGAAGCCATTTCCTGTTCATTTTTTCCCGGCAAATGAAGTGCAATGTCTGCCTGTCTAGATTCTCCCGGTCCGTTTACTATACAGCCCATTATTGCGAGGTGTAGCTTTTTGAGGGGGCTTTTGTCGACGTATTGGTTCACTTCTTTTACGATTTTTTGAAATAATGAGTTGTTGGTGCGGCCGCAGCCCGGGCAACTGACTATTTTTGGGCGGAAATGGCGGAGGTCCAGGGATTGAAGAAGGTGTTTGCAGGCGAGGACTTCGCGGATTCGTGGTTCGTTGTTTTGTGGTGTAAGTGAGATTCGGATTGTGTCGCCGATTCCTTTTTGGAGGAGAATTGCGAGTGCGGCTGAGCTTGAGACCACTCCTTGGAGTCCGCTTCCCGCTTCTGTGAGGCCGAGGTGAAGTGCATAAGGTTTGCGTCCCATTTTTTTGACTAATAGTTCGTAAACTTTTATCAGTTCCTGTACATCTGAAACTTTTACACTGAGGATTATTTGGTTTCTTTTGAGACCCAGTTTTTCTGCCAGTTTTGCTGAATCCAGCGTACTTTTTACCAATAATTTTTGATTGATTGATCCCCAATTTCCTCCAATTCTAACCGGTTTTTTATATTTGATCGCAATTTTTATGAATTCTTCAAAATTTTTGTCCCTGGATTTTCCAAAACCTACATTTCCAGGATTCAATCTGTATTTATCCAGAGTTTTTGCGCACTCGGAATGTTTTGCGAGTAGTTTGTGACCGATAAAATGAAAATCTCCGATAAGTGGAAGATCCTTGTATCCTTTCGCGTCCAGGATTTTGCGAATTTTCGGAACGGCTGTCGCAGAGGCCTCATTGTCCACAGTTATTCTGACTAATTCCGAGCCGGCTTCGTATAGTTCTATACACTGTTTAGCGGTTTCTTCTGCGTCTGCGGTATCTGTGTTTGTCATAGATTGGATGACAATTGGATTATTGCCTCCAAGCTTCACTCCCCTAATTTTAACTATTGGTGTTTTTAACCGCATATTTGTCGCATAATGGAGCTATATTATATTGATTTGGAAAAAAATTTGCAAAGTGTTAATTTATACACATGCCAAAAGTAAAATTCAAAAATACAGGCGAAGAAGTGGAAGTAGCTGAAGGCGCTGAGCTTAAAGATGTTACCAAGGAAAAGGGCTGGCCTATTGCGTATGGGTGCGAAGATGGAATGTGTGGAACTTGTATAATCAAAACGGCTCCAAATGGGAGTTTGTCGCCAATGGAGGAGAAGGAGAAAAACACTCTGAGTGTGATGGGAATGGGCGATGGAGAACATAGGCTTGCTTGTCAGTGCAAGGTAAACGGTGACTGTGAAATTGAAGGGATGTAGATCTATTCTCTGCTGTATAGCCCAATAAACTCTGCTTGATCGAGGATGTGTCCTTCCATAGCTTGTTCGATGTCGTATGGTTTTGCGGTTTCGTCGAGGTCAATTGTGGTGTCGAGGGCGTAGATTTTGAAAAAGTATCTGTGTGTTCCCGATGGTGGGCAAGGTCCTCCATATTCTTGTGAGTTGGAGCTTGTGAGACCTTCTGTTGCGCCTTGTGGAATGCTGTTTTCCGGGATTTCTTGTGTGCTTTGATCGATATTGAATACTGTCCAGTGTACCCAAGTTCCCGATGGAGCGTCCGGGTCGTCGACTATTAATGCAAGACTTTTGGCGTCCTGGGGTGTTCCTATGATTGTTAGTGGCGGATTAATACCCTCTCCGTCGCATGTGTATTTTGCGGGGATATTTTCATTGTGGTTGAATGCTTTGCTTGAAATTTCCATATTTATTGAGGTTATTGGAGCGTGGGCTGGTCCATTACTCAGGCTCAACAAATAGCCAAGCCCTATGGCTATTACCAGTGCAAGCAATATTAGCGAATATTTTGTTCTCACAGGAGAATTCTACAATTTTTTTAAAATTAAAACAATTTTTGAGTTGAATTTTGGTAATAAAATCTTTAGAGTTTTGTAGATGAAATTGCGAGACAATAAATGGGGCTTTGATTTGGAGGAAGATAATCCGTTTCGGATTTTTAGATATTTGCGTGCGATCGCTGATGAGAAACTTGGTGAGGAAAATGTAGTTGATTTGTCTCGTGGAGATCCCGGTTATGGATACTCGCCTTCTGTTCATGGAAGGGAGTTTTATGGATTTTTGTTGGAGATTGATCAGATACTGAATAATCCAGGTCAGCATTTTGTTTCCGATAATAGGGATGATTTTGATACTCTTTGGGGGAAGATTCAAGATTTGGCGGATAAGGTTTATTCTGCGGAGAAGGCGGAACGTGTGAAGAAGGATTTTTATTTCTTTCTGACTAGAATTGAGAAATATGCGAATGAGCAGGGACTTTCTTGGGATAAGAAGAAGGTGATTTTTGAGGTTTTTAAGTATTCTGCTGTTAGTGGTGGATCTTATTTGGATCCACAGGGAGAAACTTTGGTTAGACTGGTCATTGCTGATCATTATAATAAAAAGTTGGATTTGGGAATTGACTACAAGGATTTGATATTGGTGCAGGGTGTTAGTCATGGGATCGCAACAATATTCAAAGCTCTTTGCGATCCTGAAGTTGGTTTTTTGCAAAAAGGAGATTATGTAATGCTTGGTTCACCTGTTTACTCCCCTTACAATATTATTAATGAAAATCGAGGTCTGAAGACTTTTTCTATTCCTGTTGATCCTTCCACCGGAAAAGTTGTTGGGGATTTGGACGAGATTTTGGCTTCTGCTCCTGAGAATTTGAAGTTGATCTGTTTGGTTGATCCGAATAATCCGACCGGGTTTATGCATGATGAGGAGTTTTTGAAGAAGATTGCTGTTTTCGCAAAAGAGAGGAATGCTCTTATCATTTCTGATGAGGTTTATACTGATTTTTTTTATGAGAGGAAGCACAATATTATGACGTATGCTCGTGAGAGAACCATAATGATAAGCGGTAGGAGCAAGATTGAGAGGTCGACCGGGTTGCGGTTTGGTGAATTTGTGATCGCGAAAGAAGCTCAGAAATATATTGGTGAGAATATTTTAAAAGGGAGTCTGGATATTGCTGCCGACTTGATGCAATTGTTGATTTTCGCAAAGGGTCCTGGAGAAATTCGTGGAGAGTTTCAACATGTGACTTTTGTGACCGGACCATCGCAGTATTTGGGATTGAGTCATATGATTTTTGGAGATGAGGATAGAGCGGAATATCTAAAGAGAATTAGGATAAATATGGAAAGTTTTTATGAAATTTTGGAACTCCCTTATAATAAAAACCTTTATTATTCGTGTTTTGATCTTCAAAGTATTCCGGGATTTAACAAAGAAGGGCTCGAACCTGAGGAATTATTCTTGGGATTGGCGAAGAAGGGTGTAATTTTGATTCCTGCTAATTTATTTTTCTCTGAAGAGGAGCGCGGCAAGAATGATTATAGAACTTATGCTCGTGGGTCTTTGCCGAATTTGACCTTTTCGAATCTGCAGAAGGCGGCGAAGTTGATAAAGGAGTACGTTACTGAGTAATAATGGCTGATCCAAGGCAAATATCTCCATCGTAGAATGCAACGAATTGTCCCGGGGCTATACCTTGATCGGGAGAGTTGAGTTTGAGCTTTGCTCGAGATTTGTTTAGGAATGAGATTTTGGCTTTGTATTCGTGTTCACCGTGACGGAGTTTTACATTTAGAGTTTTTTTGGTTGGGGGTTTTCCGGCGAACCAATTGAAATTGGTTACTTCGAGGATGTCGCGTTTCTGGTCCAGAGCGTGATAATTGTTCGAGACGTAGACTATGTTTTTCTTTGGATCTTTATTAACCACATAAAACGGCTTGCCGGTGCTGTCTTTTATTCCGCCGATTCCGATTCCTTTGCGTTGGCCGATTGTGTAGTACCAGAACCCTTCGTGTTCTCCCATTTTTTCCTTTGTGTCGAAGTTGATTATATCCCCTTTTTTCTCCCCCAAGTAATGTTTGATAAACTCTGAGTATTTTACTTTGCCGAGGAAGCAGATTCCCTGGCTGTCTTTGCGGGATTTGTTTGGGAGGTCGAATTTTTGCGCAAGTTTGCGGACTTCATTTTTGGCAAGATGTCCTATTGGAAAAATGAGCTTTTTGAGTTGGGATTGTTTTAGGTTTGAAAGGAAATATGTTTGATCTTTTATTGGGTCGGGAGCGCGTTTGAGAAAGAATCTTTTGTTTTTCTCTATAACTCGCGCGTAATGGCCGGTTGCTACTTTGACTTGTTTTGATAAAGGGACTCTTCGCTGTCCCGACCCTGCCCCGCCTTGGCGGGGGGAGCTGACTCTGCGAGCCTCCGCTGCGTGTCTTTCAATTTTATCGAAGAAGAGGCCGAACTTTATGTTGTTGTTGCACATTACGTCGGGGTTGGGAGTGTGACCCTTTTTTACCTCTGAAATCGTGTATTTGACCACTGTTTGGAAATATTCTTTTTGTAATGGGACTATCTTTAGTGGAATGTTGTCTTTTTCACATATTTGGCGAACGTAGCTAAGATCATCCTCCCAAGGGCAATCTCCCAGAAATTCCAATTCATCTTCCAGCCATATTTTTAGATAATATGCAGTGACGTCATGGCCTTGCTCTTTCAAGAGCTTGAGAGCCACTGAACTATCTACTCCACCTGAAACAAGAACGGCTATTTTCATGCCGTTATTGTACTGGAAGTTTTAAAAAAAACCACACCCCATATATATAAACATGAGGTGTGGTTTAAGAGTGCTACTCAAGAGAAATACTTTAATGTCCTCCGACCGAAGTCGACTGCATAATCACCTTTCCTTACATTGACGAATCAAAACAAGAACGAGATTGAGATTCCATGATAGCATGTCTTGCGACATATCCACCATTCTTAGGATAATATAATGTTACCATTATAAGACCGATAAGAACGATACCAACATCTGGTTAAATAAATCTTGCGATCTATCCACGATATCAATACCCAGGAAGGTACTCTCTCTTTAGAAAGATACTCATATCAATCACCGGAATAAATAGGCACAACCCCATTTATCGAAGTAATTGCTTCCAGTTACATATCTCACAATATGAAACTGTTGCGAGTAGAATGTCCACCGGAGTGGACCAGTATTCCCCGAGAGGGAGCTGAGTTCAAGAGACTACAATACACATATAGACAAGAATTTTATTGAGATAAATCCGAAGATCTAAATCAACAGAACTCAAATCAGAATACTGTAACCAGTCGAGCTCAGCTCTCTCTGGAGAATCAAAACCTAAAATGTAAATGATCTTTGTTTTTGTTTTTCTTACAATACTATAATAGCATATCCTTACAGGTGAGTCAACCCCTAAAAGGACCTTTTTTACATTTTTATATTCTTCAGTTCCTCGACCATACCAGAAGTCATTCGCCTCTTTCGGTGACATTTTCTATCTTCGAGGATCGAATAGATTATTTCACCTTCTTTGGCTACGTCGACGAGCTGCATCGAGAAGATTATTCCGCACATTGGGGAGATTACGTCGTAGGTTTTTGCTTTCTTTGGGACGTAAATGTCTCCTATTTTGTCGCCCATGTGCACTCTGGATCCGAGTTTCTTGCTGAGATTTAGGATTCCGGTATATTTTGCCGGGACGCCGAATCGGTACTTGAGATAGAATTGTTCTGAAGGGACTTTTACTTCTCCCGGAAGAAATCCTTGGGACTTTAGGATGTTTAGAATTCCTTCAAGTCCTTTTTCTAAATGCTTATGTGCTACTTTTAGGGCCCCTCCTATTTCGATAGTAAGTATTGGCAGTTTGTGTTTTCTCGACATTTCGATTGCGAGCATTCCCTTTTTTCCTTTTCTTTCAATAATTATTTTTGACCCAAAGGCTTTTGCCATCTCGCGAGTGCAGTTTGTGCAATATTGATCTTCATAAGTGTGAACTCTTGTGTGCGGAAGTAATATTTGTCTTTTCCCGGAGTCATGACAGTCGATTGCCAAATCCGCTTTTGAATAAAAATGCCTTTCGAGTGCGTTAGCAATGAGGTTGCTGGCTGTTTTATCTTTTTTGTGGAAGCATCGGTTCAGGTCTTTGTTGTCATAAGCTACATGTCTTGTTTGGTTTTCAAATCCGCTTTGATTACAAATAGGTAGAACTATAAGTTCTCCATTCAATTCTTTTTCAATATCATTTTTATCGCAGTATTCAATAAGATTTTTTGCCAAACTGATTCCATTTACTTCATCGCCATGCATTCCGGCCGAGATAACGCATATTTTTTCGCTTCCACTCCCCTTGTAATGCAGATACGGAATCTCAATTATATGTCCCGGAATTTTTATATGTATATGCTTCATGGTTTGATTATAACAATTCTTTATATAAATTTCATCTTTTAGATCTTGGGGAATAGTATAAAATGTAGGTGATAATCCTTAACCTTACATATTATGGACGGAGATAAAAAAGGAGGATGCGGTTGCTAATCGCTTACTGTCTTGGGCATGACTTGAAACTGCCCTTTTTTTGTAAGACTGTATAAAATCTCAATTTAATGAAAAGAAGGAATTTACTGGAAGGGTCTATTGTTAAGTCTTTGGTGTTTTTGGCTATTCCTATCGTGATCGGGAATTTGCTTCATTCTGCATATCATTTGACTGATCTATTTTGGGTTGGACGTTTGGGAGAAGTGGCTGTGGCTGCTATGTCAATGAACTTTCCTGTGGTTTTTTTGTTTATTTCTTTGGGGATTGGTTTATCGACAGCGGGTACTATTTTGGTAGCTCAGTATTATGGAGAAAAGAATCATGAAAATGTTGACTTTGTAGCGGGTCAGTCGGTTTTTATGATTGCGTTGATTTCGATTCTTGTGTCTGTTTTGGGGTATTTTTTATCCCCATATATTATCGGATTGATGGGGGCGGAAGAAGCGGTTTCGATGGCGTCTACTGAATACCTGCAAGTTTCATTTATCGGGATGATTTTTGTTTTTGGATATATGAATTTTCAATCTTTATTACGTGGTGTAGGTGAAGTGAAAATTCCTATGTTTATAATTTTGGGATCAGTTTTGTTGAATCTAATTATCGATCCAATATTTATTTTAGGCTATGGACCAATTCCCGCTTTTGGGGTGAAGGGCGCGGCTATGGCCACTATTATTACAGAAGGATGTGCATTTGCGATTGGTTTGTTTTTGTTGATAAGGGGATGGCATGGAGTGAGGTTAAAGTGGAAAAATCTTTATCCCAATTTCAAATTTATAAAGAAACTTTTTGCGCTTGGATTTCCTACTTCCATTGAGATGTCGACTCGATCTCTTGCTATGATTTTTATGGTGTTTTTGGTGGCCGGTTTTGGGACAACAATTACTGCCGCTTATGGAATTGGTGGTGAGCTAATGGGCCTTGTTATCTTGCCTGCTCTGGGATTATCCATGGCGACTTCGACTATGGTTGGGCAAAATCTTGGCGCTAGGAATGTGGAACGCGCTGAAAAGGCTTCAAGAAAAGGAGTTTTGATCGGGTTCGTGATTTTGAGTGTTGTGGGTGTGTTGTCTTTCTTTTTCGGGGAAACGGTTTCCGCTTTATTCATTCCCGGAGAACATTCTGTAATTATGGAGAGTACTAAGTTCATCAAAATCATTGCGTTTTCATTTGGATTTATTGCTATTCAGCAAATTTTTAATGGTACCTTCAGAGGCGCTGGCAATACCGGAACCGCTATGGCTATTTCGGTTGTTTCTTTGTGGGGTCTTCAGATACCACTTGCTTATATTCTTTCGACATACACATCTCTTGGGGCTGAAGGTCTTTGGTGGGCGTTCCCGGTTACAAATGTTTGTGCGGGAGTAATTGCGTACATTGTTTTTGTTAGGGGAAAATGGAAGAAAACTAGGATTACTGAAGGGCTGATAGCTCGAACTGAGTGATTTTGTGCTATAATTGCTTCAGTATTTTTAACCCTCATTTTTATGATGGATTATGCACACTTTGGAGTGGGTTTCCTACCTCTGAAACTTTTTTGTCTGGTCTTTTTTCTCGGTGTCGTTCTGTTTGTTATTTGGGCGGCGAAGCTGGATAAGAAAAAATTATACAAATGGGTCGTCTCTCTACTTATTGTTGGTGCTGTTGGACTGCTTGTTTGTTCGCTGGTTATGATGAAATACGGAAACTACAAAGACTGGAAAGGATGGAAATTGGATAAGTACGAAACAATGGAAGATATTGTAGAATAATATATTGAGATCCTGCGTTCGTGCAAGTTGTACGGGCGTGGGGTGTTTTTTCCTGTATGGAGCCCCACATTGAAGGCGCGTTGCGTACTTATTGGAGGGTTTTTATTGGCCTTAAAAACTAAATGCACCATGTTCAATTGCAATATTGATTCCTATTGCAATTAAAATAATTCCACCAATTAATTCAGCCTTCTTCTTTAATATTTGTTTTAAAATTTTACCTAAATAAAGTCCAAAGCCAGAAAATAAGAAAGCCACAATGCCTATTGTGATCGAAGGGACAAGAACTGATTTATTTAGGAAAGAATAACTGAGTCCTACTCCAAGTGCATCAATACTAGTTGCAATAGCCAATATTAAAAGGGTCTTATGTTTTAATGAAAATGCTTGTCCATCTGTTTTACTAAAAGATTCAATAATCATTTTCCCTCCAATAAAAATTAAAAGGCCTAAAGCTATCCAGTGATCATATGAATCAATATAATTTCTTAAATTATCTCCTCCAACATAACCTAAAACAAACATAACACATTGAAACAAACCAAAATATGCACCTACCAAAATTGCATTTTTGACTCTAACTTTTTCCATAATTGCTCCTCCACTAATCGATACAGTGAATGAATCCATTGCTAAAGCAAAAGCAACTATGAATGTGTTTACTATTTCCATACTAAATTAGTCTACTGGTCTATTCAGAAAAATAAATAGTAAATATTAACACGTCGAACTTTCAATTAAGACAAGCCAAAAACCTTGGAGCGGGCCTCTCGCGTTGCTCGAGATACTCCGCCCATTCCTTTTCAGTCAGTCGCTAAAGCTCCTTCTTCAAAGCAATGGAGCGGGTAACGAGAATCGGCGCTCTGCGTACTAGCTCAACCTGCTCAATCAGTCGTTACTCTCCTTCTTCGCAGCTAGATCTAGCAACTCTACGAGGCGATGCAGTCGTCCCTCACTCAAGTTAAAAAACCGTCGGACCCTTTGGGCCAGCCGCTTTTTTAATGGAGCGGGTAACGAGAATCGAACTCGTGTCTCTGCCTTGGCAAGGCAATGTAATAGCCATTATACGATACCCGCGCACCTTCTAGACTTCTCTGACTGATTGTGTTCCTTCTAGTGGTTCTCCTTTTGCACCTTGTGGTTTATCAAGATCATCCTTTTTTGGCGCTGGTGCGTCTCCTCCTGTGACAGGACTGTCGATCGCGTCTTTCATTGAAAGATTGTATCTTCCTTGTGCGTCTACTTCCATCAATTTTACTTTTACCTTGTCACCTTCTTTCACTACGTCCTCTACTTTGTTTACTCTATCTTTTGAAAGTTTTGAAATGTGAACCAGTCCGTCTTTCCCAGGTAAGAATTCTACGAATGCTCCGAATTCCATGATTTTTACAACTTTTCCTTCAAATATTTCACCAGCTTTTGGTTCGTAAGTGATTTTTGCAATCCAGTCTTCAGCTTTCTTTCCTTTTTCTTGGTCAGGAGCTGTAACTGTGATCAATCCGTCGTCTGCAATATCGATTTCCACTTCACATTCTTTTGTAATTTCTTGGATTGTTTCTCCTCCTTTTCCAATAACCGCCCCGATCTTTTCCGGATCGATTTGGATAGTCATAATCAATGGAGCGTATGATGAAAGCTCTTTTCTTGGCTCCGGGATGACCTTTAACATTTCATCCATGATGTGAGCTCTACCTTGTTTCGCTTGATCTAGTGCTTGCTTCATTAGTTCTGTTGAAAGTCCTTTTATCTTGATATCCATTTGTAATGCTGTGATTCCTTCTGATGTACCTGTGACTTTGAAGTCCATGTCACCTGCGAAGTCCTCCATTCCTTGAATGTCTGAAAGTACTTTGTATATTCCTTTTTCTCCATCAGAAACTAGCCCCATTGCGATACCAGCAACCGGTCTTTTGATTGGTACACCTGCGGCCATTAGTGACAACGTAGATCCGCATGTACCGGCCATTGAGCTTGACCCGTTACATTTGATAATCTGTGAATTCACCCAAATCGTGTATCCAAACTCTTTTTCGTCCGGGAGAACCGGGACAATTGCTCTTTCTCCTAAATCTCCGTGTCCTATATCACGTCTGCTCGCTCCTCGTAGCATCTTGATATCACCTACAGCATAAGGCGGGAAGTTGTAGTGGTGGAAATATCTTTTGGTAAGGTCAGATTCCATAGTATCTACGATCTGAGCGTCACCGGGACCTCCTAAAGTTGTTATTGAAAGGGATGCTGTCTCTCCTCTTTGGAAAATAGCTGAACCGTGAGCTCTTGGTAGAACGTCTAGGAATACAGATATTTTACGAACTTCATCTAGTTTTCTTCCATCTATTCTAGTTTCTTTTTCGAGAATGTTTTTTCTCATTTGTTTTTCGAATAGTTTGTTTACGATTTCAGCTAGAGTTCCTTTTGAAACTTCGTCCGCTTCAATTTGTTCTGCAAATGCTTCGAATACTTTTTCTTCAATTGCGTGCAGTTTGCTCTTCACTTCCATTTTTGTTGGTCCAACTATTCCATCTAAATCTGCTGTTGAAACCATTCCTGCTACTTTTTCTACTAATCCTTCGTCAGGCACAACAACCTCAGCTTCGATTTTTTTAATATCGAATTGAGCTGCATAGTCTATCTGGAATTGGCAAATTTCTTTGATGTGTTTGTGAGCCAGTTCTAGAGCTTCCAGAAGAACTTCTTCTGTGACTTCTTTTGCTGCCGCTTCTACCATTGTGATAGCATCAAGCGTTCCTGCTACTATAAGATTTAATATTCCTTCATCTGTTTCTTCATGAGTTGGGTTTACGATAAGTTTTCCATCTTTGTACCCCATTCTTACAGCTCCAATTGGTCCTTCGAATGGTGCTCCTGATAGCAGAAGTGCCATTGATGCAGCGTTCATTGCTGTAGTTCCAGGATCAACTTCCAGATCTGCTGAAAGAGTAGTACATATGATTTGTACTTCGTTTGTTGTTCCTTTTGGGAATAACGGACGGATAGGCCGATCGATCAATCGACCGATCAAGACTGCGTTTTCGGAAGGTCGCCCTTCACGTTTAACGAATCTACTACCTTTGATTTTTCCGGCAGCGTACATTGGTTCTTCGTAATCAACGAACATTGGAAAATATTCTGCTCCTTCTTTTCCTTTTTCGCTCATTGAAGTGTTCGCCATAACAATAGTGTCTCCTAGAGAAACAACTGCATACCCCGTAGCGTATGTTGAAATCGGGGAATTGGTGATTTTGAACTCTCGTCCTGCGAGGTCCATTGTTGCGGTTTTTGGTTCCATAATAAAAATGGGTTAATTTTTGCCCAGTAATGGAACCAAAAGTTCTGAAGTAACAAGATTCAAATTACCTGTTAAGATACACTGAATCCTGTAACTTAGTTCCTCTTCGCTCCATATTGTTGCTCGCGTCCGCTCGCGTTATGCTCGCCTTAGCTCGCAGGCCGTCCGCTTCGCTTCCGGCTTCTGGATGAATATTATGTTAAAGATCGTCTACTTTCTGAGTTTTAGAGATTTTAGTAATTTCTCATAATCCTCTTTCTTGTGTAGTCGGATATAATTTAGGTGTTTTCTTCTTTTACCAACAAGTGTCAGCAGTCCTTTCCGGCTGTGATCGTCTTTTGGATGAGCTTCAAGATGCTTTGAAAGTTCATTGATTCTTTCAGTTAGCACTGCTATTTGTACTTGGGATGAACCGGTATCCTTTTGGTGGGCACCAAATTTTCCCATTATTTTTTTCTTCTTGTCGTGTTTCATTGCTTTTGATAAAAAAAACTTAGCGGGCGTTAGTTTACACAAAGTAGTCATTTTTGACAAGACTAAAAGTTATAGTAAACGTAATTGGGTGTCTTTGCAAAGACACCCTCAGAGCCACTTCCTATATTTGAAATATCCAATCATCAGCACGGCCACTCCAATAATTATACCTGAAATAATAAAGTGCGACTGCGAACTTTCCGCATAAGGAAGCGTACTTATATTCATTCCGTAAAATCCGGTAATGAAGGTCAAAGGCAACATTACGACGGAAAACAGAGTCAGGACTTTAATTACATTATTAGTGTTGTGCGAGATGATCGATTCGTTTGTCTCTTGAAGTGAAGATGCCAATTCTTGCAAATTTTCCAGGTTATTCCAGATTTTTTCTATCTTATCCACTATATCGTCGAAATATACGTCCAATTTTTCAGGCAAAAATTTCTTATTTTTATGCTCAAGCTGGGCCACAATCGCTCTTTGCGGCATAATTATGCGTCTAAAGTTGATTATGTCTTTCTTTAATAAAAGAATTTCTTTCAATCTATCTTTTGAATGATCCTCGTCAAAAACCTCTTTTTCCAGCTCATTTAAGTGCTTACTAAGGTCATCAAGGAGTGGGAATCCGGCCTCAAAAAGATCATCAATTATCATGTAGAGGAAATATCCTGTTCCTTTTCCCATATATTCCTCTTTTACTTTCTTTTTCTTCTTACATTTCTCAAATACGTCCTTAATTATTGGGTTGTTGTGATGGATCGTAATTATGAAATTTTGACTGATAAATATGTATAGTTCTGATGTATTTAGCTGTTTTTTCACACCCTGCCTTACAGGAGCATGCAAAATCATGAACAAATAATCTTCGTAATCGTCAATTTTTGGTCTTTGATGTACTTCTGATAAACAATCCTCCAAGTCCAGGTGGTGGAATTTGTATGTTTTTTTCAGGTAAGACATGGCTTTTTCATTCGGGCTGTTTATTGATACCCAAGTGAAATTTTTGTCTTTAAACTTGATTTTTTCTACGGTGTTTTTTGTCATGAATGAAATATACTTTGTGGGGTGGGTTTTAGTCAACAATTGACTTTCAAAATGTCACTAGTAGAATTACATGTATGGATTATAGGAAGGTTATTGTTGATTCGTGGCGCAGTACTCAAAAGAGCAAGAGTTTGATTGTTTGGTTTGGGTTTTTGCCTGCTATTTTTACGACTACTGTGGGAGTTGGATATATGGCGTATCAGTTTTTTGCATTCAAAAAATCGTACTTGTTTGAGAACGCTGAAAGTAGTTTTTTACATGACGTAGTAACTTTTATTTGGGATTTTATTAAAGCAAATATTTCCTTGACACTTCCTTTGATAATTTTCGCAATAATTTTCGCAATTTTATACTTTTTGCTTCCAACTATCGCCAGGGCTTCAGCAATTCAGGCTATTGCCAGGCGTAAAAACGGTCAACAAGCAGGTGCAGGAACGGGGTTGAGACATGGAATTATGTCATTTTTGCCTTTATTTGAGTATCATTTGCTAATAAAAGTCTTCGCTTTTTTCTCAATTTTGATCGAAATAGCTTTTGTTTTGAGGAATTTGGGCCCTGTCATTTTCAAAATGTTCCTTCCCGTGTTCATTTTACTCCTGATTATTAGCTTTATTCTGACCTTATTGTTCACATATACGGACTTTTTTATCGTAATTGATGATAGGGGAGTTTTCGAATCCATGAAAAAGAGTGCGAAATTGGTGATTATGAACTGGAAACACACCGTTTTGATTACCATTTTGATGATCATGATAGGAATTAGGGTGATAATACAGGCGGTTTTGGTGTTTATGGTACCTTCTTTGATAGTGCTTATAACGGGATATATCACCACGATTGCTCTTCCGGCAACCAGTGTGGTGATTGGTGGAGTTTTTGGACTTATTGCGCTTCTTTTAGCGGCTTATTTGAATGGAATTGTGGATATTTTCTCATATACTGTTTGGACTTATACATTCCTGGAATTAAGTGCGGAAAAAGAGGTTTCTGCCAGGGATATTTTGGTTGATGATATAGGCGAAAAACCTCATGACTATCACGGTCACAAAAATCTTGAAAATTAGTTCTTTCGGAATCGCATAGTATTTAGGACTGTGGCGAAAAGTACGACTACGAGCATGAGCGTAATGGTTTTTGGTGCTGTGTAGATTTCGTAGAATCGAGTGTCCGGAAGGGTAAACTCTATGTTTAGAATGGTCAAATATGCTATTGCGAGCACAATAAAGTGCAGTAATTGATCGATAATGAACGGTTTTACCTTGTTGTCGTGGGTTAATGCGTAATTTATCTTTGCTTCATCTATCCAATAGTGCATAAAATTCACTCCCAAAATGATATAAATCAGTTGATAGTAGCCATTTATCAGGAATGGAAATAGAATTGCGAACCCAACGACTGCGTGGATGAACACGTGAGCAAAAGTCCCCCATTTACTCACGATTTTCCAATCAACCAGCTTTCTTGGTTGGAGAAGGAAGTCGCCTATCAAATGTGCGATAATTAGGCAAGAAAGGATCATATTACTGATTACTTAGATTTTCATTCGTGCGGTCAACTACTGCGGCACTGATTTGTTCTGCAAGAGTGGGATTTGAATCGAGCAATTTCTTGAAATCGTCTTTAGAAAGGATAAAAACCTCGCTCTCAGTCAGCGTTTTTGACGAGGCGTTCCTTGGTTGGTCTGAAACCAGCGCCATTTCTCCAAAAAATCCTCCATCTGTGATTTCTGCTACATTTCCAGGTAAATCTCCTTCTTCTTTAGGTTCTTTATATATCTGAATGGTCCCCTTTTTGATGATATAAAGCGCATCCCCTCCATCATTTTCCTTAAAAATCACATAGTTTGCAGGATAGTACATGAGCACGATGTGCTGAATGATTTCGCGGTGTAGACTCTCGTCTAAGTTTGAAAAGAGCGGGATTTTCCTTAGTACAGGCAGAAGTATAGAAGCGTCCGCATTGTTATCTGTCATAGTTGTGAGGTTAATATGTTTATATTATATCATGATTTCGTGCTTAATGCTTTTGACTTATTGACTGTTTTGTGTTATAGTAATCTTAGGGAAAATAAAAATTCAGATAAAACGATAAGAATATGCTGACTCTGTCACAGAACAAAAAGATTGCGATCTCTGCTATTGCCTTGTTTCTAGTGTCGTTTATGGGAATGTTGTTCTTTCTGGGGAATAATGGTGAGGAGGTAGAGAGCGGGCACGTGAATATTCTGGAGGTTAGTGGTCATGAGGAAGAAGCCGGCGAAGAAGGCGAGGTTGAAGTAATTGTGATTGATCCTGAAACTATGTATCGAAAATATCTTGATAATACTGAAGACCCCATCTTTGTTCTAAATGCAGAAGGTCAAATCGTCTTTGCAAGTGATGATTGTTGTGAACTTTTGGCAACCGGATGTAAGGACTTTGAGGGAACTTCATTATTCGAATATATAAATACAAAGGATCTTCCGGATTTTGTAACAGCGCAAATGAAGATTATGAATGATCCTAAACTTACTGAGGGAATTGGGCCGTTTAGAATGGTGAGCGGCGAAGACAATGTTATCGCACTTTTCAATGCTTATCCTGTGTTGGATGAAGCAATGAAGGTTCAGGAATTAGTGTTTTCTATTAATGATATTACTGCTCAAGTAGAGGAAATGAATATTGAAGCCGGTGGGATTGAAGCCGCGGCGTCTGCTATTGTGAGTATGAAGTAAACGGGGTAGAATGTCTGCCGTTGTTAACTTATTTTAGCAATGGGCAATTATCAAGCACGGAAAACTGAGCAGAAATGGCAGAAAGTATGGAAGGCCTCAAATCTATATAAGGTTGATTTGGATGTGCCCGGAAATGGGGGCGGGAAAAAATACTATAATTTGGTGATGTTTCCTTATCCTTCCGGGGATAAATTGCATATTGGGCATTGGTACAATTTTGGTCCTGCTGATAGTTGGGGAAGGTTTCAGCGGATGCAAGGGCACAATGTATTTGAGCCGATGGGGTTTGACAGTTTTGGGCTTCCCGCTGAGAATTATGCCATCAAGAGCGGTGTGCATCCCGGGGAGTCAACTACGAAGAATGTGGAATATATGGTGAAACAACTAAGTGAAATGGGCGCGATGTATGATTGGGACAAGAGCGTGACTACTTCGGAACCCTCGTATTACAAGTGGACGCAGTGGGTGTTTTTGCAGTTGTATAAGAAGGGTTTGGCATATAAGAAGAAGTCGCCTGTGAACTGGTGTCCCAGTTGTCAGACGGTTTTGGCGAATGAACAGGCGCAGGATGGCACATGTGAGAGATGTAAAAGTGAGGTTGAACATAAGGATCTGACTCAATGGTTTTTGAAGATCCGTGATTATGCTGAGGATTTGCTTGATCATAGTGGGCTGGATTGGCCTGAAAAGACGAAGGCAATGCAGAGGCACTGGATTGGGAAAAGCACCGGTATTGATATTACTTATGATGTTGAGGGTACGGACAAGATTACGGTTTATACCACACGTCCCGATACGAATTTTGGGGCAACATTTGTGGTTGTGGCGCCAGAAAGCGAGTTTGTGGAGCGGAATTTTGATAAGTTTGAGGATGCGGCCGCTGTGAAGGCATACATTGATGAGGCACGTAAGAAGACTGATATAGAGCGTATTTCTGATGGTCGTAAGAAGACGGGGGCGTTTACCGGCCTATATGCTATGAACCAGCTTACAGGCAAGAAAATGCCTATATATGTGAGTGATTTTGTGCTTGCGCATGTGGGGACCGGGTGTGTTGTGGGGGTCCCCGGACATGATATTCGTGATTTTGAGTTTGCAACCGAAAAAGGGCTCGAAATCATCCGTGTTGTGGTGGGTAGTGATGGTGATGAAACTCCAATCGAGCGCCCTGAGCAAGTGCAGGAACATGAAGGTACTATGATAAATAGTCAATTTTTGGATGGAATGAATATTCACGATGCGACTGAGAAGATTATGGATCATTTGGAGGAAAAAGGTTGGGGAAAACGTGTTACAAATTACAAACTTCGGGATTGGTCGATTTCTCGTCAGAGGTATTGGGGAGCGCCGATTCCTATTGTTTATTGTGAGAAATGCGGGGAAGTGCCTGTTCCGGAGGATCAATTGCCTGTGGAATTGCCGATGGATATTGAATTCAAGCTAAAAGGTGATGGCAAGTCCCCTCTTTATCATAGTGACAGTTTCCGGAAGACGAAGTGTCCGAAGTGTGATGGAGATGCTGAGCGTGAAGTGGATACTATGGATACTTTCCTTTGCAGTAGTTGGTATTATTTGAGATATCCTTGCAGCAAGATGACTGATAAGCCGTTTGATAAGGCGATTGTGGATGAATGGTTGCCTGTTGATATGTATATTGGCGGGCCTGAGCATGCTTGTATGCATTTGCTTTATGCGCGGTTCGTGAATATGGCGTTGCATGATATGGGCCATGTTGGGTTCAAGGAGCCGTTCAAGAGGTTGGTTCATCAGGGAATGGTTACGAAGGATGGTGCGAAGATGTCGAAATCGAAGGGGAATGTAGTTTCGCCGGATGAATTTGTCGAAAAATATGGAAGTGACGTTTTCCGCATGTATTTGATGTTTATGGGGCCGTTTGTGGATGGTGGAGCTTGGAATGATAAGGGGATCACCGGAATTGCGCGGTTCGTGGAGCGGTTCTGGGCTGTGATGAATGGGGATGAGAAGGTTGAGGACGAGGCATTATTAAAGAAAAATTTGAATAAACTTATTAAAAAGGTTTCTGAAGATATTGAAAAGATGCATTTCAACGTGGCTGTTGCCGCTTTGATGGAATTTGTGAATTTTGTGATGAAGAATGGAATTAACAAGTCTGCGAAAAAAATCATAGTTCAGTTGATTGCTCCGATTGCTCCTCATTTGGCTGAGGAATGTTGGGAATCTTTGGGTGAAAAGTTTAGTGTGGTTGATAGTGGATGGCCTGAATATGACAAGGAGGCTGTTATTGATAGTACGGTTAAAATTGGGGTTCAGATAAACGGAAAAGTTCGTGGAGAAATAGAAATCGGCAAGGACGCAAGCCAAGAAGAGGCTATGGCGGCTGCGAAGGCTCTGGGAAATGTCGCAAAATATTTGGAGGGAAGCGAAGTGGTAAAAGAGATTTATGTTCCGGGAAGGATTGTGGGATTTGTCGTAAAGTGATATATATTAGTTCCATAAAATTTAATTAAAAATACTATGAAAAGAATTATTTCATTATTGATTTTTGCTCTTGCTCTTACCGGTTGTTTTGGTGGTAATGGCGGAAATGACGAACCTGCAAGACCGGAACTTACTTTGAATTGTTCTCCTGGAATGTCTGAATTCACAGTTTTGGATACATCTCTTGGATTTTGTTATGACCCTGCATGGGGAGAAGTTGGGGTAAAGGATATGGTTGGTTTGACAGGAAGACTTGTTGAAGTAAGTTTTGCTAATGATGGACCTGTTGTGTATTACGAATCTGTGGATTTTGAACCGGCTGAAGGTGGTGAAAAAATGGCAGATTTTGAGTCACTTATATTTACTTTGACTGAAGACCAGATAACAGGCAATTTGGTTGAATATTTCGGTGTTTCCGCTGATTCTATAGTTGTAAGAAAATCTGATGTATCGGGTGTACGAGCGGCACGTGTCGAAAAAGACGGAAAATTAGAATACTACGTCCCAAACACATATGACGATTTCAATCTATTGGTTTCATGGGATGCTGAAAAAGCTGAAGAAGTCGATGAGTTTGTGTTTGATGTGATTTTGTAGGGCTATTCTATGATTTCGACTACATATAGATATGAAATTTCATATCCAATACTGACTCCGTCTACTAACACTATTGCGGGATTTTCTTCGTCGTAGTCTTTTAGTTCTTCTAACAATTCAGCTGGGATATATTCATCTTGCTTCTTTTCGACACCGGATATTCTCAGAAAATAATCCGGATATGGGACAGTTGGAGGCAGTTTTGTTAAATCAGCAACACGGAAAAAAGGCATTTCTTCATCGCTAAAATAAGTTTTATAAATAACCCATCCCTCTAAAATCGTGTCTCCGTTATAACTAATTCCTCCATCTAAATCTACTCCCGTAATATTCCATTCGACTCCATCTGCTGTATATGAAATAGAGTTTTTACAATTGGTAACATTGTAATCCAGGTTGGCATATAAAGTTTCTTTGTCATTCACACCTTCGATTGTTTCTTCTGACAAATTTTCACATATTTCCTGATCTTTGCTTTGCAATGCTAGGTACCAGTAACACTCAGCTTGGTAACTTTTGTTTTCCGTGAATTCTTTACAAGCATCTTCTTCAATATATGTATATCTCAAACATTTTTCTATATTGCTCTGATTTTTGAATTTTTTGAGACAGTATTCGTAAGTACTTCTGTCCAACTGCTCGGGACGTTCATCTTCAGAAATAAAATTGAAGGTGGACAAAATATCGCTTGTTAATGGACTTTGATCATAATTAATTTCATAAATAAGACCATTGTATTCTGTGAAAAATAAATCATTTTCTCTGTTATATTCGACATCCTCAGCTCCTCCTTCGCAAGTGGATGATTGAAAGTTGTAAGCATCTTCAGTCCTAAAATGATATTTAAACCCTTTTTCGCCTGTGCAGGTTTTTTCAATATAAGTTTCAAGGTCTTCCTTGTACAACTCCGCAATCTCAGGATTTTCAGACTCAAATGGTTCGAAATCCTTGACTACTATGTTAATAAGCGGCTTATCTTCCAGATAAACGGTATCTACATTGATTCCTCCTGCCGAAGATCCAAAAACCCGTGCTTCAGGTGGATATTTAAACGAATACAGATAAGCCGAATCTGCGTGTTCTTCCCAGCTTTCTATTCCATCTACAAGGATGGGTCTATAGGGAAAAAGTTCTATATATTTACCGCTTTCATTACTGCAACCGGCAATAATCATTGTCAAGAGTGCTATTAAAAGAATTTTTAAGATGTTTTTCTTTTTCATAAATTTGGGGTTATTTGTTCTGTAATGTTAATCATTATATTTTTTTTGACAAGGATTTACTGTTGTTTATTTTTGACAACACTTTTTTCGGGTGGTTTTTGTTTTGTGGATAAGGTTTTGGTTTTTAGATTTTCTTTAAAATTTGCGATTTTATTTTTGGAAGTATGATTTTACAGCATCGATAGAAATGGCTGTGAATTTAAGTATCTGGTTGATCGCTTTCTTTTCCGACTTCTATCCTCATTCTTGTGAACATTTGGAGAAAATAGTTTGCGAGATGTTCTTTGACATCTCGAGGTTAATTTTGGTTTGAAAAAACACACAAACAAACAAGGAGATTCGACATGTGTAACAAGCGTTTTTTTGGAGTCCTTTTCGTTCTGGTTCTGATGCTCAGTTCTTGCACTATCTCGGTTGGACAGGACGGAATTGACGTTCCGCCAAGTCCCGATATGGGTGGTGGTAGTACAGTTGAGAGCAGGGGTTTTAAGATCCCATTGCCCCAGGGATATAACTGGCAGATCACCCAATCCTGGGCAGAGCATTGTGGTGAATGCAACCTTTATTATCATGACTGGGATTATTGCGATGTTGAAATGTCCCACATGTGGAATTGTTGCAGATATGGCTGGGATTTTAGTCTTCCTGGCAGAGAGGATGAAGGTAAGCCTGTTTTGGCCTCTTCGGGCGGTATTGTAAAAGAGAGCAAATATAATAATAGTTGGGGAAATTATATCGTCATTGATCATGGGTATATTAACGGGGTTAAGATTTGTACTCGTTATGCTCATATGCTTGATGGTTCAACTGATCACATTTCAGAGAACCAAGAAGTTTGCCAAGGGTTGAAAATCGGAGAGATTGGAGATACTGCCAGTCCGAATCAATACCACCTGCATTTCCAGTTTGAAGATTGTAATGACCCGAATATCAGTATTGAGGGACGGTTCACCGATGGGAATAGTGTTCCCATGTGCACTCGTAACAGCTATATCTACGACTCCAACGGTGACTACACTGCCCTGATCCTCACCAACGAGATGGTCTATTCCTGTAACCAGAGTGGAGACACTTTTGGTGGTGGGGAGTTGCCAGAAGGTGGTTGGTTTGCCGCGGAGTGCGGAAGTTTGCAGGGGTGTCCCCTGATTCCGAATTGTGGTCGTGAATGGGGGCATGAGTTCACGGATCAGAGTTCGCTTTCTTCGCTTGTTGCTGAGGCCGGAGCGTATTTGCATGCTGAGTGCGCGCTGGATGGGAAAGCGGATGGGGGTCTGCATCCGTCTGATAAGCTCACTCGTGCTGAAGCTCTGAAAGTCCCCATGTTTTTGTATGGGCTGATGGATAATTGCGGTGCGAGTGAGCCATTTGCGGATGTAGATCAGGACGATTGGTACTTTGGAGTGGTTGCATGTGCGGTTCAGAATGGGATTGTGAACTCTGTTGCTGATTATTTTCGTCCGAATGACGAGGTGGAGTTTGCTGAGGCCGCGAAGTTTGTGGTTTTGGCGGCTTCGAGGGCGGGAGTAATTGATATTCAAAATCCTTCAACTGCCCATTTTCCCAATATTCCGAAGACTCATTGGGCATATCGGTATGCTGAAACTATTTATCATTATGGTGGTTTGGATTCCGGTGCTTTGAGTTTTAGTGCGGAGCGGGAAATTGATCGTGGTGATTATTTTATCATGGTCGCTTCCCTTTCCCCCTGCTATTGTAGGAATGTAAATTGCGAGAGCGGATGCCAGTGCGATCAGGCGGTTTTTTCCTGCGTTGATCCGAACGATGTAACTCCCGGATCCGGTGGTGGGGACTCGGATGACCCCGTCGAGTTCGTGCCGGACGTTTCGATTGCATGTTCGGTCGATGTTGAGGATACGCAGTGCGTAGTGGCGGATACGGTTTTGCAGGTCGAGTGCGATGTCACCAATAATGGCGATGAAGTAGTGAACGTGAATGATCTGCGCCTGGTAATGACTGATCCTACAGCCGCGTCTGTCTGTCAGGTGACGGATGATGATTACAGAGATGGTGTTGGCTACAACATTGTTTCGCCGGGCGAAACTGAATCCATTTCCGGTCATTTCAACATTACGTGTCTGGAGCGTCCTTCTGACGGAGGAATCGACGTTTCTTTGGATCTGACACATACCGCTACGGGACCTGATCTTGTTTTCCAGGATGTGGATCAGACGACTATTGTTGTTCCGACGGCTCCTTTTGCCGATTGCTATTGTAATAACAGGGTATGTGGGTCGAATCCTTATGGTGGCTTCTGTGGTACGTGCGGCGCAGTTAATCAGTCGTGCGACAACGCCACAGGCCAATGCATTTGTATTCCGGATGACTGCACAGGGAGAGAGTGTGGGCCGGACTATTGTGGAGGATTCTGCGGATTTTGTGCTGCCGGCGATGTCTGTGACACCGTTTTGGGGCAGTGTGCTTCCAGTTGTGTTCCTTCTTGCGCGGGTATTGTGTGTGGATTCAATGGTTGCGGTGGAATTTGTAATAGCTGCCCTGTCGGTGAATCGTGCAATGCTCCTATCGGTCAATGTCAAGGAGCGTACCAGAATCCGTGGAACAATTGTGACCCTACTGTGGATTATACTGTTCATATGGATTCTCCCGGGGGAACTTATGAGATCGCAACTTCGGGTCCGACTCCATATTTGAGTGGTTCCTTTGGTACCGGGTCTTTACAGGTCTATTTCGACTGCGTTGACATGCCGGCTTCTATTTTGATTCATGGGGGTTCGCAGTACGTTCAGGCTTACTTGCTGGATACAAGTTTGCCCGATTTCTCGTATTGGGTGCCTTTCTCCGGATCGATTGTTGTTGATCCTTCGTATGGAGCTTCCGGGTCCACTTCAAGTGTCATTATGGTTTCCCCAAGCCTTTCCCTCCTTGTTCGTACGCCAAATCCTTAGGCTTGTTTCTGAGCCGAAAATTCCTCGAGATGTTTGAATAGAGAGTGGCTGTATTTATGCGGTCACTCTTTTTATTTGTTGAAGATCCTAAACACCATATTTTCATCAAGTCCTGTCACTTGTTCGCCACGACCGAGTTTGCCACATCTTTCCAGCAATACTTGGGCGGGTGGGTCTTGTGGGAGTTTTTCGAAATGTGAGATTGCGGTTGTGAAGTCTTTTTTTCTGTAGGATGAGAGGCCGGCTGCGTAGGTTTCGACCAGGTTTCGTGTTTCTTCTGTTGCTTCTGTTGTTGTGCAGACTAGTTCGAATATTTGTACCGGTTCAGATTTGCCGGGGAGAAACACTGTATCGATTTCACGCATTATTATTTTCCCCGGTGTGGCTTCGCCCGCTGATGTTCCTGCCAATCCCGCCACCGCGATTCGTGTTCCGTAGGTTTTGTTTGCGGAACTTTCCAGTCTGGAAGCTGTGTTTACTGTGTCCCCCATTACCGTATAGTCGAAACGATCTTTTGAACCGAAATTTCCGACGATTGCTTCGCCTGTATTTATTCCGATTCTGAATTCCAGGAGCGGTTTGCCTTCCGGTTCCCATTTTTTGTGTAATATTTTCAAAGCTTTTTTCATTTCCAATGCGCAAAGATGTGCGAGTAATTGATGATTTTCTTGTGGAATGGGTGCGTTGAAGAAACCCATGATGGCGTCTCCTTCGTATTTGTCGATTGTTCCACCGACTTGTTTGATCACATTTTCCATCATTGTGAAATATTCGTTCATCTGTGCGACCCACATTGCTGTGTCGATTTGTTCTGAAATTTTGGTTGAATCTTGTATGTCTGAGAAGAATACTGAAACTTGCCGTTTTTCTCCTCCCAGTTTGACGAGGTCAGGATTTTTGCTTATTTCTTCAACTAATTTCTTACTTACATAATGTCCGAAAGCTGATTTCATTTCCCTCTTCTTTTTGTCGGCAATGGTGTATTTGTAGATCCATGAGGCGAGGAATGTGAGAATGATCGCCATGAATGGGTACACCATGTTTAGGATGAGGCCTGTTTTGAAAAATAGGTGGGCTATGAGGTAATATCCGACGATCGCGGCTATGGCTATGATTGTGGAAAGCAGTGTACCGAGGTGCATAATGATTAATGCGAGAGCGATCGAGATGAGTGCCAGGGTTGCGATTTTTCCTACTGTGGACTGATTTGTGAGAAATTTCCCATCGAGAATTGTTTGGATTTCATTTGCGCGGAATTCAACGCCATAAATAATTTTTGCTTCTGATATTGGAGTTGTGACCGTGTCTTGAGTGCTTGTAAGCTCTGAAACGCCTACCAAAACGATTTTATCTTTGAATACATCTTCTTCAAAATTTCCATTCAGTACATCCACAAATGAAATGTGTGTGTGGCCGGGATCCTCGAAGTAACTCATATTCATTTTTCCGTCTTCCAGCGGGATTTGGATTTCTCTTGTTGCACTTTTGATCGTTAATGAATTCGATGTGATGTTATTGGTGGTGAGATCATCCGCTTCAAGGTATTCCTGCACCGCGGCCACCGCCATGTCGGGATAGTATGTGCCGTTGTCCTGATAAAATGGCGGAACTTTTCGGAGTATTCCATCATCGTCTACCTCGGCAAATACGTCTCCAAGTTTTGCATTGATGCTGAATTTATTTATTGGGAATATTGGATTTCCATTATTTGAAAAAAATGCGAGTATCAGATTTTCAGTTTCGTAGAATTTTTCCGCTAAAGCTGTGTCGATCGAATTGTCCAGCAGGCTCGAGTTTGAATCTATGAAATTTTCGTATAGGTCGAGTTTTTGCCCGTTGGTGAGGCCTTCTGCCTGTTCGTATTTGAGTTCTTTTATTTTTTCAATCGGAACTTCCTGTGTTTGTGTGTCGAATAAGAGGTCGAAAACTATTACTTTGGGGGCTTGGTTTGGATTTTGGGCGAGCACGTCCAGGAGTTTTACGTAATTTTCGCGGCTCCATTTGCCGAACTGTCCGAGCCCTTCCGGCTGGGCGTAAGTGCTTTTTTCGTCTATGCCGATTATTACGATTTCCTGTGAGGAAGGGTTGTTTGTGTAAAGGGTGTCCGCGATTTTGAGATGCCAGGAGTTGAATATGTTTGTGAGCGAAAATGCGGTGAGAATGAGTGTAATCAGGGCACCGATTGCTATTGCGGATAGTAGCTTATTTTTCAGGATGTTTTTGGGCATGGGTTTGGGCGTGGTTGTAGGCGCCTGTTCAGGGCGCGGTTGTTGGCGCGGTTTGCGCATGTTAAATCTGTTTATTATAGCACAAAAAAGGGGGATGTTTTAGGGG
>JBDRIE010000033.1:0-75920 GCA_043816165.1 Nitrospirota bacterium | reverse complement strand
TAACTTGTTTCATGACGTAGTTTAGTGGGTTTTTGGGGGAGGTGGAAGGGGAAGTTGGAGGAGTTTTGGGGAATTTAGGATTTTTTTAAGAAAATTTAATAATTTTTTTATTTTTGAAGGGTAGGGTTTTGATATGGATATTGAAGTTGGGAAATTGTTGGATTTTATGAGGGTGGAGTTGCGTGTTAGGAATTATGCGTTAAAGACACAGAAAAATTATCTTTTTTGTTGTGGGAAATTTTTGGAGTCTGTGGAGTTTGATGGAGGTGTGGATTTTGGTTGTATAAAACGGTTTTTGGTGGGTTTGAGCGATCGGGGTTTGAGTGCGGAAAGTGTGAATTTGTATCACAATTCTATCAAATTTTTCTACAAATATGTGATTGGATTGGAGTTGCGGTGGAAGATTAAATTTGCGAGGAGGAACAAGAAACTTCCGGTTGTTTTTAGTCAGGAGGAAGTTAAGAGTTTGTTGGAAGGGATAAAGAATGAGAAGCATAGGCTTATGCTTTCGATTGTTTATGGTGCCGGACTTAGGGTTAGTGAAATTGTGAGTTTGAAGGTGGGGGATTTGGGGTTTGACGATGAACTGATTTTTTTGAAGAAGGCGAAGGGCGGAAAGGATAGGGTTACTTTATTGCCGTTCAAGATTTCGGAGAGGTTGAAGTGGTGGGTGAAGGATAAAGGCGCTAAGGATTTTGTGTTTGAGAGTAATAGGGGAGGGAAATTGAATGTGAGGTCGGTGCAAAAGGTGTTTGAACAGTCGCTGGAGAGGGCTGAGATTCAGAAAAAAACGGGAATTCACAGTTTGAGGCATAGTTTTGCGACGCATTTGCTGGAAATGGGTACGGATATTCGGTTTATTCAGGAAATGTTGGGACATAAAGATATTAAGACCACACAGATTTATACGAGAGTGACTCGTAGGGGTCTGAGAAATTTGAGAAGTCCGCTTTGATCTTGATGTTTGTAGCCACGTTTGTTAAAATATAACCACAAAAGGATGACGAGAAAAGATAGATTGTTGAAGAAGTTTCTGGAGAATCCTGATAGTTTGCAATTTAGGGATATTGAAACGATTTTGAAAAGTTTTGGTTATATCTTGGTGAGAGTGAGAGGTAGTCATTATCATTATTGCCATGAACAGTTAAGTGAGAAGTTTGTTTTCCCGGTGCATAATAATGATTGTTTTAAGTCTTATAAAAGGTATTTAGCGAAATTTATAAATGATAAATTACTATGAAATACAAAAAAGGAGAATATTCGGTTAGGGTAAATAATAAAAATTATCCATATACTATTAGCGAGTCTGAATATGAAAATGCAGTGTTTTTTGAATGTAAAGCAGCGAGGCTTTCCCAGGTGTTTGATGTTAGGGATTTGCCGGAATTGTTTTTGTATTTACCAGAGTATATTCTAGACGAAATTGGGCGTCGTAAAGAGGAGAAAGACGTTATTCGTTTTCGCGTGACTACAACGGAGAAGACGGAAATTGCAAAAAAAGCGCAGAAAAATGGATTTAAGAATGTTTCCAGTTATCTACGCTTTTTGGCTCTTAAGTAGATGATTATTTTTCGTCGTCCTTCTTCTTTTCGTCCTCTTCAACAACTTCCGCCTCAACTACATCGTCTTTTTTCTTGTCCTTCTCTCCCTTTTTATAGACTTTTACATCGTCGTCTTCTTTTCCAGCCTCGCCGGCCTCACCTTCTTTGGCTCCTTCTGCCGCTTGGTACATTTCCGCGCCAATTTTTTGAATTTCAGAGCTTAATTCTTCGTAGCTTTTGCTGAGTTCTTCAGGGGAAGCGTCTTTGTTTTCCAGAATCTTTTTGAGCTCGTCGATTTTTTCCTGAATTGGTTTCTTGGTTTCGTCTTTTACTTTGTCGCCGGCGTCTTTGAGTGTTTTTTCAGATTGGAAAACCAGTGATTCAGTTTTGTTTCGAAGTTCGATCGATTCTTTTTTCTCTTTGTCGTCTTCTGCATGTGCTTCAGCTTCTTTTTTCATTTTTTCAATGTCGTCGTCACTCATATTTGAACTTCCACTTATTGTGATGTGCTGTTCTTTGTTTGTGGCTTTATCTAGAGCTTTTACGTTTAGGATTCCGTTTGAATCGATGTCGAATGTTACTTCGACTTGTGGAACTCCTCGTGGAGCGGGTGGTATTCCATCAAGCACGAATTTCCCTAATGATTTGTTGTCCTTAGCCATTGATCTTTCACCTTGAGATACGTGCACTTCTACTGCAGGTTGATTGTCTGCGGCGGTTGAAAAGATTTGGGATTTGGATGTTGGGATAGCTGTGTTTCGTTCTATCAAAACGGTATTTACCCCTCCAAGTGTTTCGATCCCAAGAGAAAGGGGAGTTACGTCTACCAGCAAGATGTCTTTTACATTCTCATCTCCGGATAGGATTCCTCCTTGTAATGCCGCTCCCAGTGCAACAACTTCGTCCGGATTTAGTCCTTGGTGTGGATCTTTTCCGAATATTTCCTTAACTTTTTCATAAACTGCCGGGATTCTGGTTGAACCTCCAACCAAGATAACTTCATCGATGTCTGATTCGAATATTTTTGAATCTTTCATTGCGTTTCGGCATGGTTCGACTGTTTTTTCGATTAAGTCGCTGATAAGGTCTTCGAATTTTGAACGTGAAAGCTTTATTTCAAAGTTTTTTGGTCCTTCTTTGCCGACTGTTAGATATGGTAGGGAAATAGTTGTTTCGTGTAATGATGAAAGCTCGATTTTGGCTTTTTCTGCAGCTTCTTTGATTCTTTGGATAGCCATTTTGTCTTCTGATACGTCGATTCCTTGTTCTTTTTTGAATTCGTCGATAATCCATTGCATTACAAGTTGGTCCATGTCGTCACCTCCGAGTTGTGTATCACCGTTGGTGGATTTTACCTGAAATACACCTTCTCCGAGTTCGAGAATAGAAATGTCGAAAGTTCCTCCACCGAAGTCGAAGACCGCTACTTTTTTGTCTCCTCCTTTTTTGTCTACTCCGTATGCTAATGCTGCCGCTGTTGGTTCATTGATAATTCTTTTTACTTCCAATCCCGCGATTTTTCCTGCGTCTTTTGTGGCTTGTCTTTGTGAATCGTTGAAGTAGGCCGGAACTGTGATTACGGCTTCTTTTACTTCGTGTCCAAGATATTTTTCTGCGTCTGCCTTGAGTTTTTGTAAGACCATTGAAGATATTTCTGCAGGTCGTCTTTGTTTTCCATCAAGCATAATTTCAACTTCTCCATCTTTTCCTTTTACACATTCATAACTGACTTTTTTGATATCTTTCACTGATTCTGAGAATTGTCGTCCGATGAATCTTTTTGTTGAATAAATGGTGTTGTCCGGATTAGTTGCAGCTTGGTTTTTTGCGGCTACACCTACTCGACGTTCACCATCTTTGATTGCGACTACAGATGGGGTGGTACGAGCACCTTCGGCGTTTGCCATCACGGTTGCTTCTCCACCTTCCATTACTGCCATACAGCAGTTTGTAGTTCCTAAATCAATTCCTATAATTTTTGACATAATATTTTGAGTTATTATTATTTAGCACTCTCTATTATAGAGTGCCAGAATTAATAGGTCAAGGGCTATTTTTCGCCATTCCCCACTTTTACTTTGGCGTGGCGAATAATGAAATCTCCCAGCTTGTATCCTTTTTCGAATTCTTCAATTACTTCGTCTTTGTTTCCCGGTCCTTGGGCGAGTGCTTCGTGTTTCTCAGGGTCAAATGGCTGTCCGACTGTTTCCAGGGGGGTGAGGCCGGCGTCTTGCATTGTTTGTTGAAGTTGGTTAATGGACATTTCGATGCCTTTATACCAACCTTCAGCGCCTTGTGGCATGTGTTTCTTGGCGAGGTCGAGATTGTCGAGGATAGGGAGAAGTTTTTTCATCAAATCAGCGTTTGCCATTCTTATCCAGTGAATTTTTTCTTCTTCCTGGCGACGTTTTAGGTTTTGCAGATCTGCCATGGCGCGTTTTGCCATTTCGGTCATTTGCTCAAGTTCTTCCTTGGTTTTGTCTGATTTTAATTGAGCCTTCGCTTCGCTGCGGCTCTGTTTTTTATGATTCATCTAATAATTTTTTAATTTCTTCGACCATTACGATATTGAATGCGTAACGCATACGTTTTGGACCGAGTACTCCGAAATAACCTTCAAAGCCGTCTTTTTGGTATTTTGTTACGATTATTGAACAACTTTGGGTTTGAGGGAGAATATTTTCTTCTCCGATAAATGCTTTTACTTGGTCTGTGACTTCCAGATTGTTTAGTGTGTTTACGAAATTGTCATGCTTTTCGAGAACTTCGATTACTTCGCATGCTCGTACTGAGTCGTGGGCGAATTCCGGTTGTTTGAGAACGTTGGACATCCCCAGAAAAAACGTTCGGTTGTTGTCGGGGGTTGTTGCGAAACTCACGAGGTTTGTGGCTCTTGCCATTAGAGAGACCGCGTCGTGTAGGCGTTCTCTTATTTTTTGGGTTTTGTGTTCCTGTTTAATATGTACAAGGGCTTTTTGGACTTCCTTTCTTGCTATTTCATAATCGGTAATTTCATCGACAAATGCTCTGTATCCTTTGTCTGTTGGTACTCTGCCTGCTGAAGTGTGTGGTTGAAAAATGAATCCTTCCTGTTCGAGCGACATCATGTCGTTTCTGATTGTGGCGGGGGATACGTGGAATTTATAGCTGACGAGTATGGTGTTTGATCCCACAGGTTCAGCGGTTTCAACAAAGTGTTTTATGATTGCTTGTAATACCCTTTTTTTGCGTTCTTCGGACATTTGCGTATGTGAAATTAGCACTACCTATTATACAGTGCTAATTTTTTTTGTTCAAGAGCTTCGCTGTCCCGACCCTGCCCCGCCTTGGCGGGGGGAACTGACTCTGCGAGCCTATGCTGCGCGGTCTCCAATCATTTTCACCAAATCCACAACTCTTGAGCTGTAGCCCCATTCGTTGTCGTACCAGGAGAGGACTTTGACGAGGTTATCGCCGATTACTTCTGTGGAGAGGGCGTCGACTGTTGATGAGTTTTGGTTTCCTTTGTAGTCAATTGAGACTAACGGTTCTGTGCTGTAGCCGAGATATCCTTTCATTGGACCGTCTGCTGCGGATTTCAATGCCGCGTTAACCTCTTCTACTGTAGTTGATTTTCCGGATACAAAGGTTAGATCTACGAGAGAAACTGTTGGAGTTGGGATTCTGATTGCCATTCCGTTTAGTTTGCCCTTGAGTTCCGGGAGTACCATTGCTACCGCTTTTGCGGCTCCTGTGGTTGTTGGGATCATTGATTCTCCTGCGGCACGTGCTCTTCTTAGGTCTTTGTCTGACATGTCGAGTATCTTTTGTGATGTTGTATAGGAGTGGATTGTTGTCATTAGGCCTTTTTCGATTCCGAATGTATCGTTTAGGACTTTTGCGATTGGTGCAAGGCAGTTTGTTGTACAAGATGCGTTTGAGATGATGTTGTGGGTTGCCGGATCGTATTTGTCATCGTTGACTCCCAAAACTGTTGTGAAATCGATTTCGTCTTTTCCCGGAGCGGTCAGAATCACTTTTTTTGCTCCTGCGTTGATGTGTTTTTGTGCTCCTTCGCGTGTTCGGAATACTCCTGTTGCTTCAATTACTACATCTACTCCCAGATCAGCCCAAGGAAGTTGTTCAGGATCTCTTTCTGTGAATACATCGTATTTTTTCCCATCAACCACTATGTCTTTGTCTTCGTGGGTTACTTCATTTTTCAGAGTTCCATAATTCGAATCGTATTTTAGTAAATGTGCCATTGTTTTTGAATCTGAAAGATCGTTGATTGCTACTATGTCAAAGTAGTCTTTTTCCAGGTTTATTCGGAAAATTTGACGACCTATTCTTCCGAAGCCGTTTAGTGCAACTTTTGGTTTCATTTTTTAAAAGGTTATTGTTTGTGGGTGAAGTATAATGTATATAAGATTTATGGAAAAGATAAAAATAACAGATAAGAAAGCGATTTCTCGTGCAGTCGATGTATTGAGAAGCGGGGGAGTTGTGATGCATCCGACTGAAACTTGCTATGGGTTGGCGGTGGATGTTTTTAATGAAGCGGCTCTGGAGAAGTTGTACAGGCTGAAAGGTCGCGATGCTGATAAGCCTCTGAGTATTTTGGTTGATGGGTTTGATATGGCGCAGGAGTATGGGGTTTTTTCGGAAAAAGCTAATGAATTGGCGCAGAAATATTGGCCTGGAGCTTTGTCTATAGTTGTTCCGAGGAAAAAGTCTTTGCCAGAGTTTTTGAATAAGGGGCATGAGGGTGTTTCTATCAGATATTCATCAGATGATTTTAGTGCAAAAATGGTAAGTGAATTTGGTAGTCCCATTACTACTACCAGCGCGAATAAGTCGGGAGGCGAGCCTCTATATAATGCCGATGATCTGGAAGGAGTTGATTTGATTGTTGATGGAGGTGAGATTTTGAAAAATAAGCCTTCTACCGTTGTGAAGGTGGTGGGGGATAATGTTCAGGTTCTTCGACAGGGGGATATTGACCCAAGAGATCTCTTTATGTGAAGAGGTCCAGGATTTTGAAAATTGAGCCGAAACCTGCAGTTACCAGTATTGCTCCGATAATTGTTCCTATTAGCATTAAAGTTATGCTTTTCCAGTAGTCGACGCCAAACACGAATGCAATTAATGCGGCTACGCTTGTTCCACTTCCGGGGAGAGGAATTGCTATTAATATTATAATAAGGATTGCTTCGTATCTATTGAATCTTTTTGTGTGTTCTTTTCTTGTTTTGTTGAATAGTTTTTCAAAGAATCTATCCATGTACTGAGATCTTTTTCGTAAAAATCTTGAAATTGGTCCGATTAAGGCTAGCATTATGGCTCCCGGCAGGATTGCTCCCGGAACAGCAAATAGAAAAATTGTTGTTGTGGAAAGTCCAAAGCTCATCCCTACTGGAATTGCGAGCTTGAGCTCAAGAAAGGGAGCCATAGCTGTAAAGAAGACTATTAGTTCTGGAACCATGAGTTTAATTTAACTCTTAATTTTTTGGAAGGTAAAGGGAATATTAGAGATTTGTTTGTTATTGTGATGTTGGAATTTAAATATAAGCCCGTTCAAAAAAGTTATACTACAATGATGGTATATGCCAATTTGATTTTCAAAAAGAGGTAATTGTTCGTTGTTAGCTGATGGTTGCTTGTTTTTGCTCTGGGTTGACTAGTTTTTTTGCACTTCTCATTGTTTATAATGTTGACGAAAAGTGGATTTTGGCTTAGTTTTAGACATAAGTGTGGTGTAAAAAAATTATACACAGTTTGCGCACAAGTTTTGAACATCGAGAGAGATAAAAGTGGTAGAATCCTTTATTTGAAGCCGAAATGGAACACGTGTCAGTTTTAAAAAATGATGTTCAAAAATATCTAAATTTGAAAGGTGGAGAAGTAGTGGTAGACGCAACATTAGGTTTAGGTGGACATGCTGCAGAGATTCTCAGAAGCATTGGAGAAAAGGGAAGATTGATTGCTTTTGAGCAGGATGAAAGGAACCTGGAAGAGGCAAAAAAGAGATTGAAGAACTATGAAAAACAAATTGATTTCATTCACGATAATTTTCGACACTTGAAAAGTAGGATTACCGGCAGACACGCAGCGAAGCGCAGTGTCTCTACCAACCAGGAAATGCAGATTGATGCAATTTTGTTTGATCTTGGTCTTTCTTCTCCTCATGTAGATGATGCGAGTAGGGGATTCTCTTTTTCAAAAGAAGGTCCTCTGGATATGAGATTTGATCCGCAAGGAGAGCTGACTGCAGAGATAGTTATAAATACTTACTCTGAGGAAGAATTGACTAAAATTTTCTTCGAATATGGAGAGGAAAAAATGTCTAGAAAGGCTGCCAGGGAGATATGTTCTAGAAGAAACGATAAAAAATTTAGTACAACAACTGAATTTGGTGAGTTTCTAGAGGCGATTCTCCCAAGAAAGAGATCAAAGAAAGCATCAAAAACACACCCGGCCACCAAAATATTTCAAGCCCTTCGAATCGAAGTAAACGACGAGCTCAACGTTCTAAAAGAAACGCTCGAACAATCAATGGAGGTCCTGAAGATAGGTGGAAGGGTTGTCATAATTTCCTATCATTCACTAGAAGATCGCATCGTAAAGAAGTTCTTTAAAGAGTTGGAGAAACCACCTGCTACAGAAGAACAGTCTATATACCAAACATTCGGCGATCCAATAGTGAAAAAACTTACAAAAAAACCGGTAATACCTACAGATCAAGAGATTACAGAGAATCCACGGAGCAGAAGCGCGAAGCTAAGAGCATATGAAAAACTCAGGAACCCATAGGTTCCTCCCTAAACTCACTCATTCTTATCACTTAAAAATAAATGTCACAACTCATTCTTAATCGAGGTACAGAATACAGACGAAGCTTAATTCGCCGGTTATTTCCTAAACTTGAGCTTGGTCCTGCATTTCTGATTACTTCTCTTGTTGTGTTTGTTGCGCTTATTACGGTGATAGCATTAATGTTTTCAGCACGACAAGTAACAAAAGGTTATGTTCTTAATTCTCTTGAGTCTGCCCATCAGGAAATTGTTAAGGAGAGCGAAAGGATGGACATGCAAATCTCCCAAGTTCGTTCTCTAAATTACATTCAGCAATCTTCGAAGGTTCAGTCAATGAAAAAACCAAATCAAATCGTTTATATGAACAGCGATACGGCGATTGCCAGTAAATAGATGATAATTTTAAGTTGAGTTTATTAAGGGATTCTATTATTCTCGAATCGGCTTTTAAAGGGCATTTATTTCATAAACCTATAGACTATGGTGGTTGCTGAATTTTCTAAGGCAAATAATCCTCATGTGCGAGAAATGACTGGGGGATACACTTTGTCTAATTTGCAAACTCTTCTATCTGTTGCGGATGAGCACGGATTTGGAATTCCTGCGTGTAATGCGAGGAGTCGATTTATATTAAATGCTGTTCTTGAGGCGGCTTGGCAGGAGAAGTCTCCTGTGATTCTGGAAATTGCTGAGAGTGAGGCGGTTTATTGTAATATGTCACCGGAGAGATTGGCCGGCTTTGCTTATCCTGCAATCGAAAAAATGATTGAAAAGTATGGATATAGCGTTCCGGTTTGTCTTCATCATGATCATATTCAAAAAGATGTTGATGGATGTATCCAAAGAACAATCGAAGCTGGGTTTTCTTCAGCTGAGGTTGATTTGTCCAAGTATCCATTAGACGAAAATATAGCTAAATGTAAGGAAGTTGCGGCTCGTATTCATCCTCTGGGGATTTCTCTGGAAGTTGAGGATGGGGAAATCGGAAATGCTGCGGCACTTGCGGATCCGAATGTGGAAGAGACCATTACTCAGTATTATTCAAAAGCGGAAGATTGTAAGAGGCTTATTGAGGAAACCGAGGCGGATGCGATTGCATTCTTTGTTGGGAATGGGCATGGAAACTATTTGAAGCAGCCTATTATTGGTTTTGATCGAATAAAGGAAATATGCTTAATGGTTCGACCTTTGAGCGCTTATGGTGTAATGCATGGAGGTAGCGGGTTGACTCCTGAAGTTTTCAATAAGTGTGTTGAGAACGGGGCACGTAAGTTTAACTATGCTACAAGTATTTCTGACATTTGGTTTAAACATTTTCCACAAGAATTGCTTGATAGAATGGATAAGAGAGGTGAAGAGTTGGGTCGTCCACGTCGAAAAGTATTAGATCAGTTTGAAGAAGAATGGGATAAACTCGATTTCACCGAAGCCGAAAAGGCAATGACGCAGCACGTTGCTATGATGATGCGGGATGCATTTTTGGGTAGCGGAAAATCGGAATTATATGCGAGCGCATGGCGCGAAGGCCCGAAGGGTCATGTCGCTGGCCCCCGAAGGGGAGCGACCCGCGAATAAGGCGAAGAATCCCCGCCCTGGCGGGGTTATGGAGCCGAAGTGAGCTTATCAAATAACCAACTAACGGAAATGCCGATAAAAATTGCAATTAATGGATATGGTCGAATTGGTCGTGATTTTCACAGACAAGCTTTGGAAACTGATGATATTGAAGTTGTAGCTATTAATAGTCGAGCTGAGGCGGATTCTCATGCGCATTTATTGAAGCACGATTCTCTTTATGGGAAATGCGATGCTGATATTCAGGTGGATGGGGATAATTTGAAGGTGAATGGGAAATTGGTACATGTTTATCAGATAAAGGATCCGGCGGATCTCGATTGGGCAAAGCATGATATTGATGTGGTGATTGAATCTACGGGAAAATTTACGGCTCGTGCAGATGTGGAAAAGCACTTGCAAGCCGGGGCGAAAAAAGTTTTGATTACCGCTCCCAGCAAGGATCTTGATGTTCCAAATATTGTGATGGGAGTGAACGAAAAAGAGTTTGATCCAAAAGATTTTAAAGTGATTTCAAATGCTTCCTGTACTACCAATTGTCTGGCTCCGGTAATGAAAGTATTGCATGAAACTTTTGGGGTTGAGACTTCATTTGTGACTACAATTCATGCGTTTACATTTACCCAAAACTTACTTGATAATTCGAATCCGAAAGATTTTCGGCGTGCTCGTGCGACTACGGAGTCAATAATTCCTACAACTACAGGGGCTATGAAGTCTCTCGGTCGTGTGATCCCCGCTCTTGAAGGAAAAGTTGATGGGATGGCATTCCGTGTACCAATTCCTACTGTTTCTTGTTTGGATGTGGTGGCGAAGCTTAAGGAAAGCGTGAGTGTGGAGGATGTGAATGGAGCTTTCAAGAAATATGAAAAAGGTGATATGAAAGGGATTTTGGGAACTGAGGATGAACCTTTGGTTTCAGTGGATTTTAGGAAAGATAGCCGTTCATCGATTATTGATACATTGTGCACAAAAGTGATGTCTGATGGTTTTGTGAAAGTGATTGCTTGGTATGATAATGAATGGGGATATGTGAGTAGAATTCAAGATTTATTAAGGTGGTTTAACCATTAATATTATGCAGACTTTAAGCGAATATTTGAAGGAAGTTGGAGTTTCTGACGAACTTCATTCGATTTTTATGACTTTGAAGGAGGCGGTAGCAAGTATTGCCGAGGCGATAAAGATTTCTGATAAGGGAAAAGCCGGGACTGAGAATATTTATGGGGAGGAACAGCTGGCTTTGGATGTTTTGAGCGACAAAATTTTGGAGGAATTGTTCAAGAAAAATGAATATGTGGGTGTGGTTGCGTCTGAGGAGTTGCCTGATGAAATGGACGTTGGAGCCGCCGCCACGGCGGGGTCTTCGAAAGGGGAATATGGTGCTTGTTATGATCCTTTGGATGGTTCGTCGTTGGTTGATGTGAATTTGGCTGTTGGAACGATTGTTGGAATTTACAAGACCGATACTTTTATTGGAGTGAAGGGTGATGATCAGCTGGCGTCGATGATTGCTGTTTATGGGCCGAGCACAACTATTATTTTGACCGTGAAAAAAGGAGTTGTGAAGTTTCAGATGGACGATAAAGGTGAATTTGTGATGAATAATCGTGATATTCATGTCGGCGAAGGGAAAATGTTTGCTCCCGGGAATTTGAGAGCGAGTGCTGTGCGTGAGGATTATTTGAAGCTCGTGAATTATTGGATGAAAGAGCAATATACGTTGCGATATAGCGGAGGAATGGTTCCTGATATTAATCAAATTCTTCTGAAAGGTAATGGGATTTTCTCTTATCCTGGATACAAAGATGCTCCCGATGGAAAATTGAGGCTTTTGTTTGAGTGCGCACCGATGAGTTTGTTAATGGAACATGCTGGTGGGGCTTCAACTGATGGGAAAATGCGGATTTTGGAAAAGGTGGTAGAAAAGTTAGATCAAAGAACTCCAATTTTTATAGGGAGTAAGGATGAGGTGAAGAGATGCGAAGAGTATTTATCTTCCTAAAGAACTTAGGATATCTCTTCGGTGTTCTTCTTCTTGCATTAGAACGTCTTCAAGTACACGTCGGATTCCGTATTCACCAAGTTCTTCTGCTTGCATTACTCTTTCTTTGTAGCGTCTGATTGCAGTTTCTTCACCTTCCAGGTCTTGTTCCAGCATTACTTTTGAATTTTCTGAAACGTGTCTTTCGTCTACATCTATAGTTGGAGTTCCTCCCAAATCTGAGATGGCTGTTGCAATAGAAATAGCATGAGCCATTTCTTCATTAGAGTGAACTATCAGCTCTTTGGCAATAGCATCATACTCCGGTCCCGTAATAACTGAAGAGTGTTGTACGTATTGTATAGCGGCAGCGTATTCGTATTCGAGGTCTTTGTTTAGTTCCTTAATAAATTCTTCCTTTGTGATCGCCATGATAAATGAGTTAAAAAATATTGGTCGAAAGAAATGTAATGGTTTTTTTCGATTTTTTCAACACGCTTGTTCGTGTGTTGACTTTTTCATAGTTTTGATGTTTAGTACTCATGCTCGGTTAACTTTTTGTAATGTCAAATGATGAGAAGAAAAACAAGAAAGCTAAAGTAGAAGCCTTGGTTCTTCTGGTGAAGGAAGGTGACCATGACGCGTTTTCGCAACTTTATGATCTTTTTATCGATCAGATATATCGATATGTGTTTTATCGTGTTAAATCAACGGATGCGGAGGATTTGGTAGAGATTGTGTTTTTGAAAGTTTGGGAGAATATTGATAAATACAAAGTGAAAAAAAAGAACTCGTTTTCAGCGTGGCTGTACAGAATTGCGCATAATCTTGTGGTTGATTATTACAGATCAAGAAAAGATCGTGAATTTAGTGAATTAGGTATAGATGTTCCTACTCATGATAGGGAACACAATGCTATTCGTATGGCTGAGCGGACATTAGACAAGGAGAATTTGAAGGGTGCTATGAAAAACTTGAAACAAAGTTATCAAGATATAATTTTGTATAAATTTATTAATGAGCTTACTAATACTGAAATAGCGGATATTTTGGGTAAAAGTGAAGGTAGTTTGAGGATACTTCAGCATAGAGCGTTGAAAGCACTAAAAAAGGAAATGCTGGACATGGGGATCAAGTACGAATTCTAGTGTAACAGTAAGCATAAATTAGCGTTTGCAAAGCTGTATTAAACAATAATATGGAGGACAATCAAGAACAACTAGTACTGAAAGCTTTAGGTGAAACTTTAAAAGGGGTTCAAAAACCTAAACTTGATGAGGCAAGGAAGCTTGCTCTTAAAAGTAGAATTCAGTCTCAGTTGGAGGTTCCGCTCGTAAAAGCTATCCAGCATCATGGTGCTAGATTTAGTTTGGGAGCTGTTTTACGGGCTCGAATTAAAGAGAATGTTTTTGTATTAATAGAAAAAACACAACAAAAGAGATTTATAATCACCAATTTTTTCCTTTTCCAAAAGAAATTTATAGCGGCGGCAATGCTTTTCTTTATGACATTTACGATGTTTATGTTCATGGGGGTAAGTAATAATGTTGTTTATGCCAGTGAATTTACAACTTTGGATTCATTTGAAGGTGAAGTTCATATTGAGAGGGACGGGGAAATGATAGAGTTGGAAGAGGATATGAGGCTTTATGAAAAGGATAGGATTATTACGGGAGCTGATGGAAAGGCTACTGTAAAATTTTTTGACGATAGCGTTAGTCGATTGTCTGGCGATACGGAGATTTTGATAGACGTACTTCATCGACCGGTGGGAAGTACTGTTATAAGTTATGTTGAAATTGATTTGATTAATGGAAATATGTGGTCGAAGGTTTTGAATCTTGTTGAAAAAAAATCATCTTTTGTAGTTCAATCTTCAGATATTTTTACTGCTACTAAGAAAGCGGCATTTAATGTGAGTGTCGATAATATGGAAGTTGAGGTTGATGTTTACAAGAACGTTGTGGATGTGGTTACAGCTCATGAAGTAGAGACTGTTGTGAGTGGTCAGAAAGCAGTGCTTAACCAAGAAAACAATGTTGAAGTCACGAAGATTGCAAAAGAAGTAAAAGAGTCAGATTGGGTGAAAGAAAATCTTGATACTGATAGAGTTTATATAGCGGAAGTCGGTGAGACATTGTTAGCTGCTAAAGTTGAATCTTCAGGCGTTAATGTTGAGGATGGATTTGATGGAGAAAATTCTTTGACTGAAAGTGCTTTGCTTTTTTTAACATTTGATGATGTAAAGGCAATTAAAATGCAACTTGATTTGGCTGAAAAGAAGCTTATTGCTGCTGAAGTTAAGTTGAATGATGCAAATATTACTATTGAAGATAAGGTTGCTGTTGAGCAGGCGATTTCCACTTATTCCAATATTGTTGTTGAATATGTGAATTTTGTTGAGAATGTTAGAATTACAGATTATGAATATGCTGAAGAATTGGAACAGTATGTCGTGGATAAATTACTCTTACAGAAGAAGAATTTAAGTCTTGTTTTGCCGGATTCACCTTCATATGGGATTAAGGCAGCTGTTGAAGATTTGGAGGTTTTGGTAGCGAATAATTTGAATGAGGAAATGATTGTGAAGAGTAAGCAGGGGCTTTCAAAATTGTCAGAAGTTGAAGATGCTCTTGAAAAAGGAGATTCTGATCTGGCCAAGCAAATCCTGGATGGATATAAGAAAGATGTTGATAATATGATTAAAGTTATCGATTCGATCGATGATGAGAAGGAGGGGGATTTGAAAAACGAACTACTTGATGATGTAAAAAGTGGAATGAAGTTATTGGATGAAATGAATACGGATGTGAAAATTGTTACCGACAGTGAAATTGAAGATATCGTGGTAGGAATTGGTGATACAACTGATGTGTCAGAGCCGGTTATTGAAGCTGATTATGGAGTAATAATTGAAGGGGATAAACCTCTTTCTCCTTTGTTGGCCCCATAATTTAAAAGAAAACATTTATTAGACCGAGGATTGTTCCAAATACAGTCATTATTCCACCTGCAATCCAGAATCTCATTACTACTGTGGATTCTGTCCATCCGGATTGTTCAAAGTGGTGATGGATAGGTGCAATTTTGAATACTTTTCTTTTGAAAAGTTTCTTTGAGACAAGTTGGATTATTACAGAAATTGTTTCGATGACGAATATGAATCCAATTATTGGCAAAACGAGAGTTTGACCCGTGAGCATTGCTATGACCCCCAGCGTGGCTCCCAAGGCAAGAGATCCTGTGTCACCCATATAGAATTTTGCGGGGGGAATATTGAACCAAAGGAAGGCCAGAAGGGCTCCTACAATAACCATACAGAGTGTTGCAAGGATTAGGAGACCCTCTGCGTATGCGATTATTCCAAATGCTCCAAATGCCATAATAAGTAAGCCGCTTGCGAGTCCATCCAGTCCATCCGTGAAATTTACTGAATTTGCAGTGGCAATTATTACAAGGATGAAAATGGGAATGTACCACCATCCAACTTCGATTGGTCCTACACCTACAATTGGAATGTTTATAGAGTCAAATCCCAATTTACTGAAAAACCACCATCCTCCAACGGCCGAAAATATTGTGAGCCATGTGAGTTTTAGTTTTGCGCTTAGTCCTTTGGTTTTTCCAATGCCTTTCACGTTCAAAATGTCGTCAACTGCTCCCAAAATTCCGCAGGTTGCCAGTGTGAAGAGGGGAATCCAGGTTTCGTTTCTGTTGAATAGTGAGTATTTTGTTATTTCTGCTTTTTGGAGAATCATTGAGATTGCTACTGTGAGTAGAATTGTCCCCCAGATGAGTAGTCCTCCCATTGTTGGGGTGCCGCTTTTTTTGGCGTGGAGCGCACTAAAGAGGCTGGAGTCTTCTCCGGATAGTGCTTTGTCTCTTATCTGTTTGCCTATGCGAAATTTGATTAATTGTTTTGTGAACCATGGAGTTAGGGCAAGGGATATCAAAAAGGCCAAGGTTCCTGAACCGGCTAATATTACTAAATTCTCTATTGTTTCTGAATAGTTTGTGAATTCCATGTTGGGGGGATTTTACCAGGTATACGCTCTGAAAATCCAGTCTACGAGGATTTTTGTTTCGTAGAATCTGTCCGGACTGTTGAGTACTACTGTGATTATTTCGTTACCTGTGTCTGTTTCTGCTACTGCGACTAGACATAGTCCTGCTCCATCTGTTTTTCCGGTTTTTAATCCTTTTATATTGAGATATTCGTTGCCTAGCAGAGCGTTTGTGGATTGAAGTAAGTGGGAATATGTTCCGTCTACTGATTTTACTTCTAATTCTTTTAGTTTGGCGGCATGTCTTACAAATTGGTTTTGGTAAATGTGTTTTGAGAGTATTGCTATGTCATATGAGGAAGAATAGTTGTTGTAATCGTCGAGGCCTATTGGGTTTGAATAATTTGTATTTTCAAGTCCGAATTCTTGAGCTTTTTTATTCATTTTTTCGACAAAGGCGTCGACTGATCCTGCATTGTGCTCTGCGAGAGCTACTGCCGCGTCATTTGCGGAGTGGATAATTGCGCCGTAGAGTAGGTTTTCTAAAGAAATTTGTTCACCGGCTCTGAGGTACATTTGAGAACCTTCGATGTTTGCCGCGTAATTGCTAATTGTGACAACTTCTGTTGGGTCGTTTTCTTCAGTTACAATCGTTAGTGTCATTAGTTTTGTAATTGAAGCTATAGGTAGTCTTTCGTGAGCGTTTTTTTCGAATAAAATTTTGTCAGATGCCATGTCTATGGAGATGCTGGATTTTGCTTCTATGATTGGAGAAATGAAAAGCGGATCTTTTACCGGTTCAAGAGTTTTGGTTGATAGGAGTTCTGATATATCAAATGTTGATGGAGTAAGCTCCTCCTGCGGTATGATGTCAGGTGGCATTGTTGCGGCTATGTATAGACTTATAAAACTAGTTAGCATTTATTTCTTGGGTGGTTAATTTTCTGTATTGTCCTTTTTTTAGAGGGCCGAGTGATATTTTTCCAATGCGCATTCTCTGTAAGTATTTCACATCGTTGCCTAGCGAGGCAAACATTTTTCTGATTTGTCTGTTGCGTCCCTCATGAATTGTTATTGTAAGGGTTGTTTGAATTTTTGAACGTTTTATTATTTTTATTTTTGCTTTTGAGGTTTTTTTGTTGTCTATTATTATTCCGTTTTCGAGTTTTGATATTTTTTCATCGGAAATGAGTCCTGAAATTTTACCAAAATACTCTTTTTCACATTCATATTTTGGATGAGTGTATTTGTTTATGAATTCGCCGTCGTTTGAAAAGAGGAGGAGGCCTTCGGTGTCTTTGTCGAGCCGTCCTACCGGTTTTAGATTGGGGATTTTTGGAACTAAGTCCATTACGGTTTTTCTGTTGAAATCGTCGCTTCTTGTCGTTATGTGGTCGGCTGGTTTGTTTAGTGCGAGGTAGATTTTTTCGGATTTATGATTAATTATTTTTCCGTTTATTTCTATTTTGTCTTTGTCCGGATCAATTTGGGTTCCAAGTGTTTGAACTTTTTTATTGTTAATGAAAACCTTGCCGTTTTGGATGAGTTCGTCGGCTTTTCTTCTCGAAAATTCAGAATTCGAAGATATAAATTTATTCAGTCGTATTTTCAGTCTCATTCTCAGGGGTTTCAAGATCTGGGTCTTGGGTTGTGCCATTTAAATTTGTACTTGGATTTGTTGAGTGAGAAGGGGAAGAGAGGTAATAAAAATGGTCGAGCATGTATTTGTCAGTACCAACGTAATCACTTCCCAGTTCGATTACGATGTCTGCAGGCCCAAAGTGTTCTTTGTATTCTTCTTTTATATTAGTGCTTTCTTCTCCGGGAATGAGTTTTTGGAGGAAGTCTAATGATGCCGGTCTTGAATCTACCGGTTCTCCGTCTCCGTCATACATCTGGATGTAGTAGTATGTTGTTTTTGTTATGTCTTTTGATGATGCATTCCCAAATCCTTGGATATCGAAGCAGAATCTTTGGAGTACTTGTTTTGTTTCACCGGCAACCCCGTATTCTGATGTTCCATTTAAGATGTAGATGATGCTGTTTTCTTGTGAAACTAATGGATGATTGAAAATTAAATCAGAGTATTGTTCTAGGATTTCATAGCCACCGGCAGGGATTAATACATATTGTTCGTTGTAGAGTTCCGGATATAGGAATCCTCCACAGTCGATTGGATTGTCGTGAATTAATCTTTGTGTGATTGACTCGGATGAATAATCTGATGCCATTGCACCCATCGTGAGGATTTCTTTGACCTTGATGTTTGTGTCGATATTCGATTTTAGTGCGTTTAGTAGTTTTTTAATTTTTTCTTGGTTTAGAATTGTTTCTGTTTGCAGTGCTTTTTCTTTAATTGCATATATTACTTGTTGTTGCCTTGCCGCTCTATCAAAGTCTGAGGTGGTTTTTCGACTTCGGACATATTTTAGAGCCGTTTCTCCGTCTAGATGATGCTGTCCTTCAGAAATGCTGAAGGTTTCGAATAATACTGTTCCATCTTTTGGGTAATATGGATCATAAATTGCTTCTTCTATATAGAGATCTATGCCTCCAAGTGCATCGACGAGATCTTTAAATCCTTGAAAATTTATTTTGACCCTATATTGAATGTCAATATTCGTAATATCTTCTACTTTTTCTGTTAAGTATTCGAGACCTTTTTGTTCATTATCGTAATAAACTCTCCCATAATGAAATGCTTCATTTATTTTTGAGCTTCCGACAACGTCGTCTTCCACATAAAGATCACGGGGGATCGAGAGCATGTTTACCAGTTTGTTTTCGTCATCGAGACTGACAACCATTATTGTATCTGTGAGATCTGCTCCTTCATGATTTTTATCTCCTGTCCCTAAAATAAGGAAATTTGTGTGTCCCTCTTCATCTGTTAAAAGCTCGTCTCCCGCAATTTTAAGGAAAACATTGAAGTTTATATGGCTTATGGCTTTTGCGATTCCAACTACCAATAGAATCACTATTACCAATGAAATAAGTATAGGAATTTTTATGCTTAAAGTTTTTTTTGTAAACTTTGGTTCCAGCTCTTCGGTTTTCTTTTTTTGCGGAACCGTTTTTCTGATTTTCTTTACTTTAAAATTCATAATTTTTTATTTGTTCAAGATGAACGACACATGAATCATACCTGTCTCGTCGAGTTGGATATCGACACCAATATTAACCCAACTTTCATCAAGAATCGAACTTTCTTCATCTTTTAGGATTGAAGAAAGGATTACAGACCAAATATTATATGTTCTACTCGTATATTGCGATGTTCCTGCAATATCGTGCAGTTCTAGAGCGGTCGAAAGATCTTCTGTTGTTAGGATGATGTTTTCTGAAATAGTTTTATTGTTTAGATCTGTGCAAACCGATTCGATACTGTTTTGGTAAGTGAGTGCGGAGAGACCATTTGATTCTCTTTGGTCGTTTACTTCGTCAATCAAAGAGTTTTTATATTTGGTTAGATCGCTTGCTGTGATTTCTCCTGCGGAAAACTCTTCTGTGACATAAATGTATCCATTGGATTGTGCGATTCCCAATCCCACTAAATGCCAATCAGGATTTAGAATGTTTTCTCTGTGGCTTCCGCTTCTCATTAATCCAAGATGCGCGAATATTACTGAAACGTCTTTGGCTATATTTTCCGATACGGGCATATTAATGCCATCTTCTAATCTTCTGTCGTCAGGTGTTTGGTTTTCTAAATTTATGTGACCAAAGAAATCATTTTCTGCCATATCTTCCGAGTGGTTTTGAGCCAACGTGTTTAGCTCTGAATTTAATTTGATTTCCGAGTAACCGTAAACTGATCGGTTGTCGTTGATTTCGTTGAGGAGATCTTTTCTGAGAGCGTCGAGGTCGAGAATTCCTGAGAAGAAAGCCCTTTCGTTTAGGTCGAAGTAATCAGGAATTAGCGGAATAATGCTTCCAATGTAAACAGGATGGTTAACTATTGGGACTCCATAATTATCAATGATTTCTATGATGTAACGTCCTTTTGTTGTTTCAACATAATCAAATTCGAAATTATTTCCACTTACAATGATTTCAGATCCAAAATAATTTGATGTTTCGCTGCTGGTTTCGAGCATTACAGATTCTACAAGGCCGTCGGGTTTTATTACAAATCCTTCCAGAAGGGTGTCTGTTTTTGTTGTTCCGTTTATTGAGATATCTTGAAATTTTGGGAGTGTGTCAGGAATGGTTGCGGATATTTTATCTTCGTCAATTTGATCGTATGTATGTTCTACCGCCTCAAAAGATTTTTCTGGAGTGGAAGCTGAACTTGTGTTGTTTAGTTGTCCAAGATAGGTCACATTTCCTTCGGAAAAGTCTTCAAAAGCCGGATAATAGAGGGGGAGATTGTCTCTATTTTGTCGTGAAATGAATTCCACTGAATCGTTTTCTTGTTTGAATGTAAATATTTTTAATGAATCTGAAGGAGCATTGAATTTTAAAGAAGTGGTCTTATTTTCGTAGCTGATACTTAGGTTTTCTATTGATCCGGTTGGAGAATCTGTATCGGATGGTGAGGGGAGCGATGTGAGTACTGAAATTTCTTCAATTTTTGTGTTTCCATTTGTTCCCGGGATAATTCCGATGGTGTAATTTTCAGTTTCTCTGAAATGAACCGGAATTTCGAATTGTCCATTTGTCACTTCTCCTGTGAATAGTAGATAATCCAAATCTGTGTACATATCATTATCGAGAAATATGGAGATAGTATCGTAGTTATCTGAATTTATTTGACCTTCGATTACATATGTTTCATTTTTGTAGAATGTGTTTGGGAGTGGTGTGCTAAGAGTTATATTGTCGAAGAAATCGATTGGGATTTCTTTGAATGCGACTGGTGTTTTTTCGAATGTGACTGGTGTTGCTGCCGGCTTTTCTTCTATTTCAACTTCTTCTTCTATGTCGACTTCTGCTTCTTCATTTTCGACAGTTATTGTCCTATAGAGGACTTCACTTATGTTTGCGCGGGTCATTAGGTTTTGCGGTTCGAATAATTCTCCATTTTCTTCCAAATAGTCGTGATCATTTGCGTAAACTACGTAGGCCGCATACCACTCGTTTAGATCAATGTCCTGAAATGGCGAACTTTGTGGATTTTCGTTTAATTGCCATTGTTGGACTTCTCCTAGTATTTTTAATGCTTCAGCTTTTGTGATTGTTTGGTCGGGTTTGAAGGTTCCATCGTTGAATCCGACGATCCATCCTGAGTCGTAAGCTTTTTGAATGTACGGGCGGTACCATTCGTCGTTTTGTGTGTCCGGGAATGGCAGAGAGATGTCGTTTTTGTCCAATGGGATTTTTGATCCTTCGAGTGTGATTTTTAGGAATTCCGCTCGATTTACCTCGTTGTTTGGGCGAAAGGTTCCGTCTGAGTATCCGACTAGAATGTTGCTTCCCTCCAAAAATATAATTGCTTCGTAGTTTTTGTTGTTTTTAAATAGGTCGGAGAATTGCGCTGAAGCGGTTTGTATGGTTAATGGCAGGAAAAGTGCCGATATTGTTATTATTGTCAGGAATCTCCTCATTTTTCATAGGTTTTATGAGACTTGCTAATGTTACTGGTTTTTGATGGTTTTTTCAATTTAACTTTAAGTTAGAGATTTTAGAATTTTTTTAAGTTTTTTTTAAGTTTATGGGGTAGGGTTTTTGTATGAATAAAAGCGATTGGTTCTTATTTTTGGTGGTTTGTTTTATGTTTGGGATTGTTTTTGGGGAGTATTACTTGGAGGAGGAGGTTAAGAAGGGGTTTATTGTTTTTGTGATGTGGGTTTTTGCCGTTAGGACGTTTGTTCTTATTTTTAAGGTGAGATTTGTGAAATTGATAGTCTTTGGAATTTTGTTTGTGTTATTGGGTTTTTGGCGATTTGCCTATTCATTTGAAGGTGGGGAAGGGCATGTGCGGAATTTTGAAGGATGGTATGAATTTGAGGGGTGCGTGGTTGAGGAAGCTGATATTAGGGTGGATAAGGCGAAATATGTAGTAGAGGTCGAGCGGCTTAACTTAGACGAAAAATGGGTGAAGGTGGGTGGGAGAGTGCTTGTAAATGGGAGTAAATATCCAATTTACAGTTATGGCGATTGTTTGAGGGTTTCGGGGACAATAGAGGAGCCGGAGGCTATTGAGGATTTTGCATATGACAAATATTTGAGTAGGTATTCCATTTATAGTGTGGTTTATAGGGCAAATATTGAGAAAATTTCTGATGGGAGTGGGGGTATGCTTTATGGCTCTATTTTCAATTTGAAGCGAATTTTTGAGGGAAAATTGAACAAAATTTTTACGGAGCCGTATGGAGGTTTTATGGCTGGACTTATTTTGGGTAGCCGCAAGGGTATTAGTGAGGATTTGATGAATAGTTTTAATATGACTGGCCTTACTCATATTATTGCTGTGAGCGGATACAATGTTGCTCTGGTTGTTGTGGTCATTAGTGGAATATTTAGTTTTTTTACGAGGAAGGTTAGGGTGGTGTTGTCGATATTTTTCATTTTTTTGTTTGTGATTTTGGTGGGGGCTAGTGCGAGTGTGGTTCGGGCGGGGATTATGGGTGGAATTTCGCTTATTGCTTTGTATTTTGGAAGGCAATATTTTGTATTTTTGAGCTTGTTCGCTTCTGCTTTTTTTATGAATATGTGGAATCCAAAAATTCTTGTTTATGATGTTGGTTTCCAGCTCTCTTTTTTGGCGACTTTTGGGATTGTGCTTTTTTCTGAGAGTTTAGGTCGGTATTTGAAAAGAGTTCCAAAGATTTTAGGGATTCGTGAAGCTTTGCAATTAACTTTATCTGCTCAGATTACAGTTGTTCCTATAATTATTTTGAATTTTGAGAGGTTTTCTATTATTTCACCGATTGCGAACTTGTTTGTTTTGCCTTTGATACCTTTTGCGATGATGTTTGGATTTGTTGCTGTGTTTTTTGGAAAAATATTTGGATTTTTTGGATATTTAATTTTGGAAATAATAATATTCTTTGTTGAAATATTTGCTTCGCTTGAATTTGCTTCTTTGGAAATGAAATGGACGTGGGGGATAGGAGCTGTTTATTATTTTTTGTTAGCTAAATTTTGTATATCAAAATTTTGTTTATCTTCCCCCTCTTCGGAATGACTTTCGCCGGTTTTAAAGTTCCTACTTTGAAAGTGTATGAAATAATTTTGGCTCCTTTTTTTAATTCTTTCTTGAATTTCTTCTGATATATCTTTAGAGATTTTGGCATCATGAAGCAGATAACAACATCTGCATCAGAGATGTTTTGTTTTAGGAAATTTCCTCTTATTATTTTTCCTTTCCATCCCCAGATCCACTGTCTGAGTTTCGCTAAAAAGAAAACGAATGGGTCTAATTCGAATCCGACAGCGTTGGCTTTGTAATCTTTTGCAGCGAAATGGACAAATCTTCCGTCGCCGGCTCCGATGTCATAAACTTTGTCTCCTTTTTTTATTTTTGCATGTTTGAGGACTTCGTGGACGGAAGGCATTGGGGTGGGGATGAATGGTCCTCCTCCAAAAATCATTATGTAAAAACCAGTGAATAGGAAAATGATTACAAGGATAACAACAATAATTGTAATAATACCTAGGATCATGGTCGAAGGTTAACACGTTCGCTTTATCTCCTCAATCTTTCATGTGAATGTGTTTATTTGTTCAGGAGATCTTTTGCTTTTCTGTTTGCGGCCATACGGGCGTTTAGGTTGAATGCTGATTTGTCATTTTTCCCGGATCGTTTCTCTTCTTTTTTGAGGGCTTCGTTCGCAAGGTCGTCTTCGAGTTGTTCCAGTTGAACTTCTTGTTTTTTTCCAGCTTGTTCAGCTGAGATTTTTTTGCCGGTTTTGTCTTTCATGTCGATGTGAGTGAATCCGGTTTTGTCGAAGATTTGTGTTTCATGTTTTCGAGTGTCGTCTTTTAATTTTTGTCGTTTTTCATCTGTCATATCGACTCCATCAAATTTAATCTCTGACATTTTTTCACCTGTTCCTTCTTTGTTTAGGGTGTGTTTGTCATCGGTTTGTTTGTAGAAATCTTCTGTCAGATCTTTTTCGAGTTTGTCTCCTTGTGCGCGAGACATTGATTCTTTTTTGGCTCTGTCTTGCCCTGAAACTGTTTTTTCGTGTCTGTTCTCACTTTGTTTCGTTCCTTCGAGATTGAGAGTTGTTAGATTTTGTTCCTCGATTCTGTCTTTTATTTTTCCATCTGATCTTGCAATTGTTTTTACATCTTCTTCAATTCGTTTTTCTTCTGTGTCTGCAAGTTTCTCCCCTTCTCCTTTTTCCTTAGATTCTTTGTTTGCGAGTTTCATCAAATTCCAAATTTCTCTTGGGACCGGGTCGCCATCAGGAAGGTTCTCTACATATGAGTTTAATTTCTTTTTTGCTTCTTCCGGTTGATCGTCGGCAAGGAGTTGTAGCGCAGAGGCAATGGTTTGTTCGAGTGTTAATTTTTCTTTGGTTTCTTTGGTGTCGTTGTTGTCGTTTGCCGCTTCCAGGAATTTAGCTTTTGTTTTTTCATTTTCCGATTTTTTGTGAATGATTTTTAATTTGTCGTACACTTTGGTTTTGTCTGTCCATCCTTTGCTGTCGTAATCGCTTTGCCATTTTTTCTGTGTCGCTTTATCAAATTTCGGATCATTTTTTTCAGTTTCTTTGAGTAAATATTTGAATCCTTTTCTGCCTGCTGCGTAATATGCGAGGTTGTGAGACTTTTTATTAATCGTGTCGCTTGTCAGGATGTCTACGAATTTTTTTAACGTTTTCAGATCTCCGGGTTTGTTGTTTTTCGGATTCTTGTAATTGTCTTTGTCAGAGAACCAATCTTTATATGTTTTTTGAGTGCAGGCGGCGATGTCTTTTTTTCTTGCTGATTCATCTATTTCTGTGTGGGCTTGCATTACTTTTAATTTTTTCTCGAGTTCTTCTTTGTTTTCGGATTTCTCTACTATTTTTTTGTGTTCTTTTAGGGCTTGAATTTTTTTCATGAAATCCAGTTTTTCAAAACTTTTTACCGCAAGTTTGAATCCTTCAGGGTTGTCTTTGTAGATTCCTTCTAGTCCGTTTGTGATTCCAAAAAGTTTTGCTACTTCTGGTTTCAATTCTTTTCCATAAAGCGAGGCTTCATTTTCTACGGCTTCTTTAATTCCGTTTGAATATTTTCCATTACCGGTTACATATTCGAGTCGTTTTTTTATACTTCCTTCACCTTTTAGACCTAGGAGGAATGCGCCAATTGACGCGTCACTCATTTTTCGTACTGTTGTCCCTCCTACATTCATTGTGTTTCTCATGTAGATGAAACCTTCTGATTCGATGGTGTTGATTTTTTTGATTTTTTTGGTGATGTCTTGTTGCTCGCCAGGGTTTTTTGCCATTAATACTTCTTGCATTGATGACTTTTTTGCTTTTGGTGACCAGAACGAATCGTTTACTCTTTTTACTTCTGTTTCTGCTTGTTTGATTCCTTGGAGGAAGTCTTTTCTTTCCTGTAATCCTTCTTGTTTGATGAAGGGAGACTTGAGAGGGGAGCCGATTCCGTATTTTTTGAATGCTTGTTCGAGTTCGTTGTAGATTTTTCTTCGGGGTGCGAGTCCTTCATTGTCGTAGACTCTTTTTCCTTCAAGCTGGTCGATTACTTCTTTTCCGTGGGCGATTGTTGGTTTTTTTCTTAGTTCGTTTTCGAACCATTTTATGTATCCATTTACATCTCCACCTCCGATGAGGTGCTCGTTGTCTCTACAAATTTTTGTGAACTTATCTTTTAATTCTTTTAGGCGAGGATCGTTTTCATCTAGTTCTTCTTTTTCTGAGGCTTCTTGTTTTTGTTGATTGGCTTTTTTTTGTTGTTGTCTGCGTGGTATGTCTCGGATTCTGTCGAGGAGTTCTTTCATTTTTTCCGGACTATCTGTTGCAGTTATTTCCCTTTCTAGGTCCGAGAGCTCTTGTTTGAGGTCTTTGTAATCGCCAAGGTCAATGACATCTTTACTATTGTTTGTGTTAAGTAGTCCTTGTATTTCAGCTTTTGCAGATTGTTCGAGTTGGTTTCTTTGGCGAACAAGCTTTGGCATTGTAGTTTTTTCGTCTTGTAAATCTTTTACTTCTTTTGGAGTAAGTTTGTTTTTGTCGAGAGTTGTCCGCATGGGTTGGGGCTCCTCGTTTTTGTCGACGTCTTCGATTTGGTCTATCTGTTCAGCAAGATTTTGCATTTGTTTGGCTTAAATAAAAGCTCCCATTATTATTTAGAGGGCTTTGATTTTACGATATTTGTTCTTATAAGTCAATTAAACTGAGCATGCCGAGAATCCGCAGGCGAGACATAACATGCAGCCCTCAGCTATTTGGATAGGGGATGAGCATTCAGGGCATTTTTTGCTGGCTATGATCTCTTTTTTGTTTAATGACATGTGTTCTCTTTCTTGTGTGAGTCCACTTGCTGAACTTTCTTCTGTGACCGGAGGTGGGATGACTTCTTCGAAAGTTGATTTTTCTGTTTGAGAAGTGATTGTTACTTCTTCTTTTTTCTTTTCCTTTACGTCTTTGCTGATATTTAATACTTGTTCTTCACGACTTCCGTCTCTATATACTGTGCATCCTTTTAGTCCCATTTCCCAAGCGGCGATGTAACCTTTTCTTACGTCTTCTCTAGTTGCGCTGTATGGGAAGTTGACTGTTTTGCTTATTGAATTGTCGACGTGTTTTTGGAATGCAGATTGCATTTTGATGTGTGCGTCTGCGTTGATGTCCATTGCTGATACGAAAACACGTTTGACGTGTTGTGGTACTTGTTCAATATGTTGGATTGATCCGGTTTTTTCTATTTCTTTGATAATATCTTCGGTGTAAAGGTCGTGTTGTTTGAGTTCACGCTCGAGGTATGGATTCATATATGTGAGGTTTTGACCGCTCATTACTTCTTTGGTGTAAGCGAGAGCGAAGAATGGTTCTACTCCCGAGCTACAATCGAGCAACATAGAGATAGATCCTGTTGGTGCGATTGTTGTTAGGGCGGAATTTCTCATTTTTATATTTTTTTCTTTTGGGGCGAAGATTGAAATGTCCCAATTTGGGAAGCATGATTTTTCTGCTGCAAGTTCTTCTGAAGCTTCGTGAGCTGTGTTGTTTACTATGCTCATTACTTTTTCAGCTGTTGCATACCCTTCTTCTGAATCATAAGGGATTTTCATTTGGTAAAGCATATCTGCGAAGCCCATTATTCCAAGTCCCACTCTTCTATTGTTTCTGAAAGTTGCATTTACTTTGTCTACCGGGAAGTCGGTGAGATCTATTACGTTGTCGAGCATTCTGACCGCTATTTTTGTTACTTCTCGGAGTCTTCTTTCATTAATTTGTCCATTTTGGACTAATTTTGAGAGGTTGATTGATCCCAAATTACAAACATCTCCATCGTGAAGCCATTGTTCTCCGCATGGATTAGTGGCTTCCAGACGACCTAATTTAGGAATTGGATTGAATTTGTTTGCTGTATCCGGGAAAAGAACGCCGGGTTCTCCGTTTCTCCAAGCTGCATTGATGATTTTGTCCATTAATTCAGAAGCAGTGATGGATTCTTCTCTAGCTTCTACAAAAGCGCCCCGAGAATTTCTGATGACTCTTCGCGGTTTCATCTTTTTATTATTCCATACACACATCCATGGAGCTTCAGACTTTGTTTTTACTGCTTGCATGAACTCATCTGTTAGTCCAACTGAGATGTTGAAGTTTACCAGTGCACCTTCTTCCCATTTTGCTTCGATGAATTCCAAAATATCCGGATGATCGATTCTCATTACTCCCATATTTGCTCCGTGACGACCTTGTTGTTTGATGACTCCGAAAGATTCGTTATATGCTTTCATGAAAGAAACCGGCCCTGAAGCCATTCCTTGGGTTTTGTTTGTTCTGTATCCCGCCGGGCGAAGAAGATGCCACGGGAATCCGAGTCCTGAACCTGCTTGTTGAAGTAGGGCGGCATTTTTGAGTGTTTCGAAAATACCTTCCATGCTGTCGTCAAAGTGTAAAACGATACAATTTGCAACGAGTCGCGTCTTTCCTCCGGCGTTTGCGAGAGTTCTTCCTGCCGGGATGAACTCAAAATTATCTAAAACTCTTTTGAATTTATCTTTATAGTCTCTTAATTGTTCCGGTCCCGCTCCGTAATTTTCTTCTACTTTTGCGAGTGCTGTAGCTACTCTGTTGAACATGTCTTCCGGGCTTTCACATACCTCTCCTTGTTCATTTCTTTGCAGATATCTTCCTGCCAATACTTTTAATGCGTTTGTTGAGAATGGTAATTTTGTAGTTTTTCCTCCTAATATGTCTTCCTGAGTTTTTCTTTGGTTTTTGTGTTCTACACGATAAAGAATGTATGCTTTAGCGGTTTTTGCGTGTCCTCCTTCGATTAAGATTTTTTCAACGAGGTCTTGGATTTGTTCTACATTGGGAATATTTGATTCATCTTTGAAAAATACTTCCAATACCGCCGCAACTTGATTTGAGATTTGTTTAGAAAGGTCTTTGTCGGTTCCTCCAACAGATCGTGCAGCGTTCCATATTGCTTGTGTAATTTTAACTTGGTCAAAATCGGCGACTTTACCGTTTCTTTTTTTTATTTTTTTGATTGGAGACATAATTGAAATTCAGTTAGGGAAATAGAAAGAGAGGAAAAAATCTACTTAGATGACATTTTTCGCAGGAATGAGGGGTCTGCTCTATATCTAGTAGGTGCTTTTCTTTGTAACCCCCAATATCTAGTGGGGCTTAAGATATTATCAGAGAGTATTTTGGTTGAAAAGAGGAAAGTTTGAAAACCAGTTGACGGTGTCTGAGGTTTTAGTTCGTCGTCACTAAATAGTCCTAAAATATATTTCCGGAAGTGTTTTGATAACGTAATTGATGTCTCCTTCAGTTGTGTTTTTGCCTAATGTGATGCGGAGGGAACTGAGAATTTCTTTTTTGGGGAGGCCGATTGCTTCGAGTGTTTTGGACGGTTTTTCGTTTCCCATGTTGCATGCGGCACCTGTGCTGACGTAAATGCCCGCTTCGTCCAAGTGAAGTAATATTTCTTGGGCGTGTATGCCCGGAATGGTGATATTTATGTTGTTTGGGAGTCTGCGATCGGTTGGTCCGTTGAGATGTGATTGTGGGATTTTTTCGAGAAGTGATGAGATTAATTTGTCGCGGAGTTTTGTTATTTTTTTGTTGGTGGTGTTTGTTGTTAATTCGAGGGCACAAGCGAAACCGACGATGAGGGGAGTGTTGTGGGTGCCGGCTCTGAGTGAATATTCGTGAGTGCTACCGAAGATTATTGGTTCAATTTTGGTTTCTTTGTTCACGTAGAGGACGCCGATTCCTTTTGGTCCGTAAATTTTTGAGCCGTTTAAGGTCATCATGTCGACTTTTAGGATGGAAGTGTCCAGCGTCTCGGCTCCGGGGATTTGGCAGGCGTCGGTGTGGAAGTAGGCTTTGTGGTCACAGAGGATTTCTCCGATTTCTTTTATTGGTTCAATTGTTCCTATTTCGTTGTTTGCATACATTACCGAAACTAAAGTTGTTTTTGGGGTTAATGCTTTTTTGATGTCGTCGGGATTTACGAATCCTTCTTTGTCTACGTCCAAGTATGTGACATCGAATCCTTCTTTTTCGAGTTGTTCAAATGGTCTTCGGACGGAAGAGTGTTCGATTTTTGTTGTAATTAGATGATTGCCTTTTTCTTTGTTTGCTCTTGCTGTGCCAAAAATTGCGAGGTTGTTTGCTTCCGTGGCTGTTCCACAAAAAATTATTTCTCTTGCTCGGCAGTTGAGAATTTTGGACACGGTTTCGCGTGCATTGTCGATCGCAATTAATGATTCTTTACCTTTTGTGTGTAATGCTTCCGGATTTCCGTATTTTTCTGTGAAATATGGGAGCATGGCTTCCAGTACTTTTGGGTCCATAGGGGTGGCGGCCGCGTTGTCGAGGTATATTTGGTGTGTTTTCATTGCGTGCGTATGATAGGCGGGAATTTTGGGCGAGTCAATTGAGGAAAAGGCGTGGAATGCTTGACATTGCGAGCCTTTCTTGTATAATCGAGCACTAATTAACAAAATAATTATGTTAGCCGGACTGCAGAATTGGGTTGATGAAAGACATACGGCTGAAGTTGATGAAAAGCAGGAGCGATTAACCTCTGAGCTGATTGTTCCGAATATCGATGTGATAGAGAAACAGTTGGTTGAGATAAGGGACCTTGTTGATAAGAGGGTTGAGGCGAAGTTAAGGAACGACGCTGAATTTGGCGGGGAAGGTGAATCTATCCCCGGCGTTTTTGATTTGAGACGATATCCCGTCGGTTGTTGTCATTTGATCAGGGATCAGGTTCTTAAAGTTCTAGGGAGCGCTATCGGGCAATCGGAGGCGCCTTGTATGACTATTCTTAATGAATTTGAGAAGGAGGGTGGGGTTTTGAAACCGGTTTGGGGAATAAAGCAAAGCAGGGGTCGAAGAGTTTTTCAGAATGTTATTCAGACCGGTGGATATATATTTGATCCCGCGAGTGATACGGCGAGTTTTGGTGAGAAGAAGGTGACCCACGGGATGTTGGATGATTTTGGATTTGAAGATATAGAGAGCTATGAGCAATATCTTGATGTTGTTGAGCCATATTGGGTTGTGAAAGCTTATCCGAATGTTTATTTCCCGGATTTGGCGCCTCTTTATCCGTTTCTTTGGATCAGAGCAAATGGAACTCTTTATTTTGATTCTTTAAGCAGGTCTCTTGTCGCGATGAATGTTCTTTCCGGAGGGGCTGAGGCGGAGAAGATAATTTTTGAAAGTAGAATAATGGACAGGAGATTGCCGGAGGAATATTTGAATTTGATTGATAAAAGGGAGGCTTCTCGTGAGGAGTTGGCTGAATCATTTGATGCTTTCAGGTATTGTTTGAGTGTTGGGGAAATTGACAAGGATATGTTGTTTGGCGCGAACAATGAGGTGCAGTATTTCAATAGGAGGGAGTTGAGGGGGTAGGGGGGCATATTCTGTGTGAGTTGACAACAATGGTAGAACATGTACTATTATTACCTTTATTAAAGGAAAAATAATTTAATAACTTAAAAATATGGGCAAAGAACCGGAATGGAAAACTAAGGCAGTTCCTGTAATGTTACAAGAAGCTGAAACAGGTGTAATAACTCAGTCAACTGAAGACGCTTTGGAGCATGAGAGATTAAAAGCACAAGAAAAGATTGAAGGATTAAGAAAATTCCATCGTGAAGGAGTTATATCTTATGACCAAATGGAAGTGGGAATAAAAGAAGTCAGAGAGCGGCTACGACAATTATTGATTGATAGTGACATATTAATTTAAGAATGTGGGTGAAAAACCACCTCTACCTTCGGCAGAGTTGTTTTTTCAATGGTAGGGCCAAGGGGAATCGAACCCCTGTTGCTAGGATGAAAACCTAGTGTCCTAACCACTAGACGATGGCCCCTGGATGTCAAAATGTCCCGCCTTGGCGAGACTGCGCTGGTCCCGCCGTAGGGCGGGATTCGCTTGCGCCTAGTATACTGAATTATCTTCGCTTGTCACGTAATTTTTTTCAGTTTCTTCTTCCATCTCGTCGACTTTGTCACTGGACTCTATTTTCGAGAATGCGGTTGCTTGTGTGATTTTGGTAATTAATGACGTGTTTTCGCTTTTTAGATGCTCGTTTTTGAGTTTTTGTTGTTGTAGTGTGTATCCCTTTTGTGTGCTGTCATTTGTTGTGATGAAGAACCCTATACTTAGAGCAACAATCATCAAGCTAAGCGTTACTATGAGCGCTTTTACTGTTTTTTTTGCTTCTGCGTGAAGAGCTCCTTTTGGAAGTTTTGGTGTTCTTCGGTGATTTTTTAATGAGGGAGGGTTCATGGGGTTTAATTCATGGGCTTGAAATTATTTCAAGTTGAGCGTTTATTACTCCGGTGCTATGTGACGCAATTTCAGCAAATGCCATTTCTGATAAGTCTATGACTCTTCCCGGACCATAGGGGCCTCTATCGTTGATTTTTACTTCTATGGATTTTGCATTTGCCAGGTTTGTAACTTTTACCATTGTACCAAATGGAAGAGTTTTGTGGGCGGCGGTCATTTCATACATGTCGAAAATTTCTCCGGAGGCGGTAAAGTTTCCTTGGACTGCAGATCCATAGTATGTCGCTTTACCAAAGCTGTATTGGTCTGAAGTGAGAGTTCTGTAAATGACTTCTGCGAGGTATCCACGGCTCATGTCTTGGTTTGGACTGATTGTATCCGTGGAGTAAACGTTGACTATTCCTTTTGAGGCGGCGTAGGCGGTGTAGGAGATGAACCAATCGTTTTCTGTAGTATCGTTGTATAGATAATCCGCGACATTTGGGTACTCTATATCTCCTAAAGATTCGAAAAGTATCTTTAATGATTCTGCGAGAGTTACTGCTTGTTCCGGTTTGAAACTGCCATCAGGGTATCCGTTTATTATTCCTTCATCTTTTGCCGCTGAAATGTAGTTTGTGTACCATGCTGATAAAGGTGTATCTGTGAAAGGTCTTGCTTCATCTGATTCTAATGCGTCTATTTCACTTCCTTTGAAGAGGCCGCTGGCAATTGTGAGCATTTTCAATGCTTCTGCTCTATTGACATCATCGTATGGTTTGAATGTTCCATCACTGTAACCATCTACAATTCCAAATTTTTCCAAATATGAAATTGAAACGAAGTATGGGCTTCCTTCTTCGACATCGGAAAAAGCATTGGCGGAAGGTATTGATAGTGCGAAAGACATTATGAGAGTAGGAACGAGTAACAAACGAGTTAGTGTTGTCATGTTACTCATGTTAGGATTTTAATTTGATAATAATGTATCTTTGATCTGCTTCGCCTTCACTTATCGTTTCGACATCGTCGTATCCGGGGCTCATACAGAGCATGTGTATTTTTCTTCGTAAGTAAGGAGACATAGGTGGTAGTGTTTGTGATCTTCCGGTTTTTCTTACGTATTCAATTTTTCTTTCTGCTAGATTTAGCACATTTTCTTCTTGTCGTTTTCTGTAATCATCCACATCTACCATGATATTGAACTGTTCGTTTTGAGCTTTTCTCCAAATCAAAGTTTTCAAAATATGTTGTAATGCTTGGATGTTGTCGCCATGATGCCCAATGAGTAGACTTGGATTTTCGCTGTGAATATTGATTTCGAAAGATCCTTTGTCTTCCTCAGTTATGTCTATTTTTGAATACTCTACTTCCAGTTTGTTCAATAATTCTTCGAGAGTTTCTTTTAAAATGTCTTCAATGTCCATTTTTATATGATTAAAGAAATTAGTCGTTTTTTGGTTTGATAACTCTTACCTTTGTTTCTGTTGTTGTTGATTTACTCTTATTTACAACTAATTGTTGCGCAATTCCGTATGCGGTTGATGTTCCCCAGTATATACCCACACCGGCAGGTAATGATGCTGTGAAAACCGCGATCATTATTGGCATTATATATGTCATTGTGCCTGTTGCCATAGCCATTTCTGATTTTTTCTCTCCATCTTTTTTCTTTTTCTTCTTTGCCATTGTCAGTTTCATTTGTGTAAATTGGAGTCCTCCCACTATTACTGGAAGTACGTAGATATTGGCTTTTGTCAGGTCCAGAATTCCAAAGAAGTTTACGCTTATATCGTGTAGTGTGAATGATGAATATTCTGAATAGAGGAGGTATGCGTTGTCCGGGTTTAGACCTCCTTTTACTACGTAGAATAGTGCGATTAGGAATGGGAATTGTAAGAGAATAGGTAGACAAGATCCCATTGGATTAACTTTTGCGTCTTTCCAGATTGCCATTGTTTCCGTGGCGATTTTTTGTTGGTCCCCTTTATATTTTTTCTTAATTTCTTCGAGTCGTGGCTGAATTTCTTGCATTTTCTTCTGAGATTTCATTGCTCTTTGAGATGGAACAAGAAGGATTGTTCTGATTATTAATGTAAGCAGGATAATTGCCAGTCCGAGGTCGTGTTGTGGCATTACTGATGTAAGGAAAATCAGTGCGTTATATATAGGTCTATAGAAAATCCCATACCAGATTTGTTTGATTATTCCTTCTTTTACTACTAGGAATTCATTTGTAGTGAGAGTTTGCAATTCTCCTTTAATTTCTGTCTCAAATTCTATTTGGAAAAGACCCATTTCTGAGAATAATGAGTGATTCCAGTTTTCATAAACTATTTTTACTTCTTCTGAAGGCTTTACAATAATATCTGCAGCGTTTTCACAGTTTAGTTCCGGTTCTGAGGTTTTTTGAGTCCATTCATTGTTTTCTTTTTTGTATACATTAAAAGGTTCATTAGGACATTCGTTTGGGATTACTATTTCCTGATCGGTGTCGTTACTTATTTTTACTGTGACTTTTTGAGTTCGTGAATATTCTGTGTCTGTAGTGGTAAATATGATGTTCCCACTGTTTAGAAGTAATTCTTCCTCTTTATTTTGGCAACTATTAAGTAAATAGTTGATTGCGAGAAAGACAACCAGGAAGATTACAACGTTTTTTAGAATTTTATTCTTATCCATGTTTAGTGATGAGTTCTCTGATATCTTGCTCTATTTCTTCGAATTTGGCCGTTGTTATTCTTTTTTTGGGAATGAGTACTATGTCGAGTGATTCTTTTGGTGACGAGATTTCTTTTGATGTCAGTTGGATCGCGTGGTAGATTTGTCTTCTTAATTTATTTCTGTCAACTGCTTTTGTAAATATTTTTTTGCTTACTACGCTGCAATATCTATTAAATCCTTTATTATTCTTAATATATCTAATTATAAAGAGTTTTGAAATGCTATCTTCTCCTTTTTTAAGGATGTACTGAGTCTGATTACGTTCTATTCTATATTTTTTCTCTAACATTTAAGATTTTGAATGTACTGTAGGAGCTAAGCTCTTTCTTCCTTTTGCTCTTCTGCTTTTTAGCACGGAATCGCTGGTTTTTCGAAAACCATGTTTTTTTAGCCTTTTCCGTTTTTTGAGTTTCCCTAGCATTTTTCTTCAATTATTTTTTGCAGGGGGATTCTATAGGTAAGTTCGCTTGCAAGTCAATGCTTACTTTAGTATTATTTTCACTAAATGAGGTTCCTGCAAAAGTCACTAACTACTGCAATATGAAAAACTTGGCTGCAAATTGTTTAAAGCTCATCAACGTATCTATGCTGATACGCCTTTTTCGCTTTTTACAATTTTCGCACAAGTTTTTCATATTTCGTAACGCTACTGACTTTTGCAGGAACCTCAGTTAAATCAAAAAATATATGGCGTTGAAGGCAAGTTATGAATTTTTGTTCGCGGGGAGTGACGATAATAGCTTTCTAGAGAACTATTATTATGATCTTTTCCAGGAGTATGGTGACAAGAGTGGGCAAATTTTCGTTAATTTAGAGATTCAAAACAATCCTGTTGATGCGGAGGAGATTGGTGCAGCGATTTTTGAAACGATGCAGAAAGTGTTTTATGAGGACGTTGCGGCGGATCCTTATGAGCGTTTTGAGGTTGCTTTAAAGGCTGTGAACGGGGTCCTTGGTGAATTTAGGGCTCAAAAAACTTCAGGATATATTGGAAATTTGAATGTTGTGATTGCGGCGGTTGTTGATGGGACGCTTTTATTGTCTCAGAGTGGTGATGCTGAGGCATATTTGGTACGAAAAAGGTATGTAAGTATCGTGAGCGAGGGATTGAGTGAAGAAAATGTTGATGGTGATTTATTTACAAATATTGCTACCGGTGAAGTGGAAGGAGGGGATTTTGTTCTTTTCTCTTCAATTAGACTGCTTCGATATATAAGTAAAACGGATTTAGCTAAGAGTATTGTGCGTACAAGTGTTGAGGAAACTTTGAACGATATTAAGGATGTTATTTCTACTGAAATGTTGGGGCGAATTGGTCTTATTGGAATAATGTTTGATGAGGCGACTGATGCTGAAGAAGTTGCAGGTATTGCAGAAAAAAGTCCTGAAACTGAGACACAAGGGGTCTTGAAGTCGACTGATGGTGGAATTTCAGCAGAAAAAGAGAGTTTAACCGGAAAATTTTTAACTGCATTGAAAAATAGAAGAGGTAAGAGAGCGGAAGTTTATCCGAGAGAGAATAGAGTTTGGTCCGGGATAAAGGGTGGAGTTTCAAATTTCTTTGGAAGTTTATTCTCGGGAGGATTTGGAAAAAATAAGATTTTTGTTCTTCTTATAGTTGTAATTGGGGTTTTGACTATTGGAATTTGGGTTGCGAAGAGTAATCTAGCGGCCAGAGAAGAAATCAAGCAATTGGATGGAGTGTTGAATAGTGTTCAAGATAAGTTGGTTGAAGCTGAAACTAAGGGAGAATACGATAAAGAAAAAGCAAAAGAGCTTTTGGATGCGGCTTATGATGATGCTATTTCTGTTTTGAATTCCGGATATTATAGAGATAAAGCGATTTTGAAATTAAATCAGATTGATGAGCTCCGAGACGGACTTGATAATGTGATTAGATTGGAGACACCAAAAGTTTTGGCGGATTTGACTACGAAAAGATCTGATGTAAACGCTCTAGGATTTGCGGAAGTGGGGGATAGAGTGTTTGTTTTTGAATATAATGCGCTTTATGAAGTAGTTCTTGATCAAATCCAGGATCCTTTGACTATTGATGATGAGGAAGTTGTAATTGATGCGACAGGGTTTGATGATAGAGGCTCTGTGGTTTTCTTAACAAAATCCGGAAATTTGATTGAATACAAGGATGGAACAATGTCATTTATGGATACTGATGACGGTGCATTCCACAAGGCGGTAGCTATTCAGGATTGGAGCAATAAAATTTATTTACTGGATTCAACGGATAGTGAAATTTGGAAATATACTTATAAAGGTACTCGAGATAAATTTGGTTCGGCTGAGGAATATTTTGTGGATGATGATGTAGATGTTTCAGGGGCTCAGGATCTTACGATAGATGGAAGTGTATATGTTTTAAACAATAATGGTGATGTTTATAAGTTCTATGCAGGAGCGAAAGCAGAATTTTATATAAATAATGCTCCTTATAATGCGTTCAAAAATCCTTCTGTGATTTATACAAATGAGAAGCTTGATGATGTTTATATTTTAGACTCTCAAGATGGCAGAGTGCTTGTGTTTGAGAAGGATGCGCAAACCGGAAATTTGAATTATACATCTCAGTACTTGCTTGATAGTGTTGGTGAACTTCGAGACATATATGTTGATGCGGACTCAAAAAAGCTTTATGTTTTGACGCCGACATCAGTTCTTGAGGTAGACCTTTAAGCGGCTCTTAGGGCTTGTGAAGCGATCTCTTTTTCCTCATTGGTTGGAATTACGAAGACTTTTATTTTGCTTTTGCTGTCGGAGATTAATTGTTCGCAGTTTTCGTTCTTTTTTGAGTTGAGTTTTAGTCCTGAGTGGTTTAGGTAGGAGCATGCTTTTTCCCTTACGTAAAACGCTTTTTCCCCGAGACCACCTGTGAAGATGATTGCGTCCAGTCCATCCATTGCGGCTGTGTATGCACCGAGGTATTTTGCGATTTGATAAGAGAGAGTTTCGATGGTTAGGATGGCGCGTGGATCTTTTTCTTTATATTTTGCGTAGATATTTCGCATGTCCGAGCTGATTTCTGAAAACCCTTTGAGTCCGGATTCGTGATTTAGTAGGTTGTCTATTGCGTCGGGTTTCATTTTGAGTTCTTTTTGGAGGTGAAGGATGATTGCCGGGTCGATTGAACCGGATCTTGTGCCCATCATGACGCCTTCAAGTGGTGTGAAGCCCATACTTGTGTCTACGGATTTTCCGTTTATTGATGCGGTTATTGAGGATCCGTTGCCTATGTGGCAGGAGATTATTTTTAGATTTTTTTTCTTTAAGATTTTGATTGCTGTTTCGGTTACATATTTGTGGCTGGTTCCGTGGAATCCATACCTTCTGATGTTGTGTTTTTTGTAATATTCGTACGGAAGTCCATAAAGATATGCTTTTTCCGGCATTGTTTGGTGGAATGCCGTGTCAAAAATTGCAATTTGAGGAGCATGTTTGATTAGTTTTTTGCATGCTTTTATTGCTTGAAGGTTTGCGGGGTTGTGTAGGGGAGCAAGCGATGAAAGTTCGTCGATAGTTTTGATTACTCGTGCATCGATTTTTACTGGTTCGCTGTACTTTTCTCCGCCATGGACAACTCTGTGTCCAACTACTTCTATTTCTTTCAAATTTTCTATTGTTCCCGTGTCTTTCAAAGTTTTTAATAATAATTTTATTCCTTCTTCGTGATTTTTTACTTTTTGTTTGAGTCCAATATTTTTATTTTCAGATTTAAAAATCAATTTGCATTGTTTTAATCCAATTCCGTCGATGTGAAATTTTGCAATGGGTTCAAGATCCTTCTTTTTTTCAAAAAGTTTGGATTTTATTGAAGAAGAGCCGGCATTTATTACGAGGATTTTCATGTTAACACTTTATAAACAGGCGTTCCCACCTTTGGTTTCATAGCTATTTTAAGCCCAATATCGTCACCTGCGTGTGCAATTGTCACGTCTTGTCTGTTTATTTGCATTGAAGTGATCTCTTGTTCAAAGAGACCCTCATCTTTTTCGAAAATTATGATGTCTCCGACTCGCAGAGAGCTTGTGAGTTTAATAACTCCGACATTAATTTTGTCGAAAAAACCATCGCAGTGTCCGCAAATTTTCATTTCACGGACTCCGGGTGTGGTTGTTCTTTTTGGCTTGAAAATATCAGTAGGATTTTCGAATTTACTCTCTTGAATTGCGTCAGCAATTGTCATTTCTTCAACTTCTACAGGTCTTCTCCGTGTAACTTTTTTTGGCTTAGCAGGAGTTTTTTTTCGAGTTCGCGTAGTCGATTTTCTAGCTTTTGCAGCTAGAGATCTTTTTCTTTGGTATGCCGGAATGTTTGGTGAGTCAATTTCTGTCATAGGAGGGGAATTATTTACATTCACAACTGGTGAAAGCGGTTACGTTTACTATATCATTGTAATTACATCCTCGAGATAGGTCGTTCACCGGTTTTTTTAGTCCTTGGAGTAGTGGTCCGATTGCACGAGCTTTTGCGAGTCGTTCTACCAGTTTGTATGCGATGTTTGATGATTCCAAATCCGGGAAAATGAGTACGTTTGCATCACCTTTTATTGGGGATTTTGGACATTTTTTCTTTGCTACTTCCGGGACTAGTGCCGCGTCGACTTGCAGTTCTCCGTCTACTATTAGTTTTGGTCGTTTGTATTTTATCATATTTAGAGCTTCTCGTATTTTGTCGAGTTTTGGGTGCGCGGCTGAGCCTTTTGTGGAGAAGGAGAGGAGGGCTACTTTTGGCTTAATGCCAAACTTTTTGGCGGTTTCAGCTGTGTCGATTGCTATGTCCACAAGTGCGTGGGCGTCTGGCTCGACTGTGATTGCTGCATCTGCAAATAGAAGCAGTCTTTTTTCTAAAACCATGAAGAAAACTCCGGAAACTTTGTGAAATTTTTCTTCAGTTTTGATGATCTGGAGTGCCGGTCTTATAGAATCAGCTGTTGAATTTGTAGTTCCGGTTACCATTCCATCGGCTAAGTCCATATGAACCATCATTGTTCCAAAATAATTCATGTCTTTTAGCAGTTCACGAGCTTGTGGGGGAGTGAGGCCTTTTGATTTTCGTAATTTTACTAATTCTTTTGCAAAAGAGTCTTTGAGTTCTGAAGTTTTTGGGTCAATTATCTCAACATTTTTTATTGGCTTAATTTTCTTGGGGTTTCCCAGGAGTGTTATTTTTGCAATACCTTCTTTGATTATTATTTTTGTCGCTTTCTGAACTCTCTCATCTTCACCTTCGGGAAAGACAATGTGCTTAGGATTTTTTTTAGCTTGATTTCGAATTTTGCGAATGAAGGAGTGCATGCTTGAATCATAATATGAAAGAGGGGGCGGAGCAAGATGATTAAACATTTGCCGTTTCGTCGATTGGTGGTCTTCCGGGTAGTCTTAATTGTTTTTTTCTTCGTATTCTTCTTTTTTCTACTATTTGTTTGATTTTTCCTTGGAAGGTTGGTACGTAAATAGTGACATTTGTATCACTTAAATATTGATTTTTAATTATATCTTTAATTCTTAACGGATTGTCTTTTGTGGCTGTTTGCATTTTTAGTGCGTATTGATTGAATGTGGATCCGTATTTATTTGTTGAGTCGATGATAGAAAATTGGTTATATTCAGAAGCTCCTATTGTTATAGGAGGATGCGTTTTTCCTTTTATTTCCGCATAAATTTTTCTCATAATCGTATGATTATAGCAGGTGTCGAAAATTAATATTGGGGGTTTTTCCTGAGGAAAATTTTTGTTTCTTTGTATCAAAGCGTTCGCAATTTCTTTATAGGTTATTTTTACATCATATTTGGATTCTCCAATTTTTCCGTTTACTAATTGTCCTCCTGATAAGTATATTGCATTAGGTCCTCCGTGGGCGTTAATATGTGCTGTTAATGGTCCTTTTGTGTTACTTAGAAAGGTCAAAAAGTTGTTTTTTTTCTTTAATAGATCTTGCTTATTGTTTTCTCCCATTAATATTTTGTTTTCCGGTAAAATACCTCCCTGTGTTCTTATTGATGATATTATTGCTGGATTTCTAAATCTTGATTGTCCGTTTTTAGATTTTTCGTTATTTGCGAGGAATATTATATTCCTTTTTTGGTAAATTGTTGTTTTTTCATTTTGTTTTTGGGAGGCTATTATATCCAAATATTCATTTTGAACATTTTGTTTATTTATTGATTTTTTTTCCAAGTAAAGATTTCTTGCGATTCTGATGATAAATTCTGATTTTTTGCGATCCGAATTTTTGTCTGAGGGTATAAATTTATTCAACCATTTATGGGATATTTTGTAAAAATTTTGGATGGAAATATCCTTTAAAAGGTTTCTTTTTACTAGAAGGGGCATTTCTTTATCGAAAGTTTTTAATATGTATCTTCTTTTTGTTGGGGTCATTTCGGTTTTGGTAACCAGTTCTTTAGTTATTTTTGTAAAGAGTTTCTTGGATCTCTTTAAAAAATTTTCTGATACATGTTTCAGGACTTTTTGTGTGAGTTTTCTTTTTTTTCTTAATTTTTCCAGTTTTTTTGCTTTACCTGTTTGTATTAAAACTTTTTCCAATTTGCGGAAAAACGATGCGTTAAAAAGGTCTCTTGCTTTTAATTTTTCCAGGGCATAATTGAAAAGTTTTTCAAATAAATTTGGGGCTTCTTTTTTTAATTTGTCCGTATTTAAGAAAAAACCTTTGGGTCTAAGGTCAATAAGTTTTTTTAATCCTTTTTCGCCATCAAAATGGCTGAAGGAATTATAACTTAATGGGATAGCTTTTCGTAAAGATTTAAAAAAATCTTTAGAAGGACTTGGTGTTTTCTTTTGCGGAGTTTTTGGTATTGTTAGTGTGGCGGCGGGGTCTTCCATCAGTTTTTTTCTATCGCTACTTAATTTTTGTTTTGTTGCTTTTTTGAGTTTTTCAGATTTGGCTTGTTTGTGGATTGTTTCATCTGTCGCTATTTTTTTTATTCCTGCACTGAGAGCTTCTCCAAGTACAGGCACTAACCTGGATTCTTTTGAGATTTTTGTAATCGAATTGAAAAGAGATATTTGTAAGTTTTTCATTTTTGTTTTGGTTTTTTGATCATTTTTCGCATAGTTCCATTTGTATATTATAACGGAAAAATCAAATTTTGTCTACGTTTAGGTTTTGGATTATTTAGAAAATTTGCCCCAGCAGAGTTTAGCGAGGATCTTAAAGATAGTGAAGTAGGAGATTGGTTGAGTGTGATTTTTGATTAGGTTTTGTTTGATTGCTTTGAAGATTGATGGGATGGATTTTTCGGCTTCAAGCTCAGTATATCCGGAGTCTAAGTATTTGAGGATGTGGCAGTCGGAGGTAGCGATGATTGGTTTTTTCCATCTTTTTGCGAGTGCGACTGCCGGTGTGTTGTAGTTTTTTGTTTTTGTGTAGCAGAATGAATATTCGATTGCGTCGTAGAGATCTATATTGTCGATTAGATTTTTTTTCAGAGATTTACTTGTGGGGAAGAATGGGTGTGGTGCGATGATGAGGCATTCCGGATGACGCTTTTTGTAATTGCGAAGGTCCTTGAAGGTTTCAACTTCGAGAATTTCGCTTGTTGGGTTTAGAATTAGGTTGTGAGTTTTTTTGATGGATAACTCTATTCCCGGTATTAATAAAATCCCTTTTTTTTCAGCAAATTTTCTGAGGTTTTTGTTAAAAACAACTTTGTCGTGGCAAGTGATTGCCAAAACGTCGTAGTTTAATTTGGCCGCCTGAAAAATCAAATCTCTTTCTGAATAAGAGATCTTGTCTTTTGGGTCTTCTCCGGAGTGGGTGTGAAGTTGGCACTTTAGCATCGGGAAATTAATCTGTTATCTCTTTGATTGCATCAGCCGCTTCTCCTAATTTTTCCGTGGCGTTTTTAAGGTCGTCGACAGTTTCTTCTGCGCTTTCTTTTTTATCCTTAAGGTCTTCGTAAACTTCTCCAACTTCTTCTGCAACATTTTCATACGAATCTACGATGTTTTCTCCCAGTTCTTGTGTTTTGTCTGTAAGCGCGCAAGCGGAAGAGCTTAGGATGAAAGCTCCAAAGAGTAGGAATGTGATTAGTTTTTTCATTTTGATTTGGTAAAGATTTTTTTAAAATCCCCGTCAAATTTGTTTAGGAAGTTTTTCATATCCAGGACTTCGTTCTCAGAAATTTTTCCATGAATTCTATATGGGGTGGTTTCTCTAAGTTTCTCTTTTTTAATTTCGACGTTTGGCTCCAGCATCACTGTTACTATTGTTGAGCTTTCGCAATTTTTACATCTTGTTTCAAAAAGGCCCTCAATGTTTGTGGTAGCGATAACGTTTATATCATCGTAATTGAATTTACCTTCGCAGTTAAGGCATTTGCATGTACGTTTGAGGTGTCTTATCACATTTTTGATTTCCGGATAATTCATTTTAGTTTGTTAATTGCGGTTTCGATTCGATTGAGCGTTTCTTCTTTTCCCAGTATCCAGGCGGATTCGAACACTCCTGGTGAGAATTGAACTCCTGTGAGTGCCGATCGTAGTGGCCAGAAAACTTGTCCGTTCTTTGCCCCGAGTGCTTGAACGGTTTCGAGTAATGTTTGTTTCAATGACTCTTTCGTCCAATTGTCGAGTTTTTGTAAGTCTTCTTGTGCTTTTTCAAGAGCTAAAAGTGCCTGATTAAAGTCTACCATCATTTTTTCATGAGTCAATAATTCTTTGTTATATTCCGGTAGATTGAAATAGAAATCGATGTTGGTGGCAGTCTCTTTCGGGTCTTTTAGAATTTTTTCTTCGACTATGAGGACCGCTTTTAGTAATTTTTCTTTATCTTTTTTCTGATCTGGAGATAAATATTGTTCACATTTTTTCAGTAATTTTTCCGCTTTCTGTTCCGGGGTCATATTTGCAGTTTCTTTTGCAAAATTTTCTTTTTCCCATCTCCAATTGAACCAATCCAGTTTTTCAATATTGAAAACTGCACCTGCTTTGTGGACTTTTTCTAGTGAAAATACTTCTTCGAGCTCTTTTAACGTATAAATTTCTTTTTCTTCACCACCTCCCGGGTTCCAACCGAGAAATGCTACGAAGTTGGTGATGGCTTCTTTGCTGTAGCCTTTTTTTATATAGTCTTCGACCGCAACATCTCCTTGTCGTTTTGATAATTTCGTTTTGTCCTGGTTTAGGAGTAAGGGGAGGTGGGCAAATTCCGGGATTTCCCAACCAAATGCGTTGTAGAGTGCGATGTGTTTTGGTGTGGAGGGAAGCCATTCTTCGCCTCTTATTACATGTGTGATTTCCATTAAGTGGTCGTCGACAACATTTGCCAGGTGATATGTTGGAAATCCATCGGATTTCATCAAAACGCTATCGTCTACGGTTTTTCCGTCGAATTGAACGTTTCCTCGTACTAAATCTTTGAATTTTATAGTGGTGTATGGCATTTTTTGGCGAATTACGAAAGATTCACCCGCTTCCATTTTGGCTTTTACTTCAGATTCCGGTAGGTCAGCGCATTTTCTGTCGTACATTGTTGCTTGTTTGCGTTGCATTTGCTTTTCTCTCATCTCGTCGAGTCGTTCTTTTGAGCAAAAACATCTGTAAGCGTGCCCGGAATCGATTAGTTTTTGTGCATGTTCTTTGTAAATTTCGGTTCTTTCCGATTGTCTGAAAGGGCCTTCATCGTGATGAAGCCCAACCCATTCCAGGGTTTTGATTAGGCTTTCTTCCGCATCTTCCACATAACGTTCTTGGTCGGTGTCTTCTATTCTTAATAGGTATTTTCCTTTATTTTTTCGTGCAAAAAGATAGCAGTAGAGCGCAGTTCGCAGTCCTCCTACGTGCAAATATCCTGTTGGTGATGGTGCAAAACGTGTTTTGATCATGGTGAGTATTTTATTCTATTCTATACATTATCCCTAGCTAAAAAAAGAGTATTTTTGTATAATCATTTCACATGTAAATTCTTATATTATGGCTCCACGAAGGCGAACAGCAAGACGAAGAACTACCACAAGACGAACTTCGCGAAGAGCGGTTCGAAGGAACAAAGTTAGTTTGAAAGTGAAACCTACTATTGCTAGAGAGATTTGGGCAGTTATTTATTTGGCTGCCGGGATTTTGACTATTTTAAGTCTTCAGGGGGCGTTTGGAATTATAGGGGATGGGTTTGTGAGCTTGCTTAAGCCGATCTTTGGGTGGGGAATTTATGTAATTCCCGGAGTTTTTATTTTGATTTCGGCGATGTTGTTTATTTCAAGGAAGGTTCATTTTGGTGCGACGAAGATATTGGGACTGACTTTATTTATAGTTTCGATTTTGAGTGTGTTTCATTTGTCTGTACCGGTAGAGAGTATTCTAAAGTATGCCGCTTTGGGTGAATATGGTGGATATGTTGGGTTTGTGACGAACTTTTTGTTGCTTGAGGTTGCCGGAGTTGGACAAATTGCGGCTACGATTATTTTCACAGCGATATTTTTGATATCATTATTACTATTATTCGAACTTTCATTGGGAGAAATTGTTCGATACATTATTCCGGAAATTAAGATTGAGATGGCTAAGGAAAAGGCTTCAAGAGGTAGAACAGCGAGAGGAATTATGGATAATGAGGAGGATGACGGGGTTCCGGAGATTTTAATTCATAAAAATAAGATAAGGGAGCACGCACCGGTGGAAGTAGTTCCAGGAGGCGCAGAGAAGAATGATGAGTCTGATGTTGAAAAATCTTTGGCTCAGGCGGCGGAACAAACAACAATTGATGATGATTTCGAGTGGGAATTTCCTTCGTTGGATTTATTGAAAGATGGAGATAGTCATGTTGAGATAGATGAAGATATTTTGAGGGAGTGTGCGGACAAGATAAAGGCGAAACTGATGCAGTTTGGAATCGATGTGACTATGAAGGAGGTGAATGTTGGACCGACTGTGGTTCAATATACGCTGAAGCCTCACGAGGGGGTGAAGTTGTCGAAAATTACGACGTTGAAGAATGACCTGGCGTTGGCTTTGGCTGCGGAAAGGATTCGTATTGAGGCTCCGATTCCTGGAAAATCTTTGGTTGGAATTGAGGTGCCAAATACATATCGTGCTACTGTTTATCTTCGGGAAATTTTGGAGAGTAGTGAGTTTACGAGTTCAAAGTCAAAACTTACTTTGCCGCTTGGGCGTGATGTTTCCGGGCGACCGGTAATTGCGAATTTGGAAAATATGCCTCATATGTTGATTGCAGGTGCTACGGGAAGTGGTAAATCTGTTGCCATGAATACGTTTCTTTGTTCTTTGCTATATCAAAATTCACCTCAGGATCTTCGATTAATTATGATTGATCCGAAAAGAGTCGAGCTTAGTTCTTATAACAATATTCCTCATCTGCTTACGCCTGTGATTACAGATCCGGAGAAAGCGGCTGTATCTTTGCGATGGGTGGTTGCGGAAATGACACGAAGGTATGGGGAATTGCAGGATAAGAGGGTTAGAAATGTTCAGGAATATAACGATTTGGATAAAATTACGAGGATGGCGAGGATAATTGTGGTTGTAGATGAGTTGGCGGATTTGATGATGGCTGCGGGTAAGGAGGTTGAGGCGGCGATTTGTAGAATTGCGCAGATGGCGCGTGCGGTTGGAATTCATTTGATAATTGCGACACAAAGACCTTCTGTGGATGTGATCACGGGGCTGATTAAAGCGAATATTCCGTGTAGGATCGCGTTTGCGGTTAGTAGTTCAATCGATTCTCGTACTATTTTGGATGGAGGTGGGGCTGAGGATTTGGTTGGTAGGGGAGATATGCTTTATTTGCCTACCGGTCAGAACAAGCCGCTTCGTGTTCAGGGAATTTTTGTTTCAACCGAGGAGATTGAGCGCATAACTAATAGGATTAAACTTACTATCGAGCCTGATTATAATGAGAATATTACTTCTTCCGATACTGCTAGGCAGAAACTTAATGGTATTCCGGATTCGAAGGCGGGTGTGGATGATGATAGTTTGTATGAGGCGGCGTTTCAGTTGGTCCAGGAGACCAGGAAAGCTTCAGCTTCGTTGTTTCAGCGTAGGTTGAAGGTGGGGTATGCGAGAGCGGCACGGTTGGTTGATTTGTTGGAAGACAATGGAATAGTCGGGCCGTCTGATGGAGCAAAGCCGAGGAAGATTTTGGTGGATTGAGGGATTCGTGTGTTAGAAGTCTTTCAACATTTCTGAAATAATTGCTATTCCGACTACATAGAGGATTACTCCTACTACGACTGTTGTTGCTATTCCCCAGGTGATCATTCGGAGGGTGGATTTTGGTTTGGTTTTGAGGAAGCCTAGGATGACAATTAGGATTGTGAACGCCAAGCCTATATAGATTCCGGTTTCTTCGAGGATTCGGATTGAGAATGCGAAGATTATACTTGTGAGGAATATTCCGAATAGTATTCCTGTTACTTTTGAGAGGAATCCTGCTCCGCCGTCTTGTTTTACGATGCGAACTTCCATTTTGTGCGATTTACTTAAAGTATTCTACAGCGTTTTTGAAGATTTTTAAACCTTCTCCCTGAGTTGGGAGCGGCGACCCTTCACGGATGAGTTGCTCTTTTTTGAGCTGCCATCCTTCTTCGTTGGTGAAGGCGAGGAATCTTTCCGGGTGTGGCATCATTCCGAAGATGCGACCTGAGGGGTCTGTGATTCCTGCGATGTCTTGTAGTGATCCGTTTGGATTTATTGGGAATTGCTGGTTTGCCGGTGAGCCGTCTTCGTTTACGTATTTGAATGCGATTTGGTCGTTTGCTTCCATTTTTTCTATGATTTCCGGTTCTGCGTAGAAATTTCCTTCTCCGTGTGCGACCGGAACGTGGAGGAGATCGATTCCGCGTGTCCATACGCATTTTTCGGATGTGTTTTTGAGCCAGATCCAGCGGCATTCGTACCTTGCGGTTTTGTTGTGCATAAGCGCTGCCTGTCTTTCTCCATATTTTTCATCAACTGCCGGGACAAGGCCTGTGTTTACTATTATTTGAAATCCATTGCATATCCCGATTATAAGTTTGTCTTGTTTTGCAAAATTTATGATCTGTTCCGTGAGGTTGTTTTTTATTTTGTTTGCGTAAGCGTTTCCGGATCCGGTTTCGTCGCCGTATGAGAATCCGCCCGGTACTGCGAGAATTTGGTAGTCTTTGAGCTTGTTTGGATTTTCGATGAGGTCGTTTATGTGAATTATTTCAGCTTCTCCGCCGGTTTGGTCGAAACATAGTGCGGTTTCTTCTTCGCTGTTTATTCCGTATCCTGTTAGTACTAGGGCTTTTGGTTTCATTAGTAATTTTTAAAAGTTTTCTTGTAATTTTTGGTTAAGGTTTCGATGTCAGTGTCAATAATGTTTGATCCGTCGAATCCTTTGAGTGTGAATTTGTTGTTTTCAGTGATTTTTCCGATTTGTGCGTGTGGGATTTGAGCAAAAAGTGCTTCGAATTCTTCTTTTCGGTCCGGATTTATTGTGACAATGAATCTTGTTTGTGATTCTGAGAAGAGTAAGTAGTCTTCGCGGTCGATATCTTCGGATTTTGGTACTAATGCGAGGTCGATTTCCATTCCGAGTTGTCCTGCTATTGCCTTTCTGGTCAGGGTTGCACCGATTCCTCCTGCTGAAGGAGAGAGGGCTGAAGCGATGAGTCTGCGATCTGCTGCTTCTTGGAATTTTTTATACATTTCCATGGCTTTTTCTGCGTTTACTTGAGGAACTGTGTTCCCATATTTGCCTTTTTCTAAATATTCGAAGTATTCGCTGGCTCCGAGTTCATTTTTCGTTTCACCGATAATGTATATGAGATCGCCGGCAAATTTTGGATCTATGGAAATTGATTTTGTTGCATCTTTTATTACTGATGTTGATGAAATGAGTAGGGTAGGAGGTACGGAAATTTTGGTTGGATTTCCTTGTGCATCGAACCCTTTGAAATCATTGAACATCGAGTCTTTTCCGGAGATGTATGGGGTTTCGTATTTTGTTGCGTAGTCATAACATGCCTGTGCTGCTGCTTTTAGCTGTCCAAGACGTTCCGGTTCGTCAGAACTGCACCAGCAGAAGTTGTCCATTAGGGCTGTGTGCTGCAGATCTCCGCCTGTTGCGATTACGTTTCTGATTGCTGTGTCAATTGCGCAAGCGGCCATGTGATATGTGTCCAAAATTGAGTATTTTGCAGTGATCCCTTGTGAACAAACGATTGCTTTTTCTGTTTCCGGGAACGGTTTTGTTACTGATGATGGTCCGTTTACTTTTCCTTTGCCTTGTAATGGTCCGATGACTGCTCCGGCTTGAACGATGTGGTCATATTGGTATGAAATGAATTCGTAGCTACACATGTTTGGGAGAGCCATCATTTCGAGGAGTGTTTGTGTGAGGTTTTCAGGTTTTTCTGCGGATGGTTCCGAGAATTTTTGCTTTGTGTAAGAGGTTGTGATTTCTTTTCGTGGAAGTCCGTCATGTAAGAAGTGCATTTCGAGATCCATAATATTTTCTCCGTTGAAATTTACGACACATCTGTCTGAGTCGTTGAATTCTCCAATTACTTTTGCTTCGACTCCGCGCGAATCCATTAGCTCCATAAATTTGTCTAGTTTTTCAGGTGGAATTGAGAATGTCATTCTTTCCTGGGATTCGCTGATCCAGATTTTCCATGGTTCAAGGTTTGGATATTTTAATGGAACTTTTTCGAGTTCGACTGTGCATCCTCCGCATTCCTTTGCCATTTCTGCAACTGAACATGAGATGCCTCCTGCTCCGCAATCTGTGATTGAATTGTATAAGCCTAAGTCTCGGGCTTCTTTTACTATAGCGTCTGATGCTTTTTTCTGAGTAATTGGGTCTCCAATCTGTACTGCGGTTGCCGGTGAGCCGGCCGAGAGTGCTTCTGATGAAAATGTTGCTCCGTGGATTCCGTCTTGTCCTACTTTTCCTCCGATTATTACTATTTTGTCTCCCGGACGAGCTTGTTTTTCCCAACTTGGGCGACCGTTTACTTCACGTGGAATTAATCCGACTGTTCCAACGAAAATGAGTGGTTTTCCTTTGTATCCGTCGTCGAAATATACAAATCCTTGTGGTGTTGGGATTCCCGATTGGTTTCCTCCGCTGTTTACTCCGGCCACTACTCCTTCGAATATTCTTTTTGGGGATAAAGCTTTTTCGGTGCGGTTTTTGTCTCTATATAGCGGTTCATCGTCGTCCGGATATCCAACACAGAATCCGTATTTGTTTATTACCGGTTTTGCGCCTAGTCCAAAGCCGATTGTGTCTCTATTTACTCCCACGATTCCTGTGATTGCTCCACCGAATGGGTCGAGGGCGGAAGGGGAGTTGTGTGTTTCGGCTTTATCTGTGATGACCCAGTTTTCGTCGAAAATTATTCCTCCCGAGTTGTCTTTGAATACTGAAACACAGAAGTCTTTGTCTCCTTTTTTGTTTCTGATCTCTTTTGTGGCTCTTTTGATAAAGCCTTTGTAGAGGCCTTCTTCGTTGTCATCGATTTTTGCCGCGAAGATTGTGTGTTTGCAGTGTTCGGACCAGGTTTGGGCGAGGGATTCGAGCTCAATGTCAGTTGGTTGTCGTCCTTCACGGGCGAAATATGCTTTGATTGTGTCGAGATATTCTTTGTCGAGTGCGAGTGGGCCACGTCTTGTTCCGTCTTCGTTTAGAATTCCTTCTTTTCCTAGTTTTAGGAGTTCTTCTTCCGGAATGTCGAGGCTGACTTTATCCGCTTTTGGGTGGGGTTTGAGATGAACTGTTGGGACTATTATGTCCATTCCGTTGTCATTGGAAAATTGCTCGTGGGATTTTATGTGAATTCGTTGAATGAGTTTGTTTGCTAATGCTTCGCTGGCTTTTTGGACAGTATCTTCGGTTACATTTCCTTTTATGAAGATTAGTCTGGTTGTGTGGATACTTTCTTCGTCTGTTAATTTGGTTTTCAGGAGGTCTTCGATGGTTTCTTTGGCTGTGTGACCTTCGTTGTCAGTTACTCCCGGGAGAAATCCTATTTCTAAGGCAAAGTCGAAGTCGATTTCTTTGTTTGGTTCGTCTATTAGAAATGTTTGGGTTATTGGATTTGAAAGAATTTGGGCGATGTTTTCGAGAGTTTCTGTGTCGAAGTTTTTGTTGATGGTGTAAACGTCAACAACAGTGGTTTTTTCTATGGAAAAGCCCAATGATACCAATTTTTGCTTCATCACTTCCGATCTGGTGTCACTTTTTGAAGTGTAAATTTCGATTCTGTGTGCCATGTTTGAAATTTATCATTGTAGAAGTTTTTTTGGAAGATGAAAATTGTCTCTTCGCTATGCTGCGGGGCTGCCATGACATTTTTTGTACTTTTTGCCGCTTCCGCAAGGGCACGGGTCGTTTCGGCCGACTTTTGGAATTGAGGTCTCTTGTGTGGATGTTCCTGCGCTGGTTTTTATTATTACCGGGTTGTCTGATTGTGTGTCGAATGTGCTTCTGGTGACTGATTGTGGGCTTGCGACAGCTGATTTTCTGGTTCCTGAGAGTGGGGCGGAGACTTGATCTTCGTTTGTTCTCAGATTTGTTGATTCGGCTCTTCGGAGCATTTCCATTGGTACAACTTTGGCGAGGTCGATTTTGAATAAGGTGTTTATTGTGTTGGACCTCATCATTGCGAGGAGTTCTTCGAACATTTCGAAGGCTTGTGATTTGTACTCTGTTAGCGGATCTTTTTGGGCGTAGCCTGAGAATGCTACGTTTTCTCGTAGTCGTGTCATTGCGTCGATGTGGTCTTTCCAAAGTACGTCTGTGGATCTTAAGTAAATTGCTTTTTCGATGTTTCTCATGATTTTTGGGTCCGGGAGGGATTTTTCTCGTTCTTTGTATGATGTGAGGAGGTAGGTTTTGGCTTTTTCGATGAATTCGTTTTGGTCTTTGATTTGTTCGAGGTCGTTTTGTTTGAGAGGTGATGATTCGTCTTTGTGGATAGCAGTTAGGGCTTCGTAAATCTCTTTGTAATTCCATTGTTTTTGTGGGCGTGCTTCTGTGTGGTTTCTGACGATGATTTCTCCTGTTTCTGTAATTAGATTTTCTATATCTTCACTAACATCTTCTTTTTTGAGAAATTTTTGTCGTTGTTTGTAGACGAGTTCTCTGTGCACGTTCATGATGTCGTCGTATTCCACTAAGTGTTTTCTTATGTCAAAGTTTCGACCTTCCACTTTCTTTTGGGCTCCTTCGATAGATTTGGAGATTATGCCGTTTTCGATTGGCATATCTTCAGGGAATTTGAGGAAGTTCATCATGTTTTTGATTTTGTCTCCTCCAAACAAGCGCATGATTTCGTCTTCCATTGAAACGAAGAATTGGCTTGCTCCTGCGTCTCCCTGACGACCTGAACGACCACGAAGTTGGTTGTCGATGCGGCGGGCCTCGTGTCGTTCAGTTCCCAGAACGAAGAGTCCACCTATGGTTTTTACTTCTTCCCCCAGCTTGATGTCTGTTCCACGGCCCGCCATATTTGTCGCTATAGTCACGGCGCCTTTTTGTCCCGCTTGCGCGACAATTTCCGCTTCTTGCTCGTGGTGTTTTGCATTTAGAACTTTGTGTGGAATGCCTTCGATTTTGAGTAGTTTGGCTATTAATTCAGATTTTTCTACTGAAATTGTACCGACCAAGACAGGTTGTCCTTTTTCGTGGAGTTCCTTGATCTTTTTTGCGATTGCTTTGTATTTTCCTTGTTGAGTTTTGTAGATTGAGTCTTGTTTGTCATCTCTTATTATCGGCTTGTTCGTTGGGATTATTAATGTTTCGAGTCCATAGATTTGATAAAATTCTTCCGCTTCGGTCGCGGCTGTACCAGTCATTCCTCCCAATTTGTCGAACATTCTGAAATAGTTTTGGAATGTGACCGTTGCCAAAGTTTTTGACTCTCTTTTTACCTCTACATTCTCTTTTGCCTCGATCGCTTGGTGAAGGCCTTGAGAGTATCTTCGTCCCGGCATCATGCGTCCTGTGAATTCGTCGATAATGATTATCTGATCGTCTTTTATCATGTAATCCACATCTGCTTTGTAACAATTTTTTGCCCGCAAAGCTTGTTCCAGATGATGCACTTCGGAAAAGCCCGCTTCAGTGTAAATATTCTCGACACCTAGTAGTTGTTCCATTTTTGCAACTCCTGTTTCGTTCAAAGTTACTGATTTTGTTTTTTCATCTACGTCGAAGTGTGTGTTTTCTTGAAGTTGTTCTATTAGTCTGGAATATTGCTGATATTTTGCGGTTGATTCTTCTGCCGGAGCTGAAATAATGAGGGGAGTTCTCGCTTCATCAATCAAAATCGAGTCCACTTCGTCTACAATTGCGTAATGAAGGTTTCGTTGAACAATATTATTCGGATCTGTGGTCATATTGTCTCTCAAATAATCGAAACCAAATTCGTTATTTGTTCCGTATGTGATGTCTTTGGCATAAGCCGCTTTTTTTTCGTCATGATTCATTCCGTGAATGCTTACGCCAACGCTTAAACCCAGATACTTATATAGTCCTCCCATCCATTCGGCATCACGATGGGCGAGGTAATCATTTACAGTTACGACAAACACACCTTTTTCGGTCAAGGCATTCAAATATACCGGCATTGTACAAACAAGTGTTTTTCCTTCACCCGTTCTCATTTCAGCAATGTTTCCCTGGTGCAAAACGATTCCCCCTACCAATTGGACATCATATGGGATCATGTTCCATTCCACTTCTTTTTCGCGGACCTCCCAGCTTTTGCCCATGAGATGTCGGCAAGCGGTTTTGACTAATGCAAAAGCTTCCGGGAGCAGATCGGTTGTAGTCTCGCCGTCTTTTAGTCGTTTTTTGAATTCCTCGGTTTTTGCGAGAACTTGTTCGTGCGTTTTTATCGTGTCTTTGTACCCTTCTTCGACTTTTTTGATTTCGTCGACTATAGGATTGACCTTTTTGAGAGCTTTCTCATTTTGGTCGCCGAGGAGCTTGTTTATAAATTTTCTGAGCATGTTTGTTTAATTACACGAAAGGATTTTAGCACTAATTACTCTTCATGTCCTTTCAAAATAACTCCAATTGTTTTGAATATGAGTTTTATATCGCGCCATAGTGACCAGTTTTCGATGTAGTATCGGTCCAGCTTTACTTCTTCTTCAAAGCTTATGTCTGAGCGGCCGGAGGTTTGCGGGAGGCCGGTTAGTCCCGGTTTTATGGTTAGGACGAATCTGTGGTGACGGGCGTATTTGGCGACTTCTTCGGGTAGGTGGGGGCGTGGTCCAACTAAGCTCATGTTTCCTGTGAATACGTTGTAGAGTTGTGGTAACTCGTCGATGGAGTATTTTCTGATGAAGTGGCCGGTTTTTGTGACTCGAGGGTCGTGTTTGATTTTTACTAGGGGGCCATCCGTGCGTGTGTTTTTTTCTGAAAGTTTTGTGTATCTAAGTTTGTCGGTTTTTGGACGCATTGATCGGAATTTGTAGAATTTGAAGAGTTTTCCGTATTGGCCTACGCGTTTTACCGGTGACCCATCATCGAGTCGTGCAAAGAATACCGGTCCTTTGGAGTCTATTTTTATCGTAATAGCTGTGATTAGGAAAATAGGGGAGAGGATGATTAATCCGAGGGCTGCCCCGATGATATCCATTATTCTTTTTAATACTTTTCCCCAGCCGTCGAGTGGTGTTGGTTTCAGATTGATTACCGGGATTGAACCAAGGGTTTCGATTTCGATGTTTGTTCGTCTCACTTCGACGAGATCAGGTGTAAATCTGTAGTTTATGTGATATAGATCGCATAATTCGAGGATGTCTTCGGATTGTGTTTCCGAGGTGTCGGATTTTGTCTGGATAACTTCATCGATTTTCTGTTTTTTTAGAATGTATTCGAGTTGGCTTATTATTCCCAGATTCTTGATGTCGGTTTTTGGGGTGTGTTCCCCAATTAGTCCTACTATTTTGTAACTTAAATCTTGTTTCAATAATTTTGCGAGTTCGTTTGTAATACTGTTATTTCCGATGAATAAAAGCCTTCGTTTTCCGATTCCAGCTTTTAACAGTCCGTTTTGAATTAATTTGATAAATGCTCTTCCAGCAATTACCAATATGAATGTTAATGTCCATGAATAGATGATGGCGAGTCGGGAGAATGGGAATGTACGTGTGAAAAAGAAGTATGTAATAATCAGCATTATCCAGATTCCACAAAGTGTTGCTACACGTTTGGATTCTTTTGAGAATTTGTGTGTGGTTTTGAGGTTGTACATTTTTCCGAGTGCGAATACTGCAACAAGGGTTGTGGCTACTGTAAGGCTGAAGTATATGTACTCAATCTGTGTTGGAAGAACGCTGTAGTCGATTGGTTTTGCAATCCATCCATATGACTCTGTGATCAATCTGAGTTCGTACGCAGCGATAAAGGCAGCGAACGTCATGATGAAGTCGACTGGGATTTTGACGATGCCGAATGCAATTTCGCTACGTTTCATGATGGGGTATAAAAAGTTCGCTCCTAAACCAGTTGTCATAAGCCGAGTTTTGTACCCCGAAGGGCTGTGATCATCTATCTAGTCCCGCCGTTGGCGGGATCGAGCGGCGAGAGAGTATGAGTGCATTTGGGGGCAAACAAACTCTTCCATCTCACCTTGCGACCTCGTAGGGTTTACCAACTTGCCCCGAGGGGCTTGTCCCCGCTAAGCGGGGCTTTTCACCTTTCTCCATCCTAGTTTGTTGCTTCGCAACAGGGATAATGACTCGCCTTCGGCTCGGTTGAGCTTTAAGTAGAGTTGCTCCGCTGCGCTACGCAACTGGAAGACGGATAGTATTGTCTCTGTGGCACTTTCCCTACCCCGCCGTGGCGGGGCGACGCGGTGTTACCGGCTACGATTTCCCGTGGTGCTCGGACTTTCCTCCCCGCCGTTGGCGGGGCGATCACTCAAACTTGTTTAAGAGCGAGGAGTATTATTGATTAATAAGCGGGAAAAGTCAACGATTTGATTGCGGTGGAAGGTGTTTAGGAGGAGCGTTTTTTCCGGGTCGCGTGGCATGGAATCTTTTGGAGCGATTCCGATCAGTTCGCTTTCAGAAATTTCTATTCCAAGGGCGTGGGCTTCTTTCTTTACTGCTTTGAACGCCTGGAGGGGAGTTGTTTTTTTATAGTTTGTTAGATTCATTGAGACTTGTACTGCTTTTTTGGATTTTAGTTCAAGGCCGAGCGCTTTTACAGAGGGAAATTTTCTTATTTTCGCAGCTATTTGTTTGGCGGAGCCTAGATCATTAGATTTTAGGTTTATATTGAATGCTATGAGAAAATTTCGTACTCCTACAACTGTTGCACCGGCTTTTCCGAGTTTTTCCGGGCCGAAGTCCGGTTTGCCGGAGATTTTTCCCGATCTTATGTTTGCTAAATTTTTTCTTTCGTTGGTTTTTGCAGCTTTTTCATATAAATAGATTGGAATTTTTAATTCTTCGCCAATTCTTTTGCCAAGTTTTTTCGCTAATGCAACGCATTCTTTGGATGTAATATTTTTGATTGGGACTAAAGGGATTACATCTGTAGCTCCGATACGTGGATGAACTCCTTTGTGATTTTTGAGATTTATCAATTTTGCAGCAGTTTTTGTTGCTTGGAATGCCGCCTCTATTACACTATTTGGTTCGCCGACGAAGGTTATGACGGATCTGTTGTGGTCTGCGTCTCGATTAATATCTAAAATATGTACATTGGAAAATTGAGCGATCGATTTTACGATTTGGTAAATAACTTCGGGCTTTGTGCCTTCGCTAAAATTTGGGATGCATTCTATTAACTTTCTCATGTTGTTTTACATTCATTAACGTTTGCCTTGATTTCATTTATTACTTCTTCGTCGTTTTCAAAAAGGCTCAAGATTTCCAGCATTGTTCCATTATCTTCAACCGGGAATCCGTATTTTTTGTAAGCTTCGTCCAAAGTTGTTTTCATAAGTTCTTGATCCTTAGCAAGTTCAGAATTTTTTACAACTTGGCAGGTGAAATCTGTGTTTGCGTAAACAAATGGGTCTCGATAAAGAGTGAGGTCAGCAGTTTCTTCGGTTGTTCCCGATTCTTCTTCTCCTTCGAGAGGTTTTTTTTGTGATTCGCAATTACGGAAAAACAAAAAAGCCGCAATTATTAAAATAATCAGGACTATTATGACGAGGTACTTTTTCATGGCCTCATTCTACTTTTTCTTTTTAAGTTTGTCGAATTCTCTTTGGAAGAATTTAACAGCGTTAAGACATTCTTTCGCTTTTTGATTGTCAGGTTCAACTTGTAGAGTTTTTTTGAAAAGTTGAGCAGAGCGATCGAAATCTTTTTCATTTAGATAACAAACTCCAAGATCATTTAGAATCAATGGATCGTTTGGAGCTAGGAATAGAGATCTTTCTAAAATGATAACACCTCTTTTTCTTTGACCATGATGATACATGCTCCATCCAAGGCATCTTAGAATTTCCGGATGATTTGGATAAACAGAATCCGCCGTTTCTAATAGTTCGACCGATTGATCCCATTTACCTGTGCAAGAATGTACAAAACCTAATAGATAATTTGCATTAGCGCTATTCTTGTCCATTTTCAAAGCCTGCTTTAGAGCCTTTTCAGCTCTTTCATACTTTCTTAGACTTAAATAGTTATCACCGATTTCTTCATAAGCTTCGGTGCATGCAAGGTCGTTTGTCAAAATCCTTTCACAGAGTCTGATAGCTTCCATATGTTTGCCTTCGCTTTTCTTTTTGTCGGCTTCCTCTATTAGAGGATTGGTTTTTGTTCCTTCTTGCATTTTTATTTTTGTTTTTGTTTTTTTTGATCTAGGTATTGTATCCCAAATCGAAAAAATTTTCAAGCATTATTTATTCGCAAAGTGTGCGACCGCTTCTATGTAACCTTTTTTGTCGCCTGTGTCGAATCTTTTGCCGGAGATTTCGTAGCCGTGGATGGGGGAGTGTTTGAGATGTCGGATCATTCCGTCGATGAGGCGGAGTTCTCCTTTTTGTTTTGCATTTGCAGATTTAAGATCGTCGAAGAGTTCTTTTGTGACGATGTATTTCCCTATTATTGCGAGGTTTGATGGAGCTATTGCAGGTTTTTCTACGAGTGATTTTATTTTGTGGAGTTGGCCTTTGCTGGATTCCGGGACAATCATTCCGTATTTTTTGCTGTCTTTTTTGTTTATCTTCACGAGTCCTATTATAGGAGTGTTCAGTTTTTCGTATTGGCTGATGAGTTGTTTAAGGGCAGGGGGATGACTGTCGTAGATGTCGTCACCGAAGAGGACGGCGAATGGACGAGAGCCAATTTCTTTTTTGGCGCAGAGGAGTGCGTGACCGTCCCCGAGCGGTTTGTCTTGGTTTACGAAAGTGATCTTGGCCATTTTTTCTATCTTTTCGAGGTCTTTGATTAGGGAAGTTTTTCCTTTTTCTTTAAGTTCTTTTATGAGAGTTTTGTTTGGGGTGAAATAATCTTTGATGGAATGCTTTCCTTTTCCGGTGATTATTATTATTTCTTTAATTCCACTTTTTACCGCTTCTTCGACTAAATATTGGATGCAAGGTTTGTCTACTATAGGTAGCATCTCTTTTTCGATGGATTTTGTTATAGGGAAAAACCTTGTTCCGAGCCCGGCTGCCGGTATTACTGCGAGTTGAATATAGCTCATGCTTTAATTTTGATAATCTTGGTGTGTTCGAGTTTTTCTTTGGGAATGCGAATTTCCAGGACATTTTCGTCGAATGTAGCTGTGATATTTTTTGTGTTTGCTTCTAATGGGAGGACTATTGATCTGGCAAAATTTCCCCAGAAACATTCACGAGTATAGTATGCATCCTCTTCTACTTCTTCGATTGGCTCTCTTTCCCCTCTAATAACCAAGACGTCGTCTGTGACCGAAATTTTGATGTCTTTTTTTTCGACCCCTGCTATTGGAGCGAGAATCACAATCTCTTTGTTTGTGTGATAGATGTCGAGAGAAAGCTGACCAACTTCACGTTTTAGAGGTTTCTTGTCCCCTTGTGGAAGTGGATGAATTTTTATACTTGAGTTTTTCATGTTGTTGTCTTTTTAGGGACTTTTGTATCTTTAAAGTACTTTTTGAATTCTTCAGATGACAATGTTTCTTTTTTGATCAGGTCGGTTGCGATTGTGTCTATCAGTTTTTTGTTTTTTCTGATTATATCTTCGGTTTTTTTGTGTGATTTATCTAGAATTCTTTTAACTAACAGGTCGATTTTTGCCGCTGATTCTTCTGAGTAATTTTTCATATGTCCAAAATCTTTTCCGAGGAATATTTCGTCATTGCTGTCGCCGAAGATGACCGGTCCGAGGTCGCTCATTCCAAATTTCGTAACCATGTTTCGAGCCAATTTTGTGGCTCTCTGAAGGTCATTCGAAGCTCCTGTGGTCATTTCTCCAAAGAATACTTGTTCTGATGTGTAACCACCTAGAAGTGAACATATTTCGTCTTCGAATTTGCTTCTAGACGTTAAATGTTTGTCTTCTTCCGGCATGAACCAAGTGACTCCGAGTGCCATTCCACGGGAGATTACAGAGATTTTGTGGACAGGGTCGCATCCCGGGAGCATATGTCCTACAACTGCGTGTCCGACTTCGTGGTAGGCGGTGATTTTCTTTTCTTTTTTGCTAAGAACTCTGGATTTTCTTTCCGGTCCCATGACAACTTTTTCGATAGATTGCTCAAGTTCTCTCATTCCAATAGTCTTTTTGTCGAGTTTTGCCGTAAGGATTGCGGCTTCGTTCGCCAGGTTTTCCAAATCTGCGCCGGTAAATCCCGGTGTTGAGCGTGCTATTTTGTTTAAATCAACGGTTTTTGCTAACGGTTTTTTTCTTGTGTGAACTTTTAGAATTCCTTCTCTGGCTTTTGCATCCGGCATGTCCACAACGACTCTTCGGTCGAATCTTCCGGGTCTTAGTAATGCAGGATCGAGGATGTCCGGTCTGTTTGTTGCCGCGATTACTATTACGTTTGTGCCGGTTTCAAATCCGTCCATTTCTGTAAGTATTTGGTTTAATGTTTGTTCTCTTTCGTCGTGTCCTCCTCCCATTCCTGCGCCTCTGTGTCGCCCTACCGCATCAATTTCGTCGACGAAAATAATACAAGGGGCGTTTCGTTTTGCTCTGGTAAATAAGTCTCGAACTCTGGAAGCACCTACACCTACGAACATTTCTACGAATTCTGATCCTGAAATTGAGAAGAATGGAACATCTGCTTCTCCGGCGACGGCTCTTGCTAATAAGGTTTTACCGGTTCCCGGTGCTCCAACTAACATAACTCCTTTTGGAATTTTTGCACCAATTTTTGTGTATTTTTGTGGTTTTTTCAGAAAATCTACTACTTCTTCCAGTTCATCTTTTGCTTCTTCACAGCCCGCGACGTCATCGAATGTGGTTTTTTGTTTACCTTTATCATAAACTTTTGCTCGGCTTTTTCCGAAAGACATTGCTTGATTGTTGCTGGATTGAGCCGATCGCATCATAAAGACGAAAAACGCGATTATTAACAAGAATGGAACGACCCCTATTAATAGGTCTGTCCAGAATTTCCCTGATTCGGTGTCCACTATAGTAATAGGGAGCGCCGAGATCACGTCTTCGTCCGCTCCGGATTTTTCTAGGATTTCATAGATGCTGGATCCCATTTCTTTGAATGTGTAAAGTTTGCTACCGTCTACAAGTTCGATGTCGATGCGGTTGTCAGAGACTTCTACTTTGTGAATTTCTCCGGATTGAGCTTTTTCTACGAATGTATTTAGAGAAATTTCGGTTGTTGCTTGCTGACCTGAATTAAACATCATTGCGAGTGCAGCAACGATTAATGCGATGATAACAAGGTAAATGAAGGTGTTTCTTCTTTGTGGAGGTTTTTGTAATGCAGGCATAATAAAATTTGGGCATTTAAGATTTTAAGTGCCTTTATAGTGTACGAAATTGGTGATTTTTGCAATGAGAATTTAGAGTTTTTTGATTGTGATACTGTTGTTTTTGAGTGTGAGTAGGAGTTTTCCGAATTTTTTTTGTTTGTTGCCGATGTTTTGTGAGATTAGGTGGAGGATTTCGTTGATGTGGGTATTCTCGAGGTTTTTTGTGTCACCGGTGAGGGATTTATAGAGTTCTCTGAGTATGGTTTTTTGGAGGGCCGGATGGAGTTTTGTTAGGGATTTGGCTGGTAGTTTTGTAGAGGATTTTGTGGAGTGGTGTTTGAGCCAGTTTTGAGCTTGAATTGCGAGATAGTCTTGGATTTCTCTGAGATTTTCGGTATTTTTTGTGGTTGTGAGTGCGATATTTGGGTTGATTTTTTTGAGGTGGGGGATTGCTTTGTTTCGAATGAGGTTTCTGTTGTATTCGTCGGTGAGGTTGGATTTTTCAATGATGAATGGGATGCGTTTGAATTTGAGATAATCCTGGATTTGCGCTTTTGTAATAGGTAAAAGGGGACGGAGCAAGTTTGTGTCTAAGGTCTTCATTCCTGTCAAACCTTGGAGAGTCGCTCCTCTCGTTAGGTTTAGAAGAATTGTTTCCAAATTGTCGTCTGCGTGGTGAGCTGTGATGATGAACGTGGCTTTGTGTTTTTTTGCGAGTTGGTTGAAAAATTTGTATCTTTCTGCTCGACCTGTTTCTTCGATTCCTTTTTTGGATTTTTTGCTGATTTTTTTGATATCTACGCTTTTTGAATGGAAGGAAATGGCGTTGTTGTCCAGTTTTTCGTTTAGTTTTTCAGTGAAATCTTTGACTAATTTTTCATCGTTTCCGCTTTCTTTTCGGAGTAGATGATTTAGATGGGCGACATGGATTTTTATGGGAAATTCGGCCAAAAATTTCAGTAAAAAGATGGAATCCGGACCACCTGAAATCCCGGCAATTACGGTGTTATTTTTTGATAGATATTTGGCGAAAATTTTGTGGATTTTCTTCTCTAGTTTTTTAGCTTCTTGTGGATTCATTTTGTTGGGACTAGTTTGGCAATAGTCGCTGTTGCGACTGCTCTATTACTTTTTCGAAGTTATCGTCGTCTGCGACTGTGTTTGGGATTATTTTGCTACATTTTGTGCATTTATGATAGATCATCCAGCCTTTTTTGCCAGTTTGTTCAGCTTTTATAGGTTCCATGAGTGCTTTGCAGGATGATTCTCTGTCTCCGGGCGTGTTTTTGTCTACGTGAAGGGAATAAAGGCATTTTCTGCAGTGGTTTCTGCATGATTTTTCGAGTTTGGGGTTCTTTTCACCACAATTTTTGCAGGTGAATGATTCGTTGATTTTTCTCATAGTTTTTGTATACGGGGTTTAACCTCATATTACAACCCTTTACGATTAGTGCAAAATCTGGTAAAATATAGGGAATAAAAAATAAAAACAAATATTATGAAAAGAACTTCTACATTACTTATTCTTGGGATTATTATTGTTCTGGGAATGGGTGCATATACCGGATATACTTTTTGGAATAAAGCTTCCAATGAAGAGGATCTGAAACGAGTTGAGGCTAATTTGACTGAGTATAAAAACAAGTTGCTTCAGTTTGAGAGTAAAGAGCTTTTGGAAGCCATAAATGCGAAGAGGACACTGGATGATTTGGAGGGCGATATGATTCAGTGGTCGAAAGTTATAAAGACTATTAGAAAGACAGTTCCTACTGATAATGGACTTTCAATTGTGGAGATTCTTTCATATTCAGGTTCATCTTCGAATGATATTAATATGAACGTTAAGACTTATCCCGATAGGAAAGATCCATATTTTGATGTTGCTGATTTGATTAAAGCTTTTGAAAATAGTTATTCATTTGTAGGAAGTTTTGTTCCATCTATTTCTGGAGGAACGGATGAGGATGGTAAGGAAATTCTTACTTTCCTATTTGGAGCAACATATGTGGAGGCGGATCCTTTAGCTTTGCTGGAAAGTGATGAAGAAGATGTGGTTGAAGTAGAGGAAAGCGAGGCGGTTTTACGTTAATTATTAATATTTAAATAGATTTAATATGGCTGATAAAGTTCAAAAAAATGATATTGAGTTCAGGGCTCCATCTAAAGCAGGAACTTTTATAGGTGTTCTATTGGTTTTGGTAGCAGTTGTTGGTTATTTTTTCTACACAAAATCTTTAGCAGCAGATGTTTCTGCAATGGAAACAGATATTACTTCTAAGGAAGTAGAGATTGAATCGATCAAGAGTAAGATTTCTGAATTTGAAACTGCGGAGGAGGAGTTGGGTATTGCTACAGAAGTGCAAAAGATTGAAAGTTTGCGAGCTATTCCTTCGACAATGAAGCAAGACGAGGTGATTAAAGATATTATCCAAATTACCGACACATACGATATTGAGCTTAAATCTTTGAGTTTTGGAGAAGGGAACTCGGCTTATGATGGAGTAGATGCGCTTAGAATTAATGCCAGTTTTGAAGGAAATTACACAGATTTGGTGACTTTCTTGGAAGGTGTTGAGCAAAATCCAAGAATTTTCAAAGTTGAATCTATCAATGTTCAGTTAAATGAGCTCGATGTTCTTAATATCAAGAGAGCAACTTTTTCGCTCGCGATGGAAGCTTATTTTTCTGAAGTACAATAATAAATAAATATGGAATCTGATATTCAAAAACCCGAAGAAAAAGCTGCTCAGCCCGCTGATGTGGACGCAACCGATTATATGGTTGAGGGTGTTGTGGGAGGAGCTGACGTGCTGAAAAGTGTGAAGAGTTTTGGTAAAAAAGAGTCAGACAAAGTGATTTATGGTGTTTATGATAGTTCGAGTCAGGGGATTTTTACCAGGATTAATGATTTCTTGATTGATAGGACAAAGATTAGCCTGAGAGATAAGTCGTATTTCTTTCATATGCTTGCTGTAATGGTGGATGGGGGAATTCCTGTTGTGCAAGCGGTGAAAGCCTTGGCGGGGAGATCTCCGAATCGAAGGTTTCAACGTGTTCTGAACACGATTGGATACACTTGTGAGAGTGGATCGAATTTGAGTGAGGCGATGAGTCGTTTTGAGGATGTTTTTGATGAGGCGGAAGTGGGAATTGTGCGATCGGGAGAAGCTACAGGGCGTCTTGATATCATGCTTTTCAAGCTTTCCGAACAATTAGATAAGAAACATGATCTTCAGATGAAATTGTGGGGAGCGGCGGTTTATCCAATTGCTGTTCTTGCCGTTTTGGTTTTGGTGAGTATTGGTATGCTCGTGTGGGTGTTCCCGACTCTTCTGAATTTGCTTAAAGAAGGTGGAATTGCTGATGACGCATTGCCTTTGCCGACTAGAATGCTTATCACGATTCAAAGTGGTTTGGTGAATTATTGGTGGGTGATTTTGATTGTGGGTTTTGCTGGATATGGAGTGTTTAATGTTTTTGTAAAAAGTGATTATGGTGCGTTGTCGTGGGATTATTGGAAACTGAGAATCTATATAATTGGAACATTGTCTCGAAAAGTATATGTATTAAGGTTTATTAGTTTGCTTGGACTTTTGATTGATTCAGGTTTGCCGGTGATTAAGAGTTTGAAAATTGCAGGAAGTTCACTTTCGAACAGAGTGTATAAAGCTCAGGCTCAGGAAATTATCGATAATGTACGAGTTGGAGGAAAGATTTCGGAAACATTAGAGAATAGCGAATTTTTGTTCCCACCGGAAGTTACACAAATGCTTCGTGTAGGTGAAAAATCCGCTACGCTCGGTAAAATTTCACAAAAAATTTCAGATCAATATCAAAGGGAGATTGATAATTCAATAAGGAAGTTATCATCTGTATTTGAACCATTTATGATCTTGTTTGTGGGGCTTTTCGTGGCTCTATTAGCATTAGCAATAATGGCTCCAATCTTTAATTTGAGTGGAGCTATCGGAGTATAATTATGAAAATTCTAAAAAAAAAATTGCAGGACGCAACGGAGTGGAGTCCTCTAACACAATTAGCGCGACCGGAGGGAGCTCCGTCAAAGGGGTTTACTTTGGTGGAGATGATGGTCGTGCTCTTCATTATCGCGGTGCTTTCAACTTTGGCGATTAACGGGTACACGGAGTATAGGCGAACAGCTCTTTTGGACTTTGCTGCAGACAGTTTTACGGCTCAGTTCTATGAACTTCGTGACAATACGATTCATGGAGATTTTGGGGGTATGGCTTATGAGGAGATTAGTGAGGCGATTGCTGCGGATGAAGAATATATTGGTACCGAGGAAAATATTGCGAATTGTTTTGGATATTATTTGAGTGGTGATGGTAGTGAATATTCGATTCAGAAGTTTGAAATTTCATATAGTAATAAACTTGAATTTGATTCTGTGACAGAGACTTGGAGTAGGGAAGGGTGCGAATATGAGGAGCTGGCTAATGATCCTACTGCCTTTTCCGACCTTGGGCTGGATAAAGAGGTGAATATTTTGGGAATTTACGATGAAAATGAGATTAATTTGAATGAAAATATTGCGATTACGTTTATTCCTCCAAACGGTGAAATATATATTGATTCAATGAGTGGAAATGCGCCGTTGGAGGTTCGAATCGAGATGAAGTATGGGGAAAGCGAGGAAGATCGATATAAGAGAAATATTTTTGTTGATCTGACATCAGGCCAGATCAATGTAACTAGAGCTGATTATGCTGAAGAGGAAGCTTAAATCAACATCCGGGTTTAGTCTTACTGAAGTGATGATAGGAATCATGATTTTGACGGTTGCTATTGTTTCCGCTTCCAATTTGCTTGTGAGCATGGTGAAGACGAATAAGTTGAATGTCCAAAGTTTACAGGCGTACTTTTTGGCTCAGGAGGGGATTGAAGCTGTAAGGAATATTCGAGATACGAATTGGTTGCACAATTTGGATTTTCGAGGGGAAAGTGGGCTTTATGATGAGCTTGAGGAGGGTCATTATTATTCAGTATTTTTGGATGATGGTGGCTGGAGAAATTCGAGTCCGGCGGAAAATGCTACCAGCATAGGGGCTTTGGATACTATGAAACCTTGGGAGTTTAATGAGGGATTTTATGATCCTTATAATCAATCGTTTGGTTTAGTGAAGAATTCAGATGGATATATTGGTAAAGCGGGATCTTCTGATGATCCGGTTTTTTATCGGTATATTGAGATTTTGGATGCGTGTGTGGCGCCTGAGGAATGCGAAGATTTTATGTTAGTTAGATCTGTTGTTACCTGGAAGGATGGAAACAGAGATCGTGAAGTTGCTCTGGATACGGTTTTGAGCAACTGGAAAGGAGGAGCGTTATAATGAATATTATGAAAAAAATATTAAAACAAAGGGGATTCACTCTAATCGAAATGATGGTTGCTATGGCGATTTTTGTGATGTTCCTTGGGGTTTTGATAGGTTCATATACTGATATTGTGAAATCTCAGCAGGAGGCGAATGATTACAGAGTGCTTTATTCTGAAGCTCGGAGAGTTTTTGACAAAATTACCGAGGAGGTGAGGAATGGGGCAATTTATTATGGGATAGATGTGGATTATAGGAATGTTAATGAGAGATTGGTTTTGATTTCTATGGGGGGTGATAGACATGTTGTATTTGAATATGACGATGATAAAGAGAATATTTGGTTTGGTGAGGATGTTTTGGAAGAGCAGATTCGAAAACAGACTGATTATTTACTTATTTCACCGGAGATTGATCGAATTTCTGTGACTGAGTTCAACGTTTTCGTGTCGCCGGTCGATGATCCATATAAATTGGAAAATGTTTTCAAAGACGGTTTCCAATTTCAACCAAAGGTGACTGTTTTTGCTACTTTTGAGATGGAAAGACGAAAGAGTGGAACTCCTTATTCTGTGGATTTGCAGACTACTATTTCGTCCAGATCTTATTCAACATTGCCGACAATAGATATTGTAACTTCATTTGATTTTACTAATGAATAAATTGAAAAAGACAATTCGTGAAGTGAGAGGAAGCGCCCTTTTGGTGGCATTGCTTGTAATGGGAGTTTTGATTGCGCTTTCTTTGGCGTTGTCTTCGTTGATTATTGGTGAATCCAGGTCTACAAAGCAGTTGATAGATGCGGGGAGAGCGTATTATGCGGCTGAGTCCGGGATAGAGCAGGCTTTGTATAATTTGGATACGAATTTGCCCGGATGGGAGGGGAAAGAGGCTAATATTGGGAAGGTTGGGGAGATGGCAGTTTTCTCTTATGAATTGAAAAATAAATGTAATTCTTATCCGTGTTTTGATCCGGAGGAGTACGATGTTGCTTCGATGTTGGATTACAAATTTTATGACATTTTGGAGTTGAATGAGACTTTGACGATTCCACTTTTTACTGTTGATGAAATGGGGGAAATACAGGTTGTGGAGGACTTTACGGTGGAATTTTTTGTGTCGTTTAATCCGGCTACAGACTTGATTTTTGATACCGGTCAGATATCCGGATGGGATGTGCTAAGGTGGAAAATATTTGCCTTAAGAGAAACTAGTGATGGAAGCTTTATTACAGAGTCTCTTCATGATTTTACTGCGGTTTCGTCTGCTCAAAATGTAAATAGTGGTGAACAGTTTGTGACAAATGCTACAGAGCCTTCATGGTTTGGGACTATTGAGTGTGGTGCGGGTGGAGATAGAATTAATTCTGATATTATTTGCCATGTTTACCAAAATCCCGGGGAGAGTTTTGAAGGGCAATATTGTATCAATACAGAAGCCCGTGATTTCTATTTATATGATAGTCAGGGGGAAAGGTTCCAAGCAAAGTTGCCATGCTTTTCGATTTGGGAATTTTTGCAGAGAAATAATCCGGACAATTTCCCGGGAGAGGCGACAGGGCTGAATTATCTGTCTCTAACAAATCTTATGAATCCGGCGATGTTGGATCCTGAGATGTTCAATAATGAGGAGAGGTTGGCGGCTTCACGGATTTATTTCAGAGTGGAAACATTTGATAAAGATACCACTCGTGAGTCTGCGAGCATTACATCAGATGGATTTAGTGGAGATACGAAGCAAAGTTTGAGCGTGGATATAAAGCGAGATTCGTATATGCCGGTGTTTAACTTCTCGGTTTATAGTACTTATGGAAGCGAGAATGAGTATTATGTGGAGAGTGATCCGAAGGCCTTGGATGGATTGGCTTTATAGTTATTCTTGACTCTAATATTGCTTGTTGGTAGGTTTTCAGCATGAATAAATTTTATATAACAACTGCAATTGCTTATGTGAATGCGCCGCCGCATATTGGGCATGCTCTTGAGTTTATACAGGCGGATGTTTTGGCGAGGTATCATCGTTTGAAAGGACGGGATACTTATTTTTTGACGGGAACTGATGAGCATGGCGTGAAAATTTATGAAGTGGCGAAAGAAAGAGGGGTAGAGACTCAGGTTGTGGTTGATGAGAATGCTGAGATTTTTGTGTCGCTGAAGGAAACTCTTGGTTTGTCGAATGATGATTTTATTCGTACTACTCAGGAGAGACACAAGGCGGGAGCGAAGAAATTATGGGAAAAAATGGCTGAGGCAGGGGACATTTACAAAGATACATATAGCGGACTTTATTGTGTTGGGTGTGAGGCTTATGTGGGCGAGAAGGATTTGGATGAGAACGGAATGTGTCCAAATCATATGAAAAAGCCTGAGGTTTTGGAGGAGGAAAATTACTTTTTCAAATTATCGAAATATTCTGACAAGATTCGTGAAGCTATTGAGAGTGATCGATTGAAAATTGTGCCTGAGAGTCGTAAAAACGAGATGTTGAATTTGATAGGGGAAGGTCTGCATGATGTTAGTTTTTCTCGTCCGAAAGAGATTTTGCCTTGGGGAATTGAAGTTCCGGGCGATGAAAATCAGGTGATGTATGTGTGGGGAGATGCACTTAGCAATTATATTACTGCTCTTGGATATGGTGAGGATAGTGAGATTTACAAAAAGTATTGGCCGGCTGATGTGCATTTGATTGGGAAAGATATTTTACGATTTCATGCCGGTGTTTGGATTGGAATGTTGATGTCTGCAGGTGTTGAAATTCCTCGAGCGGTTTATGTCCATGGATTTGTGACAAGTGAAGGGAAGAAGATGAGTAAGAGTTTGGGAAATGTGGTTGATCCTTTGGAGTATGTTGAGAAATATGGGGCTGATGCTTTGCGATATTTCTTGATGCGTGAAATTCCGACTGCTGATGATGGAGATTTTAGTCATGGACGTTTTGTAGATGTTTATAATAGTGAGCTTGCTAATGGTTTGGGAAATTTGGTTAATCGGGTTGTGATGATGACTGAGAAATATGCGGAAAGCTCTGTGCCAAAGAAAGCCGGGAGTGATGTTCATGATGATATGAAGGAATATTTTGATAAATATGACGCTGCGATTGAGAAGTTTGATATTAAGGAGACTTGTGATGTCGTGATGAGGGTTGTTGATTATGGAAATAAGTATTTGGATGATAAGAAACCTTGGATTTTGGCGAAAGAGGGGAAGGATGATGAGCTAATGGAGGTTTTGTATCGATCTCTTGATATTCTTCGATACGTTTGTATGTTTATAGCTCCTATAATTCCTGAAACTACCAGAAAGATTATTGATCAGTTAGGATTAGAAGTCTCTGAGGAATTTTCGAAATGGAGTGAGCTGGAAGAAGGTGGTTCTGTTTCGGTGTCAGATGCTTTGTTTCCACGATTGGAGGAGTAAATTAATTAGCTGCGTCAGCGGCTCCTGAAATAAAGGTGATGATTATTCTTACTAGTGAATAAGAGAGGATTATTAAGAATAAACCCACAATGGTCCAGGTGAGGTGTTTTTTGGATTGTTCGAGTTTTTCTGAATCTGCTCCTCCCATTACCATGTTGAAGGCCGCAAGTACGATTAAAATTACTCCAAGCGGGGCAGCAAAATAGAGTAGTGCTCCAGCTATTGTTTGGAGGATGATGATTGTTGCGGTGCTTCCTTGTGTTTGACCCTCTAGATCTTGATTGTAGTCGAGTTCATTTTCTCCAAAAAACAAATTTTCAGGTCTATATTCATCAGGGATTTGGTATGCTTGGGCTACTCCTGCAAGAGCAACTAGTAGTAGAATTGAACCGATTATGATTAATAATTTCTTTTTCACTTTTATTTTGCTTTAAAGAAGTCGAATTGGATTACTCCGGTTACTATTCCGTATGCTGCGGCCATTATTGCCATCCCAATGACTAGATATAGAATTATATTTTTTGCTTTTGATATGTCTTCGTCATTCCCTTGAGAAAGGATGTAATAGCTGGCTGCGAATACGATAGCTATAATCGTGAGGATCATTGATGCTCCCAAAATTGTTTTCATTGCGGTTTTGAATCCGCTTTCTAGAGAAATATTTGGAAGTCCTGCAACAGCGTCGGTTTCTGCTGGAGTTTTTACGGTTTCGTCTTCAGAGGGTCTTTCGAGCATTACGTCTATGGGGTTTAAGCATAGATTGGTGATACATTTTTCCCCAGGTACGGTGCATTCAAAATCGCTTTCACATGCTGTTGCTGCGAAAATAGTTCCTGAAAAGGTGAGGGTTAATAGAATGGTACTTAATGTTATTAAAATTAATTTTTTCATTATCCAATGTTTGTTATTTCATCTTGAATATAAGTATTGGTTCCTGTTGTGTTCCCCTCATATTTTATATTTGTGATAATTCTTATGATTGTGTAGGAAAGTAGCGCGAGAACCAGTCCGATTAGTGCGTACATTGCCTGGTCTTTAGCTTTTTGGATTGATTCGTCATTACCGTAAGCGGTTGCAAATCGTACGCCGGCAATGAGCAGGAACAATACTGATAAAATTCCTACGAAACCGATGAAACCTACTGCGTAATATGGTAGAATTGTGTCTATTAAGATGTTTTCAGCACCTCCTTGTCCTTTTTGTGTTGCTTCATCCGGACCAGGAAGAAGATCGGGTTTTGGAATGATGGTTCGTTCGTATGTGCTTTCTTCTGCCGCAATAAACGAATCGGCATTCGCAGTAATTTCTATTGTAGAGATAGACGTTATTAGTACCAGCAAAATGTAAATTATTGTTTTTTTCATTATTGTGTAAAGAAAGTTGGGTTAATGGTGTATAGAATCAGTCCTGATAAGAATAGAACTATTATTCCTGAAATAGATTTTATTATTCGGCCTTTTGCGGCATCAATTGCTGCTGTGTCCCCGCCGGCGATTGAGATTTGTACGCCACTTATGATTATTACAGCTACTGCTATTACACCTACTAAACTGGCGGCCCATTTGTAGATTGAGGAGATGTATCCTATGATTAGGGATGTTCCTCCCTTGCTTAAATAAACTTGAACCGGTTTGCATGAAGTTGTTACTTTGTAGTCTTTGTATTCTGTGGTGCTGAATGTTTCGTTTGTAATATTATTTGAGCATTTTGTTGCGAGTATTGATATTACCTCTTCTCCACCATTTTTTGGTACGTATGAAAGGTAATTTCTGTAGCAGATTCTTGATTGGAAATCTTTGGTTACAGTTTTTTCGAGGCTTAGTGGTTCTTCTATTATTGTGACCATCCATCCATCGTCAGGTCCTCCAGGATCGCCGTTTTCTTTTGTTTCTTTAATACAATATTCGATATATGTTAAGTCATCGAGCCCTTTTGAGAGTTCTAGTGCTGCTGCAGAGTCTGCTGCAGCTTCTGCTGCAGCTTCTGCTTCTGCTGCAGCTTCTGCTGCAGCTTCTGCTACAGCGCCCGCTCCAGATAGTTCCGCATAGGTCGAAACTGAGCTTATTGAGATTAGAATCAAGCTGATAATTGAATATAGAGCTAGTTTTGCTAAGAATTTTTTCATTAACCGAATATTGATTGTACGAATATTACTATTACATAGGATAGTAAAGTTACTATTAAGCCTATGACTGCGTATTTAACGACATCTTTGGCTTCATCGAGTTTTTGTTGATTTCCTTGTGACAACATCATTTGGAAACCTCCGATAATTAGTATGATTATTGCGATTGAACCGATTATTGTTAGAGCGAAATTAATTATTCTTATGATTAATTCTTGGATTGGATTTTTTCCCTCACCAAAATATGTTTGTTCTTGTCCACTATTTAGATTTAAAGTGTCACCGACATCAAATTTTAGTTCTTTGAGGTTTACTATGTCCGGATCTGAAGCTACAGCTGGTCCGCTTAGTGCGGGGACCAGAGCTGTGAATATGATTACCGATAATAGTATGAGTGCAAATTTTTTCATTGGAATTAGGCTTCAAAATCTTTTGGCATGTTTAGATAAACATTTTCTTCTGTGATGATTCCGGCTTCGAACAGATCTGTTAGCGCTTTTTTCATAGTTTGCATTCCTTCTTTTGTAGAGGTTTCGATTACTGAATTGATCTGGTGAGTTGTTCCTTTTCTTATCATGTTTGCGACAGCGCTATTTGCGAACATGACTTCGAATGCTCCTACACGACCTTTTTCATCTTTTGTTTTTAATAGTGTTTGCCAGAAAACCGCTTTTAAACTTTCTGATAATTGTGCCCGGATTTGGTTTTGTTGATCAGAAGGGAATGCATCAATGATACGGTTTATCGAATCAGCGCAACCTCGTGTGTGAAGTGTTGCAAATACCAAATGACCTGTTTCTGCGGCTGTGATAGCTTGTTGCATTGTTTCATTGTCACGCATTTCTCCAAGCATGATAACGTCCGGACTTTCACGAAGAGCACCTCTGAGAGCTTTTTGGAAGCTGTGTGTGTGAACCCCGACTTCTCGTTGTTGGATAATCGATTGATTGTTTTTGTGAACGTATTCGATTGGATCTTCGATTGTAACGATATGTTTCTTTTGATTTCGATTTACTTCATTGATCATAGCGGCGAGTGTGGTCGTTTTACCTGAACCTGTTGGTCCGGTTACTATCACAAGCCCGCTTTGGAATGTTGTCGCTTTTTTCAACTGTGCCGGTAGTCCTAATTCGTCCATAGTCATAACGTTTTCCGGAATAAGACGGAAAACTGCGGAAATACCTTTTCTTTGTACGAACATATTAACCCTGAAACGAGCGATTGTCTCTAACTCCAGGGAAAAATCAATATCCATAGTTTGTTCGAATCTCTTTTTTTGTTCGGGATTCATTATTTCCAATAGAAATTCTTCCGCCATTTTTTTGGTAAGCTCAGAATGTTCCCCGATTGCTATTATATCGCCGTTTATCCGAAGCATTGGTTTGATACCTGCAGCAATGTAGATATCAGATGCTTGATATTGAACAGCTGTCCGAAATATTTTTGATAGCTTGTACATGAATGACTTTTTTGTGTTTATTTTTCCCTATATTATAGCATTTTTGGGCATTTCAAACAAGAGTGAAAATAGTGAAAAAGGGTTTTCCTGAGGGGGAATGTTTCTACCTAAGGACTTTTAAATCTGTAGATTCATCGATTACCGGTTCATCAATGATAGGTGGCTCACCAAGTAAAGGTTCATAAAGAACAGGCTCTTCCAGTATCACTTCTTCCACAGGCTCTGTAAGAGTAAGAGTAGGGAATGAATCGTCAACTTCTTCTAGAACTGCTTCTTCAAACACTTCGATCTCGTCTGCTGCCGGAGGTGCATAAACATCTTCCAGTTCGTCAACAATTTCGTCTAGTTCTTCCATTGCATCGGTAGGGGAAAGGGTGTTTGTTGGAGGTGTTTCTGTTTCTTCGACTGTTTCAGCAGGTCCTGCGATGAAATAAGTGTAAACGAAGTATCCACCGGCAAGAAGGGTTATTATTACGATTATTATAATTAGGTATTTTTTTGAACTTTTTGTGGTGTCTTGTGCGATTTGTGCTTCCGGTTCAGATGTAGTTGCCTCTGTGAGCTGTTCATCTAATTTTTGTTCGAGGTTTTCCCCGCCTGTTGCGGGAGCTTCGACCGGTACTTCAGGAGTGGGTTCTGCAGGAGTTTCAGCGATAGGTGCTTCTGCTTCGCCTGTTGCGGGAGCTTCCGGAGTTCCGTTCCCGGTGTTTAGTGGGTTTGCGGGATCTTGAGTGGCGGGTGCTTCTGTCGGTTGCTGCGCGGGTGTATTTTGATTAGCTTCAAGTGCTTCTTGGTCTATCGTGAAGGTTTTATCTGTTTCTGGATTTTGTGTGTTTTCATCAGGCATGATTTTTGGATTTAATGTTTAATTATTCCATATCCGGAATTTCTTCTGATTTAGGGAGTACGTTCTCAATTGCTCCCCATTGGCTGTCTTCCAGTTCAGGAACTACTAATGTTATTTTATCACCTATTTCTGCTTTAAAATAGGTTACAGAGGCTAGGAGGACATTATAGGCTTTGCCACTGGCTATTACTTTGTATTGTCCATCTTCGTACGTGAGGGTTCCGATCACTCTTTTTCTTTCTACCGGTCCGATTTGTTTGTAAAGGAATCCACCGTCATCTTTGATTGTCAATTTAAGTACGTCTCCAGGAATAAGCTTCGATTTGGAAGCGTAGTTTGCCGGGACCGGATATTCTTTGTCGTCTTTGTCATTCATTGTTTGGCCGTTGAATACTCCTTCGACAATTTTATCTTCTCCTTCTGCACCTTCAACCGGTTCAATCTCTTCTGCCATTTTTGTATAAATGTTTTTTGAAGAAGATCCGACCAAGTCGGTGACCATCTGTTTTGCTGATCTTAAAGACGACTCAGCGGAATCGAGCATTTCTTTTATTAATGCGAGTTTGGAAGCTTGAGACATTTTATTTTTTGTTTTAATTTTTATTACGGCATTATTATACCAAAAATCACAAATAATTTCTATTCGTCCAGGTTGACGTAGTTTAGAAAAAGTATTTTCGCTTTTTTACGATTTTTTTGATAATTTCTCTTCTTGATGCACCGAGGTTGGCGAAGATTCTGAATGTGAATACAACGGTTACTGCTAAGTATAAATCGAGGCCGAGTTTTTCTCCTAGAAGTGTGATCCCCAGTGCGAGGATTATGTTGAATCCGAGTCCGGTTAGGAAGATGGATTGTTCATATTCTTCTTCTTTTGTAAGTTTTGCTTTCATTGCACCAAACAGGGCATCGACCATGCCTATTATTGCTACGGCTGTGTATTTGATGTACTCGATTGGGATCGTGTAGGTGAGATTTAGTCCGATTATTATTCCGATAAGTAGTCCAATTGCTATAAATGCCATGTGTATATGGTTGCCCTTCGGGCGTTATTTGATAGATGCGCGTTCGTCCACCTGGCGGTCGGACAGGCTTCGCTGCCGCGTTTTATCTTCGTTTGTATATTATCTTATCTCCGTTTCCGCCCGCAATCCTAAGATCAATATATTCGAGGTTTTCTGTGTAAATGTCCAGTTTTACCAGAACTTTTTTGAGTTTTTTTAGCTGTTCGTCTGCCGGAGTTTGCATGTCGATCCAGACGTAAAAATCTCTTTCTGTAAGGAGGTGAATTTCTCTTGGGACTTTTTTGTAAATAACTTCTACGATTCGCATTCCGAATTTGTCTTCGAAGTATATGATTGTTTCGAGGATGTATCTGAGTTTATTTGCTTCTATTATTGGGCTTTGTGGATTTAACGGTTCATCGGATTGGACTTTTATGTAAGGAAGGCTGGTGCTTTGTAGGTCTTCTTTGATTGCGTAGCCAATTGAATTGATGATGTAGCTTTTTTTAAGCGTCTGGCTTTCGTTTGTTACATTTGCGACGAGTGGATACTGCAAAAATGTGACTAAAATTTTGCTTGGATAGTCTTTTTCTACTTCGATTTCATCAATCTCCGGGAAATTGTCGAGAATTTTGATTTGCATGTCTTCAGTATTGGTGAAAATCAGATTTTTGCCGATATTTGTGCTTAAGATTTGTGAAATTTCTTGTCCTATTATCTCATTATCTATGAGGTCATTTGTGATTTTGATTTCTTTGATTCTGAAATAGCTGGAGAAGAAAACTCCGTAAATTGAAAGTATTGCAAGTACGAGTATTGAGAGTACTAATGCGAATCTTTTTATTTTTGCAGAATATGGATGAGATTTTTTTTGTAGTTTTCTGGAATGATATCTCGTGTTTTTTAATTCTTTGGGAGTAAACGTTGGGCTTTTCCCATATTTAAATTTAAATTTCTGTATTTTCCTTTTTTTGTTGAACATTTTTGGGTAGGATTTTGGTGGGATTTTAACGCTTTGGTATCTTATACAAAAATCATGGATTTTGAAAGCGCCTTAAAGTATTTGGAAACTTTGATTTCGCACGAAAGGGATAGGGATTTTTTGTATGATGAGAAGAATTTTGATTTGGATCGATTTCGGCGTGTTGTGGCGGATTTTGAGGTGGCATATTCCGGATTGAAGATTGTGCATGTGGCCGGATCGAAGGGAAAGGGGAGTGTTTGTAATTTTATTTCTGAGTATTTGGTGGGGATTGGTGAGCGGGTGGGGCTTTTTACATCGCCTCATTTGTATGATATTCGGGAGAGGATTAGGGTGAATGGAGAAATGATTTCGTGTGAGCGGTTTGGTGAATATGTGGGAATGGTTG
>JBDRIE010000032.1:0-2420 GCA_043816165.1 Nitrospirota bacterium | reverse complement strand
CAATCAAAAATATCAAACTAAAATACATAGCACTAAAATGCCCCAAATAACTCAAGACCAAGCAAAAAAATTCTTAAACAAAATAGAAAATAAAGTAGCAATAGTTCACCACGACGACCTCGACGGCTTCGCATCCGGAATCTTGCTCTACGATTTCTGCAAAAACAAAAACGCCGAACCAAAATCTTTCCCAATGATTTTAACCGAAGACGCACCAAAAAAAATATTAGAAAAATTGAAAAACTTCGACACAATCCTCATAGCAGACATCCCCCCATATTTCATCTCAAAAAACTTTGAAAAACTAAAGGACAAAAAAATCCTCTACATCGACCACCACCAAAAAGACACAGAAATCTCAGACTTCATCCAAGAACTACGAACCCCATCAGACAAATACATCCCCGCATCACGAACCTGCCAAGAACTCACAAACGAAAAACAATGGCTCGGCGTAGCAGGAACCGTCGCTGACATAGGATACAAATACCCAGAAAACGACGAATACATCAACAACTTCCTAAAACAAAACAACCTCTCCCTCAAACAATTCGAAGAACAAATCGTCCACCCAATCACAGCATTCCTAATCTACTTCTCAGAAGATTTACCAAAAGCCTTCGAAATCCTAAAAGAAATAGACAATCCATCAGAAATAAAAAAAATAAAAAAATACGCAGACACAGTAGAAACCGAAATCAAAACCAAAATCAAAGAATTTGAAACAGCTCACGAAAAAATCGGAGAAACATATTTCTACTATATCAAATCAAAATTCAAAATCAAAACCATAGTCGCGACCAACATAGGATTAAAACACCCAGAAAAAATAACAATATTCGCAACTCCAGAAAATAATCAAACGATAAACCTAAGTTTCAGAAACCAATCAGAAAAAATGGACATGAGCAAAATGGCAAGCGAAACAACAAAGAATTTAGAAAACGCAAACGGAGGCGGACACAAAAGAGCCGCCGGAGGAATAATCCAAACCAAAGACCTCGAAAAATTCAAACAAAACATTAGAGACTACACGGAAAGCAACCCAATAAAACAACTTTCCAACCACACATATTCTTAAAAACAAAAACCCCTCTCTATTCTCACAACCAAACTGAAAGGAGGTATAACAAAAAGAGAAAATGCCATTAGATTTTGCAAAAGAAGCGATACAGAACGCAGAGGCAAACTCCATCAACTTCGATGATTTAAGAGCCGGAAAGGCAAACATCAAAGTCTTCGGATGCGGAGGATGCGGATGTAACATGGCTACCTGGCTTTTTAACAAAGGTATCAACGGAGCAACTATTTACGGAATAAACACCGACGCGCTCCACCTATCAATTACAAAGTGTGACGAAAAAATCCTAATCGGAAAAGAACTCACACGAGGTCTTGGATGCGGAGGATACCCCAAAAGAGGACGTGAAGCTGCAAAGGAATCTCTTACTGACTTGAAGAAGGCCGTTTCGAATTCGGATATGGTTTTCGTTCTAGCCGGTATGGGAGGAGGCTCGGGAACGGGCTCCATTCCAGTAGTAGCTCAACTAGCCAAGGAAGCAGGAGCGGTAGTAATCGCGGTCGTTACAATGCCCTTCGAAGCAGAAAAAGCACGAATCGACAAAGCAGAGTTCGGCCTCCAAGAATTACGAGAAACCGTCGACACGGTAATTGTCTTAGACAACAACCGATTAGTCGATATCGCGGGCCAATTACCAATGGAACAAGCATTCGCAGTAGCAAACGAGCTAGTCTCCACAATGATTAAAGGTATCGTCGAAACAATCACGTTGCCGTCACTAATCAACCTAGACTACGCAGACGTATCTTCAATAATGAAGAACGGCGACGTAGCAGTAATCGGTATCGGCGAAGATAACTCCAACGCAAGAGTAGATGCAGCAGTCCAGCAAGCCCTAACGCACCCCTTATTGGATGTAGATTACAGGGGCGCAACCGGAGCACTAGTCCACATCACTTGCGGACCAGATTTAAAACTTGAAGAATTCGACACAATCGGACGACTCGTAACCGAAAACCTAAGCCCAGAAGCACAGGTAATCATCGGAGCAAGAGTCAACAAAGAATTCCAGGGAAGAGTAAGAGTCATCACAATTATGACAGGTGTCAAATCACCATACATCCTAGGAAAAAATTCAAGTAGCTTCAGAGAAGAAGAAACAATTAGCGTAAACGAACTCGGACTTGACGACTTAAGCTAAATAAACCAATTTTATATATTTTATTTTTGCCCTCGAAAGAGGGCATAAACTTTATTCTTAACAATTCTAAATCGCTTCACGACTCATCTTAAGCATCCCCGTCATATTCTCCACTCCCCACTTATCAAAATAAAGAATACTATCCAAACTTAACTTTCTTTTCAACTTAGTCTTAATCTTAGTCTCCTTCCCAATCGG
>JBDRIE010000031.1:0-2817 GCA_043816165.1 Nitrospirota bacterium | reverse complement strand
GCTTCGATCTTACTGCTGTGTGGTCTGCTGATAATCGGTCTTGCCTGGATCATTGTTCCTCCTCTTTCTATTTGAAAAAGTAGGTTGATCATGACCCCAAGCGGCCCTAACAATCAATCATTTTTGTTACGTATAGCACCTGCAAGCACGCACCTCAGTCACACGACGAGCAATAATGATTTCCAATCGAACTATTGTTTTTTGCGAGAGATGCTGTCACCTCAGCTCCTTCCTGTAACAAACGCTCTTACAGACTCTAAAATCAATGCACAGTCCGCATAGAAGTCCGCAACGCTTCAATTTCTGGCTACCATTGACTTCTGCTTGTAACAAATAGGATTAAGACTCGCAATAAGTTAGCTATTATAAGTAGAGTCAATATTCTTTGATCAACGGAGTATCAATTATCACGGATCTGAAAAAGATATAATAAAATTAGAATGCTAATTATTATTTTTGTAGTTTCGGACACATAAATATATGTTTTTGCTAAAAGGACTGATCATCTATTTGCCGCTTAATTTTTATGTATGTTTGCGAATCAGAAAACTATTTGCAAACACAAAGTACAAAAACATATTTACGTTTCTATTTATAATCACTGTCCTTTATATTCCGCTTACAGAAGTTCTATCTCATTTATTAGCACCAGCTAATTTATGGGCAAAATATCTACTGGTCCCGGGCTACTATTCATTGCCTTTTTTGTTGTACCTTTTTCTGCTGGTATTACTGTCGGACATTATTATTTGGATCAGTAGAAAGACAAAAATCCTTACGCCAGAAACAATTAGTAGCCATAAGTCCCGTATCATCCGTCTTTCTGCTCTATTTGTTGTTCCGGTTATTATCATAATTGTAGGGGCTTTGAATAATAATTACATTAGGATCAGTTCATATAATATTGACGTTCCCAGAAAATTTTCAGAAATAACTCAATTGAGAATCGCATTTGCAGCCGATTTCCACATTAAGGAAGCGACAAATAGTCAATTCTTGCGTAAATTTGTGGCGAGAGTTAATTCATTGCATCCTGACATTCTTTTGATTTGCGGGGACGTGCTTGAAGGCGACCGTCATGATGAAGACACAGGCGAGTTAGAGGATTTGTTTCGTCAGATTAAGACTAAATATGGGGTATTTGCTGTTCCAGGGAATCACGAAATGCATGGGAGAGGCAAAAGAGACTTTTTTATTAATTCCGACATAATACTTTTGGAGGATAAAGTTCAATTAATAGACCGGGCATTTTATCTTGTCGGAAGAAATGATGGACGTGGCTTACAACGAAAATCACTTGATGAACTTTTGATTCATATACAAGACAGTTTACCTGTGATTTTACTTGATCATCGCCCCATAGATATCGACCGAGTCAGCAAAAGCATTGTTGATATCCAACTTTCAGGCCATACACATAACGGACAGTTATTTCTAATCAATTTTATTGTTCGTAAACTTTATGAATTGAGCTGGGGCTATATGAAAAAAAATCATACACATTTCTTTGTTACCAGCGGCTTACAGACATGGGGACCTCGCATCAGAACTGCAGGAGTTTCAGAAATTGGCATGATAAATGTTTTTTTTCACGACAGTAATTTGCCTTAGATGCCTTCATTTTACTGAACCACTTGATATAATCTATAAAAAAGATGAGATCATAGGAAATTTCTGATATCATGCAACTCAATGCTCAAAATTTGCTTGCCTGGTTGATTACCTTATGCAATAGATATAAATCATTTGGATAATCACATACATACATACATTGTATTACAAGGAACATTTTAGATATCATATAAATATGAAAATATCATCAGTAATTAAATACAGAAACCTCTTTATTCTTGTTGCTACTTTCTGTGTTTTATGCCTTTCACCTCTTGCTGATATACACCTCGAAGGCAGCACTGAAACGACAGGTTATACTCATGGACGAGGGCACAATGAATCACTCTTCTCATTGTTCATACATGAACTACTTTTTTCCCATCTGCAACATACATTCGATCATGTAACCCTTGGGGTATCCCATCAAACTTTACAGAAAATTAAGAATCTCGCTTCTAAAGGAACTGTATTTTCATCCTACACACAACCTATCTTTGCTTCTAACTCCCAAACCATCTCTGTTCATTCTTTAACTCCTATCAAGTTTCTTCACAAGAACAAACAAAAAGCCGGCATATATTCTCGGGAATTATCAGGTCTTTCCCCTCCAAATATTCTCTCATAGCATCAGATTTTTTCTGAGCTTCAGTTTTCTTAAAAATCTTTTATTGGGGAAATCTCTTCCATATTCAGTAGCTAAGAGACTTTATAAAGGGATTCTCAAAATTTTCAGAAAGCAAAACGGTAAACATTAAATGAACTTAGGAGGTATTTATTATGAAAAAAGTTATTTTGATAGTTTCTTTTGTTTTTGTCGTATTTTCACTGAATTCATCTCTCTTTGCAGTCCCTGCCGATAAAACGATAACCTGGGAAGGTAGTGGACAGGGTCAGGTTATCTTTGAAGGAGATGAGCATGCTGAAAAAGGATACAAATGCGATACATGCCATCCATCGCTGTTTCAAATGAAAAAAGGGGAAGCAAGGATAACACTTGCCGCTCATACCAATGGGCAATTTTGTGGAGCTTGCCATAACGGGAAAACTGCTTTTGGTACGGATGATCCTAAAAAATGTAATGAATGCCATAAAAGAGGAGAACAACATCACAAAAACAGGGATAAGGGTAAACACCATGATTGATTTCTAAACAGGTTTTTGGTTGGTTGAGCAATATGAACTCCAAGCGTGCATATAGGTTAG
>JBDRIE010000030.1:0-7907 GCA_043816165.1 Nitrospirota bacterium | reverse complement strand
ATATGAGATACTACAACCACGAAAGAAAACAGTGGACAAGAAAAAGGATGACACCTGTTGCATACAGAGATCATCTTCTAACCAAGGTCGAGGGTTAAGGGTTTCTAAAGTGTCTACTAAAGGGGGTACACATCACCATAGCCGGAAGCGTAGCGGACGGCCCGCGAGCTAAGGCGAGCGTAGTACGAGCGAAGCGAGTTCCATTAGTCATATTTTTCATGGTGCACAGCTTCTTCTTTTAGGCCCTTTTTAGTGAGAATTTCGTGAACACTATCTATCATTGCTTTTAGACCACAGATATAGGCTTCTGTGTTATCCGGATCGATTTCCAGTGGTTCGAGGAGGGAAGTTACCCTGCCTTCGTTTCCGCTCCAAGATTCGTCTTCCGGTTGGGAGAGAGTTAGGTTGAATGAAAAATTGTCATGAGTCTTTGCGAGTTCTTCGAAATGTTCTTTATAAAAAATGTCTTTGATGTGACGGACTCCGAAGTAAAGGTGCATTTGTTGTTTGTTTTCTTTGTTGAGTTGATATTCGATTATTGATTTTAATGGAGCTATTCCGGTTCCTGTTGCAATGAAGAGGATTTTCTTCGAAGGATTTGATGTGAAATTGAATTTTCCATTTGGTCCTATGAATTCGATTTTATCTCCACTTTTAAGCGTATTTAGCCAACTACTACCTCGTCCATTTGGAATTTCTTTGATGCAAAGTTCGAATGTGTTTTTGGCTGGTGATGAGGAAATGGAGTATGCTCGGAAGCAGGGTTTTGGGTTAGAGTCTGCAATTTTTATTGTGATGAATTGTCCCGCTTCAAAATTGAAAGGTTCTTGTGTTTCGAAATAGAGTTCGAAGATGTCATGAGTCAGGACTTTTTTTTCGGTAACTTTTGCTTTGTTCATTATTTTTATTATAGAATATATACATGTTTAAAGAGAATAGATTTATTTGTATAGATATCGTTCCTCCTTACAGAAGAAAGGGTAGGGGAATGGAAGTTTATAGACCTCCGAAAAAATTTAAGGAAACTTTGTCCGGCAAGTTGGAGAAAATTGAAAGAGAGATGAGTCAGACAGAGGCTCAGAAGGTTTTGGAAAAACTGGATGAATTTGGTGAAATGATTTGTCCGAAATGCAAATCAAAAACAGTTACGGAAGATGATGAAGATCCGAAGTGGTATAAATTTAAATGCTTCGAATGCAATCATGAATGGCAAATTCCTAGGGGTAATTCACAAAAGAAAAACGGCCCTAAAACTTAAGGCCGTTCCTCATTTTTTAATCAGTTCTAAGCAAAATAAGCGTAATATCCGAGTGCTGCTCCGGCTACTGCCCATACTAGTCCTCCAACGTATAGAAGGCCCAGGTTTTTCCCGAGTCCCACTACTCCTTTTAGAGCAGATCCTGGGATTAGGAAATAAACAACTCCCTTAACTAGCATAGCCCATCCAAGGACAGTAACTATGAGCCAAACATTGAACTCCCAAACGTTGTACATTCCGATAACCACTAGACCAAGGAGTGTGGTCAGTAGCATGATTGGAAATAGTGATAAATGGTCTTTTTGCCATTTGTCGGCAAGTCTTTGCCATGCTTTTGCGTGTAGCAAAATTGAAAGACCCATCAGCAGTAATGCCGGTCCGGCAATTTCAGCAATTTTAATTGCATTTTCCATATAAAATGGATTAAGGAATAAGGTGTATAAAGCTTACAATTTCTTTTCCATACTATCAAGCCACTCTTTCGCTTTGTCTTTTCCTCCGAGTCCGAATGCAATTGCACCGGCTAGTGCCAGCATTCCGATCAAACCTGTGAATAGTGTTTGAACTAATGATGCTGCAATGTTTAGTTGGATCAAACTTGCCATTAGGGCGAAGATGATTACTGACCATTTAGCAATGTTTGCAAGGAATCTTGGAGAGTGCATTTTTGCGGCTTTTACTGATCTATGCACAACTTCGTAGATGAAGTTTCCACCAATGAAACCGATGAGCAGAATGACGATAGCAATTACTATGTTTGGTAGGAAGAGAGCTACGTCGTTCAAGAACTCGATGATTTGTGGTAATCCGAGAATGTCAGCGACAGCCATTAATACAACTAGAATTAGGAACCATTTAACAAGCCATCCAAGAATTGCAGAGACTTTTATTTTTCCAAGGCTTTTAAAGGCTTTGTTGATACCTAATTTGTCGATCAGAGTATCGATTTTTGATATTTCTATTAGTTTTTGTACCAATTTTCCGAGACTTGCGGCAATCAGAAGGCCGATTATTAGGACCACCAAGGCTGCGAGCAGATTTGGCAGATATGCGACCACAGTGAAAAAGAGGTCTTGAAGCGATGCTGTTATTGCATTGCCCCAGCTTTCAAAGTATTCCATAGGAATGGGTTAAGGAACATTGATTTGATTATAGTATAACGGTTAAGTTTAGTAAAGTTTGCGTTTGGTTTTTCAGGAGTAACAAGTATAATTCGCTTGTTCAAGATTATTGTAAATTTGCATGAATAATGTTTGTAGGCAGTGCAGCTCTGAATTTGAAGTTACGAATGAAGATTTTGATTTTTTGAAAAAGGTTTCGCCTGTTATTGGTGGTGAAAAGTACGAAATACCACCTCCAACTTTATGTTCTGATTGTAGACAACAAAGGCGGTTGGCTTTTAGAAATGAAAGATATCTCTACAAAAGGAGCTGTGATTTGTGTAAAAAATCTGTAATTGGTGCATTTTATGAAAATGTTCCATTTCCGGTCTATTGTGTGGATTGTTGGTGGAGTGATAATTGGGACCCGCTTGAATATGGAATAGATTTTGATTTTTCAAAGCCTTTTTTTGACCAATTTAACGTTCTTTTAAATAGTGTTCCTAAAGTTACTTTTCTTCAATTACAAAATGAGAATTCAGAATATAATAATTTACTTGCTTATAGTAAAAATACCTATATGAGTCCCGGTAGTTATTTTTTGGAAGATTGTTGTTATTGCCGTAAGAGCCAGTATTGTAAAGATTGCCTGGATTGTGATTTTGTAAATCAGAGTGAACTTCTTTATTCATGTATAAATGCAATGAATTGTTATTTTTGTCGTAATTTAGTCAATTGTAATAATTGTAGAGATTGTATTTATATGATGGATTGTGTTGGTTGTAGTGATTGTTTTATGTGTGCGAGTTTTACGAAGGGGCAATATTGTTTTAAGAATAAGCAGTATTCTAAAGATGAATATAATAAAATCATTGAGAAAAAGTTAAATGAATCGCAGGAAAATCTTCTTAATGAATTTTTGGAATTTGCCGGAACAGTTGTAAAAAAAATGCAAAATCTGATAAATTGCGAGAACTGTAGTGGTGATTATCTTCAGAATTGTAAGAATTCTATTGAATGTTTTGATTGTTTTGATTTGGAGGACTGTAAATATGTTATTGAATCTGTTGGGGCAAAGGATTCAATGGATATGTCAATGCATGATAAAGATATTGAATTGTGTTATGAGGTGTGTTCAGGAGGCGAGAGTAATAAGTGGGTGAGGTTTTCTTATTGTCCTACTGCTGGTTTTGATAGTGATTATTTGCATTCCTGCTTTTATTTGACGGAAAGTTTTGCTTGTAACGGATTTCATTCAAAAAATAAGCATTGTATTTTGAATAAGAAATATTCGGAGGATGATTATCAAGCAATGAGGAAAAAAATAATTGAACACATGATAAAAACCGGGGAATATGGAGAATATTTTCCGATTGAGCTTTCTTTGTTTTCTTATAATGAAACGATAGCGAATGAATATTTTCCGATGAGCAAGGAAGAAGTTATTGCAAAGGGTTGGAAGTGGAAAGATAAGAATCCAAAGTGGTATATGAAATCAGATTACAAGATTCCGGCGCGGATTGAGGAAGTTGAAGGTGATGTTGTTAATAAGGTTTTGGCTTGTGAAGAGTGTGGGAAAAATTACAAGATTCAACTAAAAGAATTGGGATTATGTCGTAAATTGAAAGTGAATTTATCGAATAAATGTCCTGAATGTAGACATATGAATTTGCTTTCTTTGAAAAATCCAAGGAATTTGTGGGATAGGAAATGTGATAAATGCGGGATTGATCTTCAAACTACTTATTCTTCCGAGAGGTCCGAAAAGGTCTATTGTGAAAAGTGTTATTTGAAGGAAGTTTATTAGTGTAGTTCAAAACGCTATTGGAGGCGCCACCCGGATGGTCTTACATTCTCCCCCGCATTCTGCGGGGTTCGAGGTCGACGCCTCAAATACTCATTCACTTCATTCATTTCGTTTTTCGGTGCGAACCTCCGGTTCTTATCCGGAACGACTTCGTTGCGTCGAAAAACCTGTCGAACATGAATGTCCGCCAGTTTTTCCGATGGAGGCGCCACCCGGATTCGAACCGGGGAGTAAAGGTTTTGCAAACCTCTGCCTTAACCACTTGGCCATGGCGCCTTATATGTTTTTTATGATTCTTTCCAGTTCTCTTCTTCCCTGTCTTGTTTTTAAATGTTTTTCTTTTTCTAGTGCTTCTTTTTTAGTGTTGAAGCTTTCTGTATGAATTAATTTTAAAGGTCGTCTGTTTTTAGTTGATTTTACCATTCCTTTATCATGCTCATGTAGTCTTCGTCCCAGATCTGATGTATAGCCGGTGTAATTTTTTTTGTCTTTTATGCTTTTTAGTATGTATATATGGTGTTTATTCATCTCTTTGTATATTAGCGCCACCCGGATTCGCCCGGCAGGATTGCCGGGTTGCAAACCTCTGCCTATAACCGGACCCGGCGTAGACGGGACTTGGCCATGGCGCCTTACTTTAACGCGAACGAGTTTAACATTCTATCAAGATAATTTACAACAGTTTCATCCTCTTCTAATAGACTTGATGCAGTTACGATGAAACCTAAACCTCCATCAACAACATAAATTTGATCAAAATAGATAATTGGATCTGATGCGCTTTTCTTTCCTGTAAAAACTAATCTTGCTCCCGGCATAAATACTTCTCCAAATGGCACTTCTACATTTGTTAAACTGATTTCTTCAAAGGAAACCAGACTGTTTTTTGCTTTTGTTCTGCTGCTTACCGCTAAGTCCGATGAGCTTATTGTTTCGTTTACTTCGGCTGCTGATATGTTTACATTTGCAGTAAAAATTTCACTTTTAACATTATTTCGGAAAACAACAATAGTTTCTGCGGGGACGCTTGATGTGAAATCTGATTCTTCGATAGTTTCCCAGTCTTGCGGTGCCAAAATCGAAAAATTAGATGTGCTGTATTCTGTTTCGCCTACCGTTAGTTCGCTTGTTGGTGTTTCTTCTCCAATTCCGAAACATCCTGTCAGTATTAATGGTACTGCCAATAGTATTAATATTTTTTTCATAGGAAATTGATTACTTTGATTTGGTCTAATGTTAACATAAATTTTCCATATTTAAAGCCTGATCTCTTGACTTTAATCAAGTGGTGTCTATAAACTGCAGCCGTTATTTTTTAGCACAGGCAAATATGAAGATTGGTATTCTTTCTTATCGCACTTTGAGCAGGAGGGCCTCTGAAGAGGAAATAGCTATAAAAAAAGTTGCTCGAGAATTGGGTCATACTTGTAGGATATTTAGGGCGTCAAGATTTCAAATGGTTTATGATCAACAATCTCCATGGCTTTTATATAATGGGAAACCTTTTCCTAAAAATGATGTGGTTATTACCAGACCTTCGATCTTAAGCAATGTGGGACTAAGAATTTCTCTTATTGAACAGATGGAAATGATGGGTATTGTTCTTTTTAATAAATATGAATCGATTTTGAAAACTAAAAATAAGATAAAGACAATGCAGATTTTGGATCATTTTGGAATTCCAATCCCAAAAACTGTCGTGATTCATAGACCTGAAGATTTGAAACAAGCGGTAAAATCAGCTGGTGGATTCCCGATTATCGTAAAGACTCCCTTTGGGTCTTTTGGTTCCGGAGTTACTATTATAGAAAGTATGAGAGCGCTCCAGTCTGTTCTTTTGTGGGATAAGCCAATGTATTTGTTGCAGCAATATGTCAAATATTCCAGGGGAAAGGATTTGAGAGTTTTCGTAGTGAATGGAAAAGTCGTTGGTTCGATGATGAGATCTGCGAAGAAAGGAGAGTTCAGAAGTAATATTGAACTGGGTGGTAAAGGAAGTGCAGTTGATATTACGGAAGAAGAAACAAATATAGCTCTTCGATCAATACAGGCTTTGGATTTGTATTATGGGGGGGTTGATATAATGAGAGGGAAGTCGGGACCGGTTGTTTTGGAGGTTAATGCGAATCCCGGATTTAAGGAATTGGAACAAGCCTCAGGAGTTAATATCGCGAAAAGTGTTGTTGAATTCGCAGTAGAATACGCTGAAAGATATAAGCATCAATTGAATGGGGGGTCTTAAGGTCTTGAAAGGCTCCTAAGCTTTCTTTTTTTGAATTATTGCATCTATGATTCCGTATTTTTTGGCTTCGTCGGCACCCATAAAGAAATCTCTGTCTGTGTCTTTTTCGATTGTCTTCATTGGTTGACCTGTATGACTTACTAATAGTTTATTTAGTCTGTCTTTGGTCTTCATGATGTGGTCAGCGTGGATTCTGATGTCTGAAGCTTGTCCTTCTGTTCCTCCAAGAGGTTGATGGATCATTACTTCAGAATTTGGAAGGGCAAATCTTTTTCCTTTTGCTCCACCGGCAAGAAGTACAGCACCCATGGAGGCTGCCATTCCAATACACACAGTTGAAACATCAGGTTTTATGTATTGCATTGTGTCATAAATTGCAAGACCGGCAGTTACGTGTCCTCCCGGGCTGTGAACATACATAGTAATGTCTTGATTTGGATTCTCATTTTCCAGGAAAAGAAGTTGAGCAATGATCAGATTTGCAACATTGCTATCAATCGCGGTTCCCAGGAAAAGCACCCTGTCTTTTAATAATCTTGAATAAATATCAAAGGCTCTTTCTCCTTGATGTGTTTTTTCTATGACTGTAGGGATTAATACAGAGTCAGAAATTGGATCGGCTAGTCCTTGTGAATTTCTTTTGTTTGTCATTTTTTTTGGAATTAAGGTAAATAATTGAACTTATCTGTAAAAGTATACCAGAAAACGGCTTAGGATTCAGTTTCTTACGATTGACTTAGGGGGTGATATTCGTTATAGTATGCTCTCTAAAAATATGTTGACTTTGGATATTAATTTAAATAGACTGCTTCTGCTTAGGTAGATATTCGATATATTTGTTCTTTAACATTTAGAGCGTAATAGAGAAACTGATGTTTTAATCAAAAACAAATTTTTCACAACTCTAAGTTGTGGATAAAACTTTTTTTAACGAAGAGTTTGATCCTGGCTCAGGGTTAACGCTGGCGGTGTGTATAATACATGCAAGTCGAGCGCCTCGCACTTTGTTTACAACCTAATAGGGTTGCCGATGGAGTGCGAGGAGCGGCGAACGGCTGAGTAACACGTTAGTAACTGCCCCACACTCAGGGATAACATCTAGAAATAGGTGCTAATACCGGATGGTCCCGAGGCCTTTAGGTCATGGGTAAAGATTTTTCGGTGTGGGAGGTGCTTGCGGCCTATCAGTTTGTTGGTGAGGTAATGGCTCACCAAGACTATGACGGGTAGCTGGTCTGAGAGGACGATCAGCCACACTGGCACTGAGACACGGGCCAGACTCCTACGGGAGGCCGCAGTGAGGACTATTGCGCAATGGGCGAAAGCCTGACGCAGCGACGCCGCGTGGGTGATGAAGGTCTTCGGATCGTAAAGCCCTTTTAGAGAGGAAGATACTGACGGTACTCTCAGAATAAGCCTTGGCTAACTACGTGCCAGCAGCCGCGGTAATACGTATAAGGCGAGCGTTATTCGGATTTACTGGGCGTAAAGGGTGTCTAG
>JBDRIE010000029.1:0-5604 GCA_043816165.1 Nitrospirota bacterium | reverse complement strand
ACGGTAAATAACCTAAACAAATTGGGATTGCAGCACTGAAGCTTTCTTCTATACCTCCTTTTATTTGTTTTATCGACTGAATAATTCCATTCTCTAATAGATTTAGCAATTAAGCATACCTCTTTAAAAAATTAAAGGGTCAAGTCTTGTAATATCACTTTTCGTCTTCCCGCTCGATTTTTAATCACTCTGCTCACTGTAGTATAATGCACACCGATATATTCTGCTATATCTTTTAAGGTATAGACATACTGTATATTTCAAGATCTGGCCCCGTATTTCTTTTTATTTATAAACCAACCTTCCCTCCACTTTACGGCTGATATTCTGATGATTCCTTAAATATTCTTCCAACACCCCTTGAGCTGAAGTAGAAACCACCTTGCCTTGACCGAAAGATAGTAGTTCTTTTTGGGTGATATTCAGATAATCAGCACAGCTGTTAAAAGAATAACTCTGCAGACAGATTTTATATTGCTGATTATCGCTAACCGGTTTCCCTTTAAATTTAAAGGATTCTAATTTTTTGGTCAAATCGTTGTAAACCGCTTCAATACCAGTACTAACCTGATAACATTCACCTTCACTGTTCCGATTCTCTTCACGCATAATATGAATGAATATCTTTTTTAGTTGTTGCCCGGTAATGGAAAATCTCCTTAAAATATCATCATAAGGAAAACAAGTCCTTAAATCGCCCAAAGTAACCATCGGGCCGAACTCTTTAACTCTAATAGATCCGGCACCCACGAACATTACATCGCATTCAGCAATCTCAGCAAAAGCATCAGCAATTAGATTGCCTAAAGAAGTCTCAATCATCCGATGAGGGTGAGTTAACTTTTCTGCCAGCTTGCAGACCAAGCTATTGTATTTGCGGTCAACTATTTTCTTGTATGATTCAATGTAATCCATTAGTGCCTTATCAGGCTTGGCCAGTTTGTTATTAATCGGAATCAACTGCCATTTGTAATCCACGATGCTGTTGGTGTCATCATCTACCACAATGTCAAAACGGCCGACTTGGTTGGTTCCTACTCCGGCTTGAGAAATTAAAATGTTATTCACATTAGTCGGCTTATCCAGTATGGTGTGCGAATGACCACCGATAATCAGGTCCACTCCCCATTCCGGCTTGAGCATTTTAGCCAGCTCTATATCTGATTCATAGCCAATGTGGGTCAAAATAATGGTCAGATCAATGTCATCATTTTTGTAGGCATTTGTGATTTTGCCAATTTCAGTACTGGCTTCTTCCAAACTGACAAAACTGCCGATTAAGTTATCCTGATTAAGAGAATCCATTACTTTTTCTGTAATAATCCCGGTAAACAGAATGTCAAAACCGGCTTTATTGATAATTAAATAGGGCCGCATCAATCTTTTATAATACTTTTTGATGTATAAATTAGCATTAACAATGGGAAAATTAGCCATCTTTTCCAGGAACAATAGATGCGGCAAACCATAATCAAATTCATGATTGCCCAACGATACTACATCTGGCGCAAGATAATTCATGATTTCCATAGTGGAAATACCTTTGTATTCCGAATCAATCAAAGAGCCCTGAACCATATCGCCGGAAATTAAATACAAAACATTTTCTTCTTCCTCCCGCACTTTATTGATATAGCCAGATAATAAAGCCAATCCGCCGATTAACTCGCCCTTTTCTCCCTGCACTTCGGCCAGAAAATCGCCGTGCATGTCATTGGAGTGCAAAATTGTGAATTTTTTGGTGTTCATGGTCTCATAAATTTTTATTTTGTTTTCCATAGCGGTTTCTCCTTTCAAATTATCAAGGGGAATTGTCAAGGGGACGGTTCTTTGACACACTTCAAGAATATATATTTGCCTTATTGAATCGCCACCAGAAGTTAAAAAAATTAGTCTTTTTCAATTTTTCTACATCCTAATACTAATACGACAAAAGATTTGAAAAATCCTTCTTTTTTTAAAAAATAGCTGCGAATGAAGTTGCACGCTTTCTTCAAAAGCACGCAATGACAGAGGGATTAAAACTAACAATAATTTACTTATAAATGGGGAAAGTGTGTAAGAAGATTTAGGGTTCCTTACATTACACCCTCTTTTTTTATTCTACCTGGCATAGGATAGGTAAAATCAACAAATCTTCAAATTTATCTACAAAATAATCCGCTTCTACATCAGGATCATAATTGAATGCAATCGTTCGAAGGCCAGCTCGACGAGCTCCATTAAGTTCTCTTGCATCATGGCCAACGAACACCGTTTCATCTGCCGTCACACCTGCTTCTTCTAATGCAGCTTCAAACATACGCAAGTCCGGTTTACGGGTTTTCAGATCCATCGAGTTGGCATATGCGTCCCATACGATATCTAATCCCTGTTTTTTAAACCAAGCCAATTTTGTTGATTTACTTACTCCCGCGTCGGTTACTATTCCTACTAAAAACCCCCTTTCCTTAAGGGAATCAAGAGTAACTTTCACCATTGGGAATAGGACAATATTTTTATGATCCTTTTTAATGGCTGCTCGTCCCTTCTTCAATAGCGATAAATCTTTCACACCACAAGCTTCAAGAATTGCGTTCCAATAGTCCTCTTGTGGAATTTGACCTTTTAGGGCTGCATCGTGAAACTTTTCTGTTTGAGCAGACAGCATACCACCGGACAGCAACGCAAGGTTATTCTTTAGCAAGAAGTCCTTCAAATAACGGTTATGTTCTTGCCGATAATATATTACACCATTCGCATCAAAGAAAATTGCTTTCATAATTTTAGTCCTCCTTATTACCCCATACTCCGATATAAAATGGGTTGGTGTAGATCCAAGGTCGTCCATCGAGACGAGCTTCAACTCGCCACACCCCAGGACCATCCACTTGTACTTCACAATACTGTGCTTTCTTCTCATAGAATATAGATCCATCTTTCAAAACACTAATCGACGCGATTTTCGGACTGAATATTTCAACGCAAATTCCTTTCCAGTTTTCCAGATAGTCACCTGGCCAAAAGGTTTTCTCTGCCTTCCGATTTATTGCCTTAATCGAAAACCCCTTAGCAATAGAAAGACCGTCATGGGCAATAATCACCCGTCCTTTCTTAATCGAATCGAGGAATGCACGGACAGGGTCCCTGTCGAACTCATCGGGTTCAACCAAGACATAACTAACGATACCTGTCAATCCCACATTCCATGAAAAAACAGTCCGTTCGACACCTTCGATTGAAGAAACATAGTTGTGGTTATCTGTGCAGCCCAACCCAACAATACGCCGATGCCTTCCCATCTTGTCCCAGGCACTGATCTCACGCTCATTTGGATCAGCCAGGACACTGTCAGGATTACGCCAGGCATATGTTATGGAAGGAGCGTGGACAGATCCGCGATTCCAGGCAGCTTTGTAAGTCCATATTTCAAGCCCAGTAAAACCTGTGACGCTCCAGTCAACCCACAGATGACCCGGTTCATCAGGATGAGCTAGAAAAGACATACCACCGTATTCATGAATAAGATTAATGAACTCCTGAGGTGTACAGTCCACATTACCAATGCATTTTTCGTGTCCGAGCGCAAGAATGTGGTTGTTTGTAGAAACCCCTTTAATCGCGCCTGTTTCAGTAATCCGTTCTTGATATTGAGGAGTGATTTCTTCACCAGTGATAACAAGGAGGTTTCCAGCATATCCGTTTATGTTATGGCCAAACGTATTATGATCGGTGATAACTATACAATCAAGCCCTTCCTGTCTGGCAGCTTTACATATATCGCTTATACTTCCACTACCATCGCTGGCGTAGGTATGAAAGTGGATACTGCTTCTCAGGGGTGTTAGCTCCTTCATTAAACTATCCCTCCTCTACTAATCAGTAGTTGTTTTAGCACTGATTTCTTTAAATTAAAATCAACGCAAGCACCCACAAACCTAGGCGATTTCCATTCTGGTCTATTATGATCTGCCGTTCCCTCCGGCACATAGTAGTGACCTCCAGCTTGTTTAATTATAAACATACCCGCTGACACATCCCAGGAATTTGCGTTCGTTTGGAAGGTGACATCTGCCCTGCCAATAGCAACATAAGCCATTTCAAGAGCGGTGGAGCCAAGGCGGCGTACCGCACGGAAATTCCCAATGATTTGCTGGAAGAATAAGAAGTCTTCATCTCGAACAACGCCACCTTCATAAGGGAAACCTGTCAACAAAAGTGAGGTATTATCGCTAACATTACCATTTGAGGTAATTGCTTCCCTGTTTAGAAATGCGCCGTCCAGTGAAGCACTGAACATCTCCTGTCGTACGGGGTCATAGATAACGCCTGCAACTACTTTGTCGTCATAAACTGCACCAATGGATATGCAAAAAAAGGGGATGCCAGAGACAAAATTATTGGTCCCGTCGATTGGATCGATAATCCAGCTGACTGAACCTGTTCCCTGTTCCCCGTTCTCTTCTCCTATTACGCAAGAATCTGGATAAGCTTGGATCAAGTACTTTACCAGAAGAGCTTCAGTAATTCTATCTGCTTCGGTTACCAGATCATAATACCCTTTTTTTTCCTCTGGGATGATCCCATTTTTAAATACCTCCATTAGATATGGAGCTACCTTCAGTGAACTCTCTGCAGCTATGTCCATTAGCTTCCGAGATAATTTTTTTAGTACTAGTGAATTTTCCATATTTCGCCTACCTTTAATATTGAATATATTACTACTTAGCCGTGTGAGTGGTTTTAGCGTACTTCCAGCTTAAATCAGAGGCATGGGCGGTTACCGCCCTTTGTGCTTCCACTGGCCAATCGGAAGCTACAAAATCCTCCCAAAATTCCCTATGAATAATCTCGCGCAGTCCAGCCCGGTACGACTGGGCAAACTTTCAACTGCTATATGTAGCAGCAGCTTCTAAATCAATAAGTATTCGCTTCTCTCCCAGGCATGTCCCACTTGATCTTATCAGAAGAGTATTCACTATTCTCGCCACGTCAAGAAAACCCTCTTGACGAAGTTTTACATCTATCAAGACACCACCTGCATCAAACAAAATGGTTTTTGGTTTGCAGTTTTTATTCATATATTACTGTTTCCTATTAAACTTTCTGCGTGTCTGCTATACGATTATTTTTTTCATTAAAAACGTGAAAATCTTTCTCAAACACCATCAGTTCCACAGACTTATTTCTTTGAAGAAATGGTTCAGTATCGGTGGAGAAAAAGAAAAGGTATTCTCCTATCTTTGCAGAAACAATCCATTCTGGACCTGTAGGGAGGATGGTGTCGATCACGGCTTTATGTAGCCAACAACCCTCTGGCGCAGCTATTCCATTTTTAACCATGCGAATGGATTCAGGACGGACACCAATGGTATGGGCTTGGGATAACTCTTCAACATTATTCCTCATTTTCTTCAAGTAATTGAAGACTAGCTGAAAAACGTGTCCGGAGATAGGGTTGTTACTAGTAAAACAATTAATTGCGGGACTGCCTACGAACTCGGCTACGAACAGGGTTTCCGGTCTGCGGTATATTTCCATGGGAGGAGCATATTGCTGTAGTTTTCCCTCATTTATTACTGCGACGTGGCTCGCCATTGTCATTGCTTCCATCTGATCGTGTGT
>JBDRIE010000028.1:0-10997 GCA_043816165.1 Nitrospirota bacterium | reverse complement strand
TGCATGTTTGCCATAGTATTCGCGCTCAAAGCCAAAGTATCAATGACAGTCTCATTAGAGCTATCAATGGTGTACACCGTGTAAATCCCCGGATTTGCATAAGCATACTGCAACCCTGTTACAGTTGAAATTCCTTCAAGTCCCGCAACGTCGGTGAATAATTGCCCCTCATAATACGAAGCGTTTTCCCCCAACAACAATCGGAAATCTTCCTGATGCTCCCTGAAATTTCCTCTGTTTGAATAGTCGTTGATATACAAAGAAGCATCGATTGTCAGCCCTTCAAAGTCAAAAGTTGTAGGAACTCCGCCCACCTCAGCCAAAACTCTGTTTTGTGTCACAACGGCGCGGAAAAATTCCAGATTATATTCATAATCCAAAGCTCCAGAGAGCAAACGCGAATCTTCCTCCACCTCCCTGATATATTTCCAGGCAAGTCCGGTATTTCCTTCAAGCAGGATTTCGGAATTGTCGTTCAAACCGTCGCCCAGGATCATGATTGCAAAGTTATTAATTATTTTTTGTAAATTCATCAACTTTCCCTTTCCCTCTAAGAATACCGTTAATCTCGTCTTTCATGTGTTCCAGTTCTTTGTGTACCCACAATTCATTATCTGCAATTCCACCACCCATTCCTCCAGAAATTCTTTGTCCTTTTTCCATTTGTTCAAAATACATACCAGTTCCCTCCATGTCATCCCAGCATTGCTGATCAAATTTCTTTAAAAGTTTTCTTAAAGCATCTTCGTCACATTTAATTAATTTAACTGGAAATGACAAATAAATCTGCCCTCCATAATCTCCTTCCATTATTAAGTAAGATTTCTCGTGTTTTTTTGCGTTCTTTAAACTTTTAAAAGAAAAGTATTTCTTGCCTTTTGATTCGGAAACCATTTTTCGGACTGCGCTTTCGTGTCCTTCAATTAATTCATTGCTAGTATTAGTGAGTATTTTAAAATCAATTTTTTTTCTAAAAATCCCCACTTTAGCACTCAAAATAAGACTGATTTTATCCTCCAAATGTTTTAATTTCTTATGCACCCATAACTTATTATCTACAATTCCACCCCCCAGCCCCCCAGAAATTATCTGACCTTCCTTCCTGTTTTTAAAAAGAATGCATGATGCCATGAAATCGTTATGACAAATCTCGTCTATTTTGTGTAAAAGTTTTTTTAATGTTTCTTCATCGCATTTTATGAGTTTTGCTGGAATTGATAAATATACTTGATTGCCAAAATCTCCTTTCATATACATATAACCATTATTGTTTTTTTTTGCTGCTTTCAAAGTTCCAAATGATAAAAAAGCTGAATCTTTTGGTTCTAAAACTGTTTCTTTAATTTTTTTTTCATATTCTTTGGGATCAAATAATTGAATTAATTCTTTTATCTCTTTAGCACTTAATTTTAAATTTCTTAGTTGATTTTTTGGGTCCCAATCTTTTAGCTTTTCTTTTTTTAAATGCCACTGAAATCCATTTTTTGCCCATCTTTTTCTTAAGCTTTCTAATCTGTAAGTATTTTCTCGATTCTCGTATTCTCCCCCCATAGAACCACAACACGGGCATGATAGATATGCTTCTTCGTATATGTTCTCTCCCATATATCCACACACGAAACATATGTCGTACTGTTGATTTAAATTATTATTCATAATTATTGAGCGTTAAAATAAGTTAAATTATCAGGGTAATTATTCCCTTTTTCCTCTAAGAATACCATTAATCTCGTCTTTCATATGTTCCAGTTCTTTGTGTACCCACAATTTATTATCAGCAATTCCTTTGCTTACACTAGCAGAAATTATTTGACCTTTTTGCATGCCTTCAAAACAAATTTTCGCTCCCCCGGTATCATTACAGCGAATTTTATCTATTTTCTGCAAGAGTTTTTCTAATATTTTCTCGCTACACTTAATTAATTCAATTGGTGCTGATAGATAAATTTGTCTTCCATAATCTCCCTCCATGATTAAATAAATATTTTTATATTTTCTGGCTTCATCCAGATTTCTAAATGAAAGAAATTCCCAATCATCACATTTAGTTGGGTCAGACAATCTAACTAAATCTTTTATTTCTTGATCACTTAATTGTAAATTCTTTAGTTGAGCTGTTGGATTCCAATTTTTAGGCTTGTCTTCTAAAGATCTAGAATCCCAGATGAATCCGTCTTTTGCCCATCTTTTCCTTAAAACTCTATGGCTTATAAGACAATCATTATAGCCAAATTGCGTTCCACAAGATGGACAATTTTCCTGATAAGCATATTCACCATTTGGACCAAAAACTTCTCCTGTGGAGTCAAAATATCCACAGACTGGACAGGTGTCCGTAACTATACAATGATAAGTCATAATTATTGAGCGTTAAAGTATTCTAAATTTGTATTGTATTTGTGATTCAGCAACGGAACAGGTTTAAAATAAGTTCTAAAAAATCCATCCTGACTTAAAACAGCAAACTCATCCGTTAAAGGATCATATTTAATAATATCTCCTTTGGATCCCCCGAATCCAGTATCTTTTTTTCTAATCTTCACCAAAATATTACTATCCAAACTACTAAAAAATCTATTAGCCTTATTCAAGTAATCACTTGCATCTACAGCATTAAAATCGGCTCCATGATCAATAAAATGACTATTCAGCAACTTATCTTTTCTAAATCCAAACTTATCCACCTTCTTAATTACTTTCAATAAGGCAGTTTTAAAATGCCCCGGTAAATTCTTGCCCCATTTTAATCCACTAATAACTTTTGAAATCGAAACAGCCGATCCAATAAAATATCCTGCTAAATAACTTTCTCTTGCCGGGCATGCAGCCGTATCTATTTCGCTTTTAATAGCGATAAGAGCCTGATCTCCACCATCATTAACAACTTCCCACACCTGTTGCCAGGTTATGTCATCAGCTATTTGTGCTAATTCTTGAATTATCTCTTTCGTCTCAACGTAACTATCTGCTGGATTAAAAACCACTTTCCCTATTGTCTTAATAACTCCCCCAATTAACAAAGGTAAATCAACAGCCACTCCTCCAATAACATCTTTCACTCCGTTCCAAATACCATGTGCAGTATAAAGCTTAAGCTTAAAAGAACTGGTGACATCTCCATAAACTTGACATCTATAGTGACGAAGATCAGTGACTTCTATTTGTCCATTAGTTTGCAAATGAATCTCTTTTTCATTTTGAAAACTCTGATACCAAGAACCGTCAGTTCCTCGTTCCGGATCTCCTATAGGGAAACCAAAATAACCTCCTGTTCCTCCTCCTCCCGATTGACCGCAAATCGAAGGATTATTAAAACACTCCGCGATTTTTCCGGGAATATACATCATTTCATTAAGCCAATTTGTTTCCTTGTATAATTGTCCATTTATAAAATTTTGATAATATCCATTCGTATCCCTTAGATAAAAAGTTTCTCCCGGATATTCAGCCGCTTCTCCTTCTATGCCAGTGGCATGCCCCACTTTTTTAACAACAAAATTGTTATCATTTCCAAACTTTTCTCCGAGTTTCTCAAGAAAATCGCCGACAACTAAATAAGCCTCTCCCTGATTTGAATCAGGACTGTAATAGATGGTGCCTGTATTCCAATCATAACAATCAGTAAATAAATCTTTACTTGTGCAGAAAGACTGCAAATAAGTCCCTACAACGGGAGAAAACCAAAATGAATACTTCTCGCCGGAAGGGTATTGATTAGCTACGGAATTAATTTTATTTCTAACCGTTTGCTCGCTTACCCAATAACCAGAAGATCCATAAGAACCATTGGAAGCATAAAATTTAGCAAAATTTGTAGTCAAAATGTATGTAGTATCAACCTCCCCATAAGCATAATCTAAATCGCTATACGTATTTGTTCCTCTTGAGCATAAACAACCATATTGATCCTGATAACCCGGATTATTAGTTTCTGTTTCATTGTGTTCCGCCCAACTAGCCATACACAAATCAGGATTCCCATACATACTATCCTCAAAACACACCTGTTTTGTGCTATCAGAATACGATAAATATTCCGTAATCATACCCATAGGAGGAAAATAACTAGCATACTGAAAATCATCCACCGTCCACCCCCCATTACTCACCTGCTCTCCAATAGCATAAGTCCCCGTACCATCCGAAGCCAAAGAAATGTACAAACTTCCATCAAAATTCTCATAAACAACCGGCCGGTCGGGAGTGATAATTGTATTACCCGCCTGCACATCGGCATGCATATTAGCCTTGGTATTCGCGCTCAGAGCGAGAGTATCAATGACCGACTCATTCGAACCATCAATCGTATGCACGGTATATGTCCCGGGATTATCATAAGCATACTGCAACCCTGTTACAGTTGAAATTCCTTCAAGTCCCGCAACGTCGGTGAATAATTGCCCCTCATAATACGAAGCGTTTTCCCCCAACAACAATCGGAAATCCTCTTGATGCTCCCTGAAATCTCCCCTGTTTGAATAGTCGTTGATATACAAAGAAGCATCGATTGTCAGCCCCTCGAAATCAAAAGTTGTAGGAATGCCACCCACTTCAGCCAAAACTCTGTTTTGCGTCACAACTGCGCGGAAAAATTCCAGATCATATTTATAATCCAAAGTCTTAGCCAGCAAATCCGAATCCTTCTCCACTTCCCTGATATATTTCCACGCAAGTCCGGTATTTCCTTCAAGCAGGATTTCGGAATTGTCGTTCAAACCGTCCGTGAAATAAGGATTATCCAATACCCTCGACAAAACCATATAGATTCCCTCCTGATTGCCGGCTACAGAATATTTCTGATCGGTATAAATCAAATTGCCACCAACACTATATTCAAACTGCAAAATCAAAGATTCTCCGATACCGACACTAGAAGCCCCATCATACCTGCCGGAATCCGTAAGAAAATACGGCTGAATATCAACCAAAGCCGCCGGAGTCGCATGAATGCCTCCATAACTCTCTATAACCGCCTCGTCAGCAGGAGTAGCTCCCTGATACATGAGATCCACCCCTTTATTATTTATCTCGCTTCCAAAAAAAGTATTCGAAAAAACTACGGAACTATCCGATTCCAGCAAAAGCGAAAGAGTCACCTGGAAACGGCGATCATTCGGCAATTGCGACCATGTTTCCATCAAAATAGGATCACCACCGCTTGGGGTGCCTTGCGATAAGATGTACGAAAGTGACGAAGGCAAAACATCAAACTGTCGCGGTTGAATTTCTTTTGTTGACTGGTATTGAGCTAACGTAATATCACTGCCTGTTTGTGTCAGAAGATCTTGAATGTACTTGGCGATGGGGGAGAGGTCTCCCTGATATTGCAAAAAGTCCAGCCAGAAAGCCATGGTGTCAAAATTGGCCGTATCATGAACTATTTCATTTTGAGTTCTATCATATATTTTCATCGCCGCATCCACGGGAATCCACTGTTTTTTGTAAGAATCCGCAAAAAGCGCCTGTAAATCCTGAGTTGTAGCAACTTCACTTAAATCCATTATGTTTGGAATGTTTGCCCCTCTTTCGTCGTAATCATAAAAGATTTCCACATTTACCCAATCCAACACGAGACGAGTTTCGTATGTAAAATCCGCCAGGTCAATATCCACACCGGCCTGCGATCCGGATAATGTATAGACCGGAACATTGTTGGCATAAAATACATAATAAGCCGTTTTGGTCTCATCAACCCCGAGCAGATTTTGCAATTGCTCAACAGGTAGGACCGCCAGACCTTTTTTGTATCTGGCCGGAATCCCCGCGGCACGCATAAGAGCGATAGTGAGAGAAGCGGTATCAACATCATTGCACACCCGCTCCTGCAGACAGCCTACGCTGCCTTTCTTTGCTCCGAAATATGGTTCGTAGTTAATGTTATTATTGACATAATTAAAAATCTCTACCGGATTATTGTTCAAGTCATGCGCGAGATCGCGTATAGAACTTGAAATAATCACTTCACCATCCGCCTGCAAATCCTCAAGAACGGGCATATACTGAATGTCGATAGCGTATGCAATCCCAATCCCAAAAAGAGATCTCAAGAGAGTACCCGGCTGTTTAGTCTGAGAAATTTTCTCATCTGCGCCAGGATCCGAAATGCTGAGCGATTTCACAGTTACCTCCTCGTCACCAAAATAAAATTTGGAAGGTTTTTCCAGATTTTCTATTCTCAAATCTTTTGTTGAATCGAAAAATTGGCTTTCCTTCACCGAATCCAGACTTTCACCAAGAGGCAGAGTAGTTTCCTTGTAAAATTCTGTCACCTTCTCAAATTCATCCAGAGAAGCATCTGTTTGAGACTTCACATCTGTGAGTTGCAATTCCAATAACTCAAAATATTTCTTTTGTTTTTCCTTGTCCACACCGAGCTTGTCCAAACGCGCTTTTTCCTCTTCCATAAAGCGTTCCAGATCGTTGATAGCTTGTAGCTTTGCTTCCTTGGTGTTATCCACTTTCCCTTCTTTTATGAGCCGGACTTCACGCATCAATTTCGAGTAGTACAAATTTTCTGTTTTTTCTACTGTCGAACTTTGTTCCACACTTGTTTCCAAAACGATATCTTTATCGGAAACCGTCTCTGCCATAGCTGAAAGACCAGGCGAAAGAACCGGTGCAAACACATTCAAAACAAAAGACAACAAAATCACCTTTGTTATCTTAAACTTAAGGTTTAAAAACATATTTTAAAGTTATATGATTGTCTGATTTTTCTGGAATCGCCCTACAAGCCCAGGTCGGCATTATAATCCTTTCGTTTCTTTTGTAAAATTTTTTGATCCTATTTTTCTCAAACTTTTGAGAAAAACTTACCAGACTATCCCTTGATTTTTATTGACTTTGTTTTTTTGAGTACTAATATGCAACTCTCCCTCTATACTTTAAATTCATATCATTTATGAAAAAAGAAAATGCATCTCTAGCCTTGTTCCGGGGAAAACAAATTGCTCGTGTTTGGCATAATAATCAGTGGTATTTTTCTGTGTCAAATGTTGTTGAAATTCTGACAGATTCCAAAAATGTTAAAGATTATATAAAAAAGATGAAATCGCGTGATAATGAGCTTAGTGTCAAGTGGGGGACGATTTGTACCCCTCTTGACATGATTGCCAAAGATGGCAAACAAAGAAAGATGAATTGCGCCGATACGGAAGGGATTTTCAGAATAATTCAATCCATTCCTTCCCCAAAAGCGGAGCCGTTCAAAAGATGGTTGGCAAAAGTAGGTTATGAAAGAGTACAGGAAATTGAAAATCCCGAGCTTGCGACAAAAAGAACCAGAGCTATCTACAAAGCAAAAGGATATTCCGACATCTGGATTGAAAAAAGGATGAGGGGAATAGCGGTTAGAGATGAACTGACAGAGGAATGGCAAAAGCGCGGAGTAAAAGAGGGCAAGGAATATGCAATATTAACAGCGGAAATTTCTAAAGCTACTTTCGGTATGACACCAGGTCAATACAAGAAGTATAAAAATCTCAAACGTGAAAATTTGCGAGACCATATGACTGACCTTGAATTAATCTTCTCCATGCTTGGCGAAGCCGCGACAACAGAAATCGCAAAAAACAGAGACGCACAAGGATTTAAAGAAAACAAGACAGCCGCTTGGGAAGGTGGGGAAGTTGCGGGCAAGGCACGGAAAGATGTTGAAAAAAAGAGTGGAAAGAAAATTACAAGCAAGAAGAATTTTTTAGAGTTGGGAGATAAAGAGGATAGGAAAAATATCGCCTAGCAAACGTTAGTAACCTAATTAAGGAGTACTAAGTCCCGGAATCACATTATCGATCCAGCCCGTACCCGCCCCACTCATTATCTCATTCACAGGAGGATATGTTTCGATACGCCCAAGCACACCCGCAGCCACAGTAGTCTGCACGGTAATCGGTTCAAATTCACCCGGATAATCCAGCTCCGCATTTTCGGAAAGTCCCACCGTCAAAATAATCGTAACCGTAGGATGAGCACGAGAATCCGGTTCCGCAAAAGCTTTGTATGGATCCTCCAACGGTTGAATAATAAACTTCAATTCCTGTATATCCGCCCTCAACGGAGAAATCGGCACAAACTGCGTGGCATTAGCATCAAAAAGGCTATTAAGGTCTAATTCTTGAGGTAGAGTAATAGGGTTAATGAGGTCGTTAACAATCTCCAAAGGGCTTTTCCCAACCAAGTCCAAATAAGGAAGAGTCAAAGCACCCGCAACATTCGCATCACAATCAAATTCATCCAAACAAGTAAAAGTATCCACAAGTCCGTTCTGATCAATATCAATTCCCCTCATTCGAACCAATCCAATCGCATAATCCACATCAGGTAGAATATTTATAAGTTTTTTCGCAATAAGTGTCTTCTGAGTACCAGTATTATCAATCAAAAATAAATGATCAGTAATGCCATCAGTCACACCACCATTCTTGCATCCTCCGACACCCCTATCCTCAAACGCATTTGCATCCGCAGCTACCCCATAAAAAGGATTTTGTCCGGTATTTAAATCGGTCGACAAAGTATAAACAACCTCGCATTCACCACCGCTCATATATGAACACTCCAATCCAAGATCCTTTGGATTTTCAACGACATAAAATGGGTCCGGATCCAAACTCTTCCCCGGATCAAAAAATCGACTCCCGTATACCCCATGATTCACCCCAAAAAACGCACCCGCATCAGCCCCCTGAATCACACAATAATTATAATATTCATCATAATCGATCGTTCCACTCTGAATCTCTTTGGTCAGCAATTGCAGCATAATCCGAAGATCCTCATAAATCGCATTTTGCACGGAACTCTTTTTCTCCAACTGAACAATATCAATCAAAATCGAACTAGAAATCATCGCCACAATCGCAAAAAGGCTGACAGCAATCAAAACCTCGATCAAAGACAAACCTTTTCTCATTATTGATTAAAGTTATAAAGCAATAAATCCCTCTTCAACGACCGCACTTTTTGCCCCTCCTTCCATTCCACAACCACCTCGAAAACCGCATAATCAGTGCCCACCATCGAAACTACATTTATTCCACGATAAAAAATCGTCGGCTCACCAATAACATTATACGAATACCGTCCATCCTCCACATGCATCTGATACTCAGGATCGTCACCATCTTCCAAATTCAAAACCCCAGTTCCATCAACCATTTTCCATTTCCCACCATTTTCCTGAGGAAGATAACTCCCACCTTCCATCATTACATCAAGACAAATATCACCACCAATATCAGGTTCCTTCTCCAACCAACACTCCGGCTCATCCGCCTGCAGCAGCCAATTCGTATCACGCACGCTCTTGATCGTCTCCATTCCTTCCGTAGCCAGATTCTGCGCGATCAGATAATTCTTCGACAGCGCCGTAGTCCGAACAGCATTTTGAATAATAGAAGCCAGCACCAAAGATCCAATAGACAGCATAGCGATAGCAAGCAACGCTTCCGTCAGTATAAGACCCGATTTGTTTTGTTTAATTTTCATAGGAAATTTATAAGGTGCCTAAAGGGCCGTCGCCGATTCCTCGGCAATACCCGAAACTTGGAATATGTAGATATATTTACTCAATTCAAGATTATCCGTAAATTCTAAATCAATTCTTTTTGTATCCTTTTTATCAATCAAAATCAGATCCCCAACAGTAGACGCATAAGCCGAAAGTTCACCCGAACCGTATTCATAATAAAGGAAAATAGGCAAAATCTGCCCACCTACCCCGGAAAGAAATTTCATCTCATAAGGGGCAAGATTCAAAGTATCCACATCATGATCCGCCGGGGGGTCGTACACGTAAGGCTCGCCCGCATCTCCAAAAAGTATCATTTCATCGGGATAAATCGCAATTCCATATCTATCGTAAAGGTCACTATCCTTGTTGTTAATAGCATAAGACCGAGCTTTTCTCATATCCAGAATAATAGGTTTGTACTCCGAGAAAAACGTAAAAGTAGCGCTCGTATCAAAAAAACTCGTAAACGCCGCCACAGCAAGCATCCCAATGAGGGTAATTATCAGCAGAACTTCAATCAAAGTAAAAGCTTTTGTATTTCGCATATCTTGATTATAATGGGTGCGGCAAAATTATTCCAGCGGTTGCGCAGCAAAGCGAAGCAACTTTACAAACTCAAGCGCGCGAAGCGCACAAAATACTATGGGCAAATCTAACATCACGAAAGAAGGTGGGTTCATCGCAATCATCGCTTTGAGCATATTTATGCTGTTGAGCCTTTTTGGAATAATCGTCCAGCAAGTCACAACCGACACAATCCAAAACGTCTCCACCACCAACAAATACAACGAAGCCAGCGACATAGCCGACTCCGTGATCGAGTATTTGCAGTATGAAATGTCGCAGAGGGAGGCGGGATTTAGCTTGGCGGAGGTGGATTGTGTGTATGAGGAAGGAAGTGGGGGACCAACAAATCCAACAATTTGTGGAAATATCGATGGTCCTTTGAGTATTGGCGGCAAGGATATTGAGATTAACATGGAGGTGAAGGGGCGGAATGAGCTGGGGGTGGACATGTTGAGTGGAGGCACTGCATACCAATGCCCGGGAATTTCCAGTACAGAATGCTATATTGTGCCCGGAATAGGTACAGGAGATGCAGGTGTAAATTGCGATTTATATAGGAATACGGTGGAAAATGGTAATTGGGATGCTCAGCCAAATGCAATGATTAATGATAAAGGGCAAATTGAAACAGATCCGGCGGTTCTTCACATAAATCAAATCGACTATTCATGTAATTGGAACAAACTATCTTTCGGGAGCAGTTCCACAGATCGTGTTGCAATACCGTTGTATTACGATGAAAGTTTACCAGGTGATCCGGACCCTATAATCATAAATCCGTTTATGACAGTAACTCCAATAAGTAAAAGAGCCACAGAATTTTCCATAAGAATCAGACCTCCATGCAAGCCATGTACAAGTGGTGTTTGTCCAGCAGATGAGACAATTTGTGATGATGCGGATAGATACGAACTGGACG